>CAYQNV010000163.1:0-59861 GCA_964418975.1 uncultured bacterium | reverse complement strand
AAGGAGAACCTCATGCGCCGGTTCGGCATGCCGAACCCGGAAGGCTATCGCAAGGCGCTCCGGCTCATGCAGCTCGCGGACCGATTCCACGTGCCCATCGTGACGCTGGTGGACACCCCTGGCGCCTACCCGGGGCTTGGGGCGGAAGAGCGCGGACAGGCCGAGGCCATCGCCGTGAACCTGCGCGAGATGGGCACGTTCGAAGTGCCGATCCTCACCGTGGTGATCGGCGAGGGCGGCTCGGGAGGAGCACTCGCCATCGCCGTGGCCGATCGCGTACTCATGTTCGAGCACTCGGTCTACTCGGTCATCTCGCCCGAGGGCTGCGCTTCGATCCTGTGGCGCGACGGGAAGCAGGGGGCCAAGGCCGCCGAGGCGCTGCGACTGGCCGCACCCGACCTGGCGAGCCTCGGCATCGTGGACGGCGTGCTGCCGGAACCGGTGGGCGGCGCCCATCGCGACCCGGCCGCGGCGGCCGCAACGCTCAGGCAGGCGATCGTGGCGAACCTCGACGAGTTGTCCGGGGTATCTGGACCCGAGCTCGTGAAGCGCCGTGCGCAGCGGTTCCGCCGGTTCGGCGTGTTCCGCGAGGCGCGGGGCTGAATCCGGGAGCAGTGCGGACCGGATCCGTGCGCGAGCGCACTGCGACGACTATGCTAGACTCGCTGAGCCGGTCACGGCGACATCACCCGGCCGTTCTCATGGTCACGCGGGAGGGTCCCACCAGGTCCCATGGTCACTTCTTCGGGGTCGTTTCGGGCCCCGGTCGCACCGGTCGTCCGTCCCGTCGTTTCAACCCCGGCTGCTCGAGGAGTCCCATGGCGCTGAGTCCGGAACTGCTGGCCCTGCTGGTGTGTCCCGCCTGCAAGGGCGATCTCGCGTATGACGTCCCCGCCAACACGCTCACCTGCCCGGCGTGCAGGCTGCGCTACAAGGTCGTCGAGGACATCCCGGTGATGCTGGTGGACCAGGCCGAACAGCTCTGACGCCGCGCCCCGGGCTCTCACACGTGCGCCTCCCGAAGCACCTCTCGACCCTCGTGCCCGGCCTCTGCGTGGCGCTGCTCGCGCTGGCGGGTCCCCCGCGGGCCGCCAGCGCCGCGGCGGGCGTGCGCCTGGCTCCGGCCACTCCCGGCGGTGTGCGATTCACGGTCACCGTTCCGGCGCCGCTTCTCACGCGCATCGAAGCCGAAGCGGGAGTGGACCGGCTGGACCTGGACGGCTACCAGGCTTCGGGACTCCCGGGTACCCCCGCCGTCCCCGTGCGCACCCTGCTCGTGGCGGTGCCGCCGGTGGGCGAGGTGCGACTCACGGCGGTGGCGAGCGAGATCACGCCCACCGAGAACATCACCTTGTCCGCGAATCTCGGGATCGACGAGGCACGCCAGCCGGCGGCGGTCCCGCGACTTCCCGAAGCGTATGGGCTTGCTGGCTCGCCTGTGCCGGTCGCGGCACGATTGCTGGGCGTGACGTGGATGCGAAACCAGCGCTTGGCCCGGGTGGCGATCGAACCCGTCGCCTACGAGCCCTCGCTCCGGCGACTGAGCGTCGCGGGGCGCGTGGACGTTGAGCTCGCGGTCTCCTCGCCCGGCTCGCTCGGACCTGCGGTCGAACCGGTGGACCCGTTCGAGGCCGTCTACCGCGCCTCGCTCGTCAACTACGAACAGGGGCGAGCGTGGCGCCGACCGCGCGCGGACGCGCTGGTCGCCGCGGCAAAGCGCGCGGGCGAACCGCTGGCGGCACAGGCGGCGTTGGCGGCGCCCCCCGACACCAGCCTGTACGTGGGCCGCACCTGGATCAAGATCGCCATCCAGAAGACCGGATTCTACGCGGTCAACTTTTCGCGCCTGCGTGGGCTCTTGCTGTTCGACCCCAGCGACCCCGCGCCGATCGACAGCCTGCGATTGTTCACGTGGCCCGGTCGGACGGTGCTGCCCGAGGACAGCTACTGCGATTCGTGCGACTACCGTGAGGTGGCCATCGGCATCGTGCGCGACGTGAGTCCGCCCGCACCCGCGACGCCCACGGTGGACGGTCCGCCGGACGGCCTATTCGCCGACAACAACGACGCGTTTTACTTCTTCGCCCAGGGCCCCGACGGCTGGGCGAATGACTACGATCCCACGAGCGCCGACACGAGCTTCATCAACCACACCTACGAGAAGTACAACTACTACTACCTCACGGTCGCCCGCTCCGACCGCCCGGTTTCGAATGATAGCTATCCCTCGCCGCCGCTTCGTATCGGTGCCGCGCCGGTGGGCACGCGCAGTGTGACGCCGGATGGCAGCGAGACGCTGCAGCCCACGGTGGCGGGGCGCCTGCACGTGGAGCAGGATCTCGAATACTGGCCCGACGCGTCCGCCATCCGCTCGACGCTGGCGTGGGAGAAATGGTTCTGGCGGAGCCTCGTGCCGGGCCAGCGCTTCTCGCACTCGCTCGACCTGGCCGACGCCGACACCACGCGGCCCGCCCGCTTCCGCCTGCGCCACTGGGGCCTTTCCAGCAACCTCTTCCTGCGCAATTGCTTTTGGCCGGGCTTCGACCACCGGCTCGACCTGGCGTTCAACACCGTCCAGTTCCCGCGCGAGCAGTGGCAGGGTTTCTACACGGCGGACCGCGGCGCACGCACGTTCGACACGACCGGCGTGTTCCTCCGCCGCATTGGCAACCTCATGTCGGTCTCGGTCCCGTTCTACACGGTGCCCGGCTGTCCGGCCTTCCTGGACCGGAGCGGCCTCGCGTTCTTCGAGCTCTACTACGAGCGCCTGCTGCGCCCCGCGGGCGATGCGATCGAATTCCGCACGCACGCGGGCACGGGGCGGTTCCGCTACGACATCGGGCCATTCGTGAATCCGCCGTCCAGCTATGTGTTCGACGTGACCGAGCCGCTACGTCCCGTGCTGTTGCAGGGTGCGGTCCCGAGTGGCACGGCCGGCGACCATTGGCTGGCCGTGGCCGACTCGCAGTCCATGTCGCACCGTTACGTGGTCGTGCCCAACTCGATCCTCGAGCAGAACTCCGCGCTGTTGCCGGTGAGCGCGCTGTCGGACGCGCCGTTCACGAGCCTCGAGAACTTGCGCAGCGCCACGCAGGGCGCCGACTACCTGGTGCTCTACTACGACGGCTTCGTCCAGGCGGCGGATTCGCTGATCGCCTGGCGTCAACAGCGCCTGCCGCTCATCACCTCGCCGGCGCCGTACCTGACCACGAAGGTGCCGATCTCGGCGATCTTCGACCAGTTCTCGGGCGGGCGCACGGACCCGGGCGCCATCCGTAACTTCCTGCGCGCCGCCACCGGCTGGTCGCGCCGGCCGCTCTACGTGACGTTCCTGGGCGATGCGTCGTTCGACTTCAAGGACATCACCGGTCGCGCGGTGCCCGGCCAGCCGGGCTGCCTGCTGCCCTCGTTCGAGAACAACTTCGACACGCAGTTCCTGATCCGCCGCCAGTACGCGACTGACGACTGGCTGGTCAACGTGGACGACCCGGTGACCGTGTTGCCGGACTACCTCACCGCCCGTATCCCGGCGGGAGACGCGGCCAGCGCGCTCGACGTGGTCACAAACAAACTGCTCGCCTACGAACGCTCGGCGCCATTCGGAGAATACCGCAATACCGCATTGCTCATGGCCGACGACAATGCGCAGGGCGTCGAATGCGATCCGCTCGGTTGGGAGCACGTGACTCAGACCAACAACCTGAATCTCGGGCACACGCCGTCCGAGACGGATCGCGAGTACGTCTACCTGCACACCTTTCCCACCGGCCCTGGCGGCACCAAGCCGGCGGCGCGCGCCGCGCTGTTCAAGGATCTCAATCGCGGGGCCTCGATCTTGAACTACGTGGGCCACGGCAGCCCGTTCAAGATGACCGACGAGGGCGTGTTCCTCGACAGCGACGCCGGTACGCTCACGAACGGCCTGCGACTGCCCGTGTTGATCGCGGCGTCGTGCGACGTGGGCAAGTTCAATGACCCCACCGTGCAGAGCCTGGGCGAACGCCTGTTCATGTCCACGAACGGCGGCTGCATCTCGGTCATCTCGGCCACCGAGCAGGCGCTGAGTGGTTCGAATGCGTTCCTGAACAATCTCATCTACGACGCTGTGTTCACGCGCGACACGATCACCGTGGCGGGCGTGCACCTGCCAACCTCCGGCCAGTACCACCTGCCGCTCTCGGCGGCTTTGCTCGCGGCCAAGTCTGTCCCGGCGGCGCAGGGGACCAACAGCGAGAAGTATCAGGTCATGGGCGACGCGGCGACGCTGCTGAACCTGCCGCGCCTGTGGACCGAGATGACGCTCACCGACGTACTGGGAGCGCAGGTCACGCAGTTCACGCGCGGCCAGCAGGTGCGCTTCGAGGGTCGCGTGCTCGATCGGCCCGGCGGCGCGCTGGTGCCGCTCGAAGGCGTCGCCAGCGTGCTCATCGAAGACTCGGCACCGACGAACTTGACGCCCGAGGACGCTTGCCGCTTGCAGCCGCGAGCCTACCGCTTCAGCGCCGGTCCCATGTACCACGGCGACGTCACGCTGCAGGGCGGTACGTTCCGCGGCCGGTTCGTGGTGCCGCTGGACGCGCTGGATGGCGTGGACGGCCGCATACGTGCGTACGTTGTGGGCCGGACGAACGCCGCGGGGGGCGAGACCGATGGCGTGGGTGATCGGCAGGTGGAGGTGGTGCCCGGCGCGCCGCCGGCGGGCGACGACGAGGGACCACGCGTCACGCTGTCGTTCGTGGGCGGGTCCACCAACGTGCGCCCGGACGCCACGCTGCAGATCAACCTGTTCGACGAGAACGGCATCATGACCACCGGCCACGCGCCGCAGAACTCCATCGTGGTCACGCTCGACGGCAACACCACCACCCGCACGGATGTGACCGCCACGTTCCGCTATGCCGCGGACTCGTACCAGTCGGGCACCGCCAGCTTCCAGCTGCCGGGCCTGGCCACGGGACCGCACACCGTTCGCGTCTCGGCCGCCGACAATCTCGCCACCGGCATCGACGCCGTGCGTCACCGCAGTACGGCGTCGCTCGACTTCCAGGTGGTGGACACACCGCCGCTTCGGGTGACGCGCACGTTCCTGTTCCCCGATCCGGTCCGCTCGGCCGGCAGCGGAGCGGGCGGCGTGTTCGTGGTGGACGCGCCCGGCGACGCCGTCAACACGCTCATCCGCGTCTACACGGTCTCCGGCAAGCTGGTCCGCATGCTCCGCCAGTTCGGTGGCATCGGCCAAGTTCAGGTACCGTGGGACGGCCGCGACGACGAAGGGGACCCGCTCGCCCAGGGCACCTACCTCTATAAGGTGTACGTCAGCGGCCGGGAGTCCGATGGCACGAGCAGCGCGCGCCAGAAGGCCACCGCCGAGGGCCGTTTTGTCGTCCTGAGCCCCTAGTCGGGGCTGCGGTTTCCCGGGGAACGGGTTACTGGAACCGATGGGTCCGGTCCGGTGTAGTATCCCCGGCCGATACCATGCCCGAACCCCTCGGGTCCCACCCAATAGGAGCCTTCCCATGCGTCTGTCGACCACCATCGTTCTGGGCTGTGCGCTCGGCCTCACGCTCGCGTCCACGGCCTTCGCGCAGGGCACCGGTCGTTCGCTCGATATCCAGCCGGGCGCCCGCCAGAACGGGTTGGGGGCGACCGGCGTCGCCATCGCCGACGACGCAACGGGTGTGACCTGGTGGAACCCGGCAGGGCTGGGCTTCGTGAACAAGTCCGCCGTGGACCTGACCTACGCCCAGTTGGTCCCGGGACTCGCGACCGACGTGAACTACAACTACCTCACGTTCGTGAAGCCCACGGCGGGCTGGGGCGCGTTCGGCATCGGACTGGTGTTCCTGTCCTACGGCACCAGCGAGGGTACCGACGCGTTCGGCATCCCGACCGGCACTTTCACCTCCAACGAGATTTCGCCGGCCATCTCCTACGGCACCAAGCTGCTGCCCGATCTCTCGGTCGGCGCCTCGCTCAAGTACATCCGCATCCAGTTGGCGCCGCAGTCGCTCTCGGGCGTCGGCGCCACCTTCGGCCTGGACGTGGCGGCGCTCTATCGCATCCCGGCCGCTCGGCTGAACCTGGGCGTGAACGTCCAGAACCTGGGCCCCAGCGTCACGTTCATCAACGAGGACGAGCGGAGCCCGCTGTCGCGAAACGTCAAGGCAGGACTTGCCTGGGAGGCCTACGAGCAGGAGGGCTTCCGGCTCCTGTTCGCCGGCGACTTCGACCAGTCGCTGGTCACCGACGCCTTCTGGCAGTTGCACGGCGGGGTGGAGCTGCGTTACACGGATCAGATCGCGGGGCGTGTGGGGTATTACCATGACCCACTCGGACAGCTCGAAGGACTCACCTACGGACTGGGACTGGGCTGGAAGGGCCTGTCGCTGGATTTCGGCAGCATCCCGCAGGCGAAGGACTCCGGACTCCCCAATGTCAGCAAGATCACCCTGGGCTATCGCTTCTGACGCTCGCGTGAACCTCCGCCGGCACGTCGCGCTCCTCGCACTCGTCCTCGCATTCCCGACCGCACCGGCGCCGCCCGCCCGTGCGGCCGAAACACGTTCGCTCGTCGTTCGCCCCGTGGCCCCGGCCGAGGCCGTGCTCGCGAGCGAGCGCCGGGGGTCGCCCCCGCGGGCCGTGGCGCTAAGCACCGATGAACGCGCCGTGCTGGCTGCCCGCTTCGAGCGCCGGCGAGCGTTCCATGCCCATGAGGAAGCGCTGCACGCGGCGGCGTTCCGCGTGGGGCCGTCGCTCGGCGCATCGCGCCGAGGCGACTGGCAGCCAGCGGCCGCCAAGGTTGAAAAGCGCACGCGCGCGTTTTCTGCCGCCGGCATCGCCCCACCCGAGCCACCCGACACGTTGCGCGTGGCGTTCCTGCGCGTGGACTTCCTTGCCGATCGCGGCGGCAACGCCTCGAGCGGCACGGGACGCTTCAACCTGAACCCCGCCGACACCGTGGCGAACCCGGTCGACCCTCCGCCGCACAATCGGGATTTCTACCGCAAGCACGGCGAGGCGCTGTCGCGCTACTTCGACGTCCAGTCCTACGGACGCGTCCTGGTCGAGGTGGACGTGTGGCCCGCCGAACAGGACTCGGCGTATCACCTGACCGACATGGCCGATCTGGGACCGTGGGTGTTCGGGAGTAGCATCTTCCGCGCCGCGGTCGACATGATGCGCGCGTGCTTCTTCGCCGCGGACTCGCAGTCCATCGCCCGGGGCGACCGCGTGCCGTGGGACCGCTACGACCGATTCATGATCATTCACGCCGGCAGCGACCTCCAGAGCGATATCCGACAGGATTCGAAGGAGGACATCCCTTCGTTCACGATGTTCGTGGACAGTACCGACCGCGTCGTGTTCGCCGACTCGAGCAATCGCGACCGGCCCATCGACCGCGTGGCGTTCCTGCCCGAGACGCTCAACCAGGACGACGCGTATGGCGCCCTGAATGGGGTCATCGCACACGAGAACGGGCACAACTTCTTCGGCCTGGGCGACATCTACGACATCAACACGGCGCTGCCGGTGGTGGGCGAGTGGTCGCTCATGGACAGCGGCAACCTGGTGGGCTCGCGCGTGCAGCTGCCCACGGGGGAGATCTTCGCCGTCGGACTGCTGCCTCCGAGCCTTGATCCGTTCCAGCGCAACTTCATCCTCGATGAAGGACTGGTGAACTACCGCGTGCCGAGCTCCGCCGACACGGCGATGTTCACGCTGCGCGGCAGCCAGCGCACGAACGATTTCGTCAGGCTGGACCTGTCGAGCGACGAGTACGTGATCCTCGAGAACCGCTACCTGTCGCCGTCCAGCGCGGTGCGGCTGCTGCTGGACGATACGACGGGCGTGGTGCTGGGTCCGCGCGAACCCGACCGGTTCGAGTACGACGCGCTGCTGGCGGGCTCGGGCGTGCTCGCCTGGCACGTGGACGAGAGCGTGATCCCGTTCTTCACCTCGCTGCGCACCAATCCCGACTACGGCTTCAACAGCAACCCGCGCCGGCTGGGACTGCAGATCATCGAAGCCGACGGACTGGACGACCTGGGCGACCTGGGCTCACCCTTCTGGACCGGCGGCGAGTTCGATCCCTACCAAGCGCGCGTCCAGCCCGAGCTGTCCGACGTCACCGTGCCGAACCTCTTGCCGAACCAGGGTACGCGTCCGCATTTGGCCGTCACGTTCCTGGACGATGCCAGCGACGCCATGCATGTACGCGTGCGGCGCACGTGGCAGCCCGCGGGCTGGCCGGTGCGCGCGAACTTCCCGCCCGGCGGCCCGACGCCGCTGGCCGCGGACCTCGATGGCGATGGCCGGCCCGAGGTGGTGTGGGCGGGCGGGGACTCCTCGATCAGCGACACCTCGTTCGCGGTCCGGGCCGCGGTGCGCGACTCGGCGGCGGTGTTCGCCGTGCGCTGGGACGGCAAGGGCCTCGGGGGCGTGGACACGTTGGACTTCGCGCGCCTCGATCGCCGCCCGCGGCCGGAAGTGGCGGCGCTCGCCGCGGGAGGCGGATCGCCCGGAGCGGTCTTCGCGACCACTTATCACACCGGTCCCGCGGACACGGAGGGCGGCAAGCTCTGGGTCGTGCGCCCGAGCGGCGCCGTGCCGGTCGGGTTCCCGGTGACGCTGCCGTCGCCCGCGAGTACTCCACCCATGGTCGCCGGCGACTACGCCACCGGCTGGTGCGTGTTGGTGGGTTGCGAGGACGGCCGCGTGCGCGCGCTGGATGGCACCGGCAACGTGATCGCAACGAGCTCGGTCGCGCTCGCCGGCGGCGTCAGCGGCCGACTGGCGTTCACGGCCTCGGTGCCCGCGGGGCCGCCGCCACCGAGCGGACTGGTCGCGGCAGCCGGCGCCGATGGCGAAGTCATCGTGCTGAGCCTTCCCACGCTCGCGCCGCTCCCGAACTGGCCGGTGAGCGCGGGCGGCCCGGGCTTCGCCCCGGATTTCCTCTGGCTTCGCCTCGGCGGAACCGGCGCCAACGCCGCGGACGAATGCGGGGCCGCCGGCGCACCCCAGCCCACGCTCGTCGGGCGCAACGCCGACCGCGTCTGGGCCTGGTGCGTGACGTCGGGCCTCGTGCTCTCCGGATGGGGCGGCTCGTTTGGCGACACGTTGGTGGCCGGACTCGCGGCAGGCGACCCGGATGGCGATGGCTTCCCTGAAGTCATCGTGCAGAGCCGCCACTCGCGGCTCGCCTACCTGAACCGCACCGGGAGGCCGTCGCCTGGCTGGCCACGCGCGAGCACGGTCGAGGGTTTCCGCACCTACACGCCGCCACTCGCGCTGGACTTGACCGCCGACGGGCGCCCGGAGCTCGTGGCGCTCAATGCCAGCGGCGTCATCGCCGCGCTCGACGGCGCGGGTCGCACGCCGGACGGCTGGCCGCTCGCAACCGGCGTTGGCGCCGGAGGCTCCATGCTCGCGACCGACCTGGACGGCGACGGCGCGCTCGAGATCGTGGCGCCCGACCGCTTCGGTCTGCTCTACGCCTACTCCGTGCCCTCGTCGCTCGCCGCCACCGCGAGCCCGTGGCGCATGCTGGGTGGCGATCCCGGCCGCAGCTCGTCGCTGCCGGACGGCGCCACGATCAGCCCGGGAGCCCCGAGCGCCGGGCCGCTCGTGGCGGGTTCGCTCAAGGCTTATCCCAACCCGGCGCGACGCAAGCCCGTGCAGTTCGCGTATCAACTCTCCGAGGACGCGTCGGTGGAGTTCCGCGTGCTCGACTCCTCGGGCCACGAGGTGGCGCGCTGGTCGCGGGCGGGACGTCGGAGCGACAACCTCGAGACCTGGGATCCGTCGGGGCTGCCCGCGGGCCTCTATGTGGCGCGCGTGCGCTTCTCGGGTCCGGGCGGATCACGCACCGAGAGCCTTCCCCTGGGAATCCTGCGATGACCCGTGTCGCCGTGGTGCTCGGCACGCTGCTGCTGTTCGCCGCTCCCGCGGCCGCGATGGACGCGGGCTCGCGCTTGGCGCCCTCGGTGTTGAGCGGTGCGGCCGAGGTGCCCGAGCTGTGGCTCGCGCAGCGGACCATCGAACGCGAATGGGGCCTGTCGGAGGACTCCACCTATCGCTCGCTGGACGCCAAGGGCTGGAAATACGAAGGGCTCGCGCTGTCGCTCTCAGGTCTGATGCCGGGCGCCGGCCAGCTTTACGTGGGCGAGAACAGTGCCTGGGTCTTCATGCTCACGGAAGCACTCGGCTGGGCCGGGCGCACGATCACGCGCCGGCGAGGGGACGATCTCCAGCGCAAGGCGGCCGCGTTACTCGGCGACCCGACCGACCCGACATCGGCGTGGTCGTTCGAGCGCTACGCGGCCAGCACCGGGGATGACGCCGAGCTGTTGCGCACGCTGTGGGAACGGGACCGCGACGCGTTTTACGAGCTGCTCTCCAACGACTCGCAGTATCGTTTCGGATTCGCCGCCACCGACCCGTTCGCGGCCTACGAGTCCTATCGCGGGACGCGCGATCAGTCGCAGGACCGCTACCGTCAGTCTCGCTACCTCGAGATCGCGCTGTGGGCGAATCACGCGGTGTCCGCATTCGACGCGCTGCGCGCCGCACGCCTGCGCAACCTGCCGCTGCGGAGGAACATCGACCTACAGCTGGGCGGACGCGTTGGCCCGACGGGCCCCCGGCTTCGCGCCGCGCTCGTGAGGAGGTTCTGAGCATGGACGTTTCGTTTGCATGCGCCTTGCTACTGTCGACAAGCCTTGATGCGGCGCCGGTCCGTGCCCTCGCGGTGGCGAACCCCCCCATGGTGTCGCGCCTGGCGCTGGCTTCGAGCAGCATCACCGCGCCACGTGATCCGGCGCGGGACAAGCCGAAGAAGGGCAAGAAGCCGCGCATCACCGAAGCCGAATCCAACGAAGGACTGGGGCCCGCGCGCGCGCGCATCCTGCTGCGTTCACTCACCCTGCCGGGTTGGGGGCAGGCCACGCTCGGCCGGCGGGGGAGCGCGCGCGTGTTCATGATCGCCGAAGCCGGCGTGTGGGGCGCGTTCACGGCGTTTCGCGTGCAGCAAGCACTTCGCACCGAGGCCTACCTGCGCACGGCGCAGCTCAGCGCGGGCGTCGATCTGCGCGACCGCGACGACGAGTTCCGTCGCATCGTGGGGGCGTTCGCGAGCAGCGCGGAGTACAACCTGCTCGTGGTGTCCCGCGACGCAGCCAACCTCTACTTGAGCGACCCCGACAACCCCGACCTCGCGGGCTACCGCGCCTACATCGCGAAACACTCGCTCGGCGGCGAGCTCGCTTGGGCTTGGAGCGACGAGGCGGCGTTCCAGCGTTACGGAGGCCAGCGGAAGTTCGCGCATCGCGCCGGGCTCCGCGCAAACACCGCGCTGGGCCTGGCGATCGCGAATCGCCTGGTAAGCGCGCTGCACGCCGCACGGGCCGCGAGCCGCGCACCGGTGGAACCCGCGCAGGGCTGGCGTCTCGAGCTGGAGCCCGGGCTCGAGGAGCCGGGCGTCTACCGCGCGGCGCTCACCACGCGTTTCTGATTCCTCGGGCCTCGCGCATGCGACGATGGCTCAGGGTGCTCGGGGTGGTGTCCGCACTCGCCGCGCCCGATGCCGGGCTCGCTGAGGGCGCGATCCCCACGGCCGCCGGCGTCGAGTGGCGCTTGCGCGAGACGCAGCGGTTGGTCGGCGATGCCGAGCACCCGCTCGTGGAACCGGCCGGCGTCCTGGGGGACGCATTCGGGCGCGTGTGGGTGAGCGACGCCTCGCTCCACAAGCTCCGCCGCTGGGAGGCGAGCGGCGCGTCGTTGGACGAGACCGGCGCGCTCGGCAGCGAACCGGGTCGCTTTCGGCGGCCGGGCGCACTCGTGCGCGTGGGCTCGCTCGGCGTGGCCGTGCTGGACATCGAGAACCAGCGCGTGAGCACGTATGATCATCACCTGCGACTCCTCGGTGTGCTCGTGGACCTGGCTCGACCCACGCTCGAGGCGCGCGTCGGGCGCGTGCGTCCGCTGGCGCTCGCGGCCGATCGCGGGGGAGCGTTGTACGTAGCCGACGCCGATCGGGACCGCGTATTGGTGTTCGACTTCGCAGGCGAGTTCCTGCGCGAGCTGGGCGGATTCTCCGCACGTGCGGGAGGGTTCTCGGGCTTGCAAGCCCTCGCCTGCGGCCCGCGCGGGATGCTGGTCACGGTCGAGCGGCCGCGCGCCCGTGCCCGCCGGGACACGCCCGCCGACAGCACGGTCGGGCGATCGAGAGTGCAGTGGCTCGATTCGGGCGGGCGCGTGTCCGGCACGCGCTGGACGCCGCGTTGGTCTGCGGGCAGCGGCGAGGTCTCGCTGAGCGTGGCGGTGGACGACTCGAACCGCGTCGCGGTGGCCGGCGAGCGCTCGGGCGAGCTGTGGCTCCTCTCGGCCGAGGGCCTACTGCTCGCGCGTCTCGTTGGGCTCGCCGCGCCGCGGGCGCTCGCGTTCGCGGCGGATGGCTCGCTGCTCGTGGCCGAGGCGGGGGCGGGGCGCGTGCGCCGCCTGGTGCTCGAACCGGTCGCCCGGGAGTAGCGCGTGCGCATCGCGCGGACCGCAACGCACTCCGGCCGGTGCGGTCCCGGGTGGGCGCTCGGGGTGTGCGCCGGTTGGGCACTCTTGATGTGCGCAGCCTCCGGCCACGCGGCGCCCGTGCAGCGCGATCCGTCCTGCTTCACCGTGGCGCTCGTGCCCTTGCCCGGCGTGGCCGTGATGCGCCTGCCACGCGGATTCCTCAGGGTCGGCAGCGATTCGCTGTGGACGCGCGACGGGGCGTGGGAACGCGGGCGGGACTACCGGCTCGAACGACTCACGGGTGACGTGCGGCTGCTGCGCGTGCTCGCCCCGGGCGACACGGTGTGGGCGCGCGCCTGCGGACTCGTGACACCACCGCCGCTCGAGTTCGTGCGCCAGGTGTACCGACCCGCGCGGCCCGTGGTCTCGGCCACGGACACGTCGCTGAGTACTCCCGCGCTCGTTCCGTCCACGCGACCGGCCACTTCGCGCGATCCCGGCGTGGCGCCGATGGGCGCGACGCTCGGCGTGACCGGCAACAAGACTATCGCGGTGGAGTTCGGTTCGGCGCAGGACGCGGCACTTCGACAATCGCTCGATCTGTCGGTGAGCGGTCACGTCGCGCCGGGCGTGGAGCTCACCGGCGTCCTGAGCGACCGCGACACGCCGCTCTCAGCCGACGGTGCCACGCAGGACCTGCGCTCGTTGGACCGCGTCTTGGTGGAGCTGCGCGCGCGCAATGGACGCGGCTCGCTCGGCGACATCCCACTCAACGTCGTCCGCGGCGAGTTCGCCCGGCTCGAGCGGCGCGTTCAGGGAGTGTCCGGCGAGTGGCAGCCGGGGGAACTCACGCTGCGCGCCGCGGCCGCGGGCTCGCAGGGCGAGTACGTGCGGCTCCAGTTCGCGGGTGTGGACGGCCGACAGGGACCCTACACGCTCACGGACCGCGACGGCGCTCAGGGCATCTCCGTCGTCGCGGGCAGCGAGGTGGTCACGGTGGACGGCGCGCGCATGACCCGCGGCGAAGCAGCGGACTACGCCATGGACTACGAACGCGCGCGCATCACGTTTTCGAACCGCCGTCCCATTTCGTCCGCCTCGCGGATCACGGTGGAATACCAGTACACGCTGGTGCGCTTCCGACGGAACCTGGCGCTGGCCTCGAGCGAGTGGACTCGTGGCGGCTGGTCCTGGTTCGCACACGGCCTGCGCGAGGGCGACGATGCTGGCCGTCCCCTGGGCGGCGCGCTCGACGCCAGCGATCGGATCACGCTGTCGCAGGCCGGCGATTCGCTGGCGCTGGGCGCGGGCGTGACGCCAGGCGTGGGCGATTACGACAGCGTGAGCGTCGGAGCGGTGACGCGCTTCGCGTTCGCGGGTCTCGATTCGGGCGCGTTCGCCGTGCGCTTTGCGCGTGTGGGCGAGGGCCGCGGCGACTACGCCGACTCGGCCCTGGTGGGCGGACGCGCGGTGTTCCGATTCGCGGGCCCGGGCCTCGGGGCCTGGCGCGTCGGCCGCGCGCTGCCCGCCCCCGAGGCGCACGAGCTGGCCGCGGTGGGCACGCGCGTCAGCGCGGGCCCGCTCCGGTTCGAGGCCGAGGGAGCACTCTCGCGACTCGATCGCAACACGCTCTCGGCGCGCGACGGCGGCGATGACGCGGGTAGTGCCGGGCACGTGTCGCTCACGAGCGAGGGCCGAATCGGGCTCCTCCCCGGAACGGTGGGAGCCGGCGCGGCGTTTCGCGCCGTGGACCGGCGCTTCGCGCCATTCACGCGGCTCGAGCGACCGTTTGCCGAGGAAGACTGGGGCCTGCCCGGAGGCTCGGACCTGGAGCACCAGCGGCGGGGCGAGGCGCACGCCTGGTGGCGTCCGGCCGAAGGGCGTGAGCTGCGCGCCGACCTGGCACGGCTCAACACACCCGACGGCTACGCCGGCACGCGACACCAGCTCGGCGGGCGGTTCACCGCCGGCGCACTCGGGGCACAGGCGGCGTGGCTCGAGGCCGGCGGCACGCGCGCTTCGCTCGCGTTCCCGCATGGCGGCCGGTCGCGCTTCACGGGCGAGCTGCGCTGGCGCGGCAACTGGTGGGCGCCGGCTCTGCGCGGCGAGAGCGACCGGCGCGAGACGCCGGGCGACACCGCGGTAGCGAGCGACCAGGTACGGGCGCTCGACCTGGAGCTCGCCTCGGGTGCGCGTGTGCCGTGGCGCGCGGCGTTCGGGGCCGGCGCGCGTACGGATGCGCGCGACGCGGGCCGCACTGACGCCCGCTCGCGCACGCGCATCCTTCGCGCCAGCCTCGAGACTCCAGCGTCGGCGCCGTTCGGGGCGGCGCTCCAGGCGCACCGGCGCGACACGCGCGACGAGGCGAGCGGCGCGCTCGTCCGCCAGGATCTGGCGAGCACGCGACTGCGCGGGGACTGGCGCCCGGCGGGTCTGTCCGGGTCGCTCCAGGTGGAACGCACGGGCGAGGCCGAGAATCGGCGCGTGCGCACGCTCACGTTCGTGGGCGCGGGGCGCGGCAGCTACGACGCGACCGGGAACTTCGTGGGCACGGGCGACTACGAGCTGGTGCTGGTGGTGAGTCCCGACCTGGAGCGCTTCGCGCGCACCGCCACGAGCGCGCGCGCGGCGTGGACGTTCGGCCATTCGGAGAGTTGGCGCGGCTCGCGCGTCGAGTTCACGCTCGAGGACGAAGCGCGCCGGCGCGGCGGTGGCCGGTTGACGGATGTGTTCCTGTCCACCGGACTCGCGCTGGTGGATCCCGAACTGGCGCGCGGCAGCATCGTGCAACGCCTCGAGGCCGAACTGGCTCCGGCCTCACGCGTGGCGGGCATTCGCGTGCGCGCCGAGCGACGCTTGAACGCCGACCGCACGTTCGAGAACTTCGCCCAGAGCACCGACCAGCGCTCGGGTTCGCTGCGCTGGCGGGCGCGACCCGGTACCTCCACGAGCGCCGAGGCCGAAGCACGCGTGCAGTGGCAGCGCGCCGCCCAGTCCTTCGCCGCGGGTGCGACGTTCACGCGCACGCTCGTGGACCGGGTGGCGAGTGCGCTGTGGGTGTGGCAGCCAGGCGCGCAACTGCGGCTGGCGGGCGCGATGGAGGCGACGTGGTCGCAGGCGTTGGATCAGGGTGAGGCGACGCGCACGCTTCGCCTGGGCCCGGACGCGGCCGTGGGCCTGGGCAAGTCGGGGCGCGCCGAGGTGGTGGTGCGGCGAGCGTTCGTGAGCGGGCCACCCGCGCTGGGGCTCCTGCCGAGCGCCGAAGCGGCGGGTGCGGCGCGCTGGGACGGGACCGCGCGCTTCGACTGGCGCCTGCACGAGACCACGACGTTCGGACTCGAGGCGAGCGTGCGCGAACGACCGGGGCGGAAGACCGTGGTGAACGGGAGGGCAGAGGTGAGGGCTTTCTTTTGAGCTTTCTCGTCCTCCGGGCGAGGCGCGGCCTGTGGCCGCGCTGCGTGGCGCGACGCTGTGCGCTGTTCGCACTGCTGGCGCTGCTGGCTTGCGCGTGCGCTTCGCTGGCGAGGGCGGCGCCGGTGGCGCGGTTGCGGGTGACGGGCTGGCCGCTGGCGTCGCGCGAGGCCGACGCGCTGTTCGCGCCGGCGCTCCGCTCGCCGGCGGACAGTAGCGCGTTGGCGCGGGCGCTTGAGCGCGCCGAGGTGCGACTGCAATCGTCCGGCTGGCTCGATGCCTCGCTCGCCGCCGCGTGGGATAGGGCGGCCAACGCGCTGGCCCTCTCGGCCGATGCGGGGCCGCGCTATCGCTGGCGGGGCCTCGCGCTGGTCGTGCCCCGCGAGGATTCCACCGCACTCGCGAGTTGGCTCCGTTGGCCGGCGGGGGTACCCGTGGATCCGACCCTGCTCACCGCACTCGTGGACCAGGCGCTGCGCACCGCCGAATCGCGCGGGCACGCGTGGGCACAGCTCGCCGTGACCGGCTGGGACGCAGACTCGGGACGCGTGGACGTGCGGCTCTCGGGCGGGCTCGGTCCGCGCGTGCAAGTGAGCGGCGTGCGCATCGATGGCCTGCGTGTGACGCGGGCGGATGTGGCGAGACGCGCACTCGGCAGGCTGGCGGGTCAGGCGTACGACCCCGCCCAGGCGCGCGCGGCCGCGGCCCGGCTCGCGCACCTGGGCGTGTTCTCGCGCACGGAGTTCACGGCGCTCGAGGGCGGGCCGCAGTGGGAGGCTGGCACGCTCGCGTTCCGCGTCGAGGAACCACGCTACAATCGGTTCGAGGGCGCGGTCGGCATGCAGGGACGCTCCGGCGTGGTGGGGCTCGCCGCACTCGAACTGGGAAACCTGCTCGGCACGGCGCGTTCGGCCGCGCTGGGCTGGCAGTCGCGCGGCGGTGGCCGCTCCGACTTCCGTGTGCGGTACGCCGAGCCTTACCTTGGCGGTCTGCCGTTCCGGCTGGAGCTGGCGTTGGCGCAGCAGCTTCAAGATTCGACCTACACGCGCACGCGCTGGGGCGCGCGCCTGGCGCATGCACTCGGGCCCGGGGATCGGATCGAACTGGGACTCGAGGAGGAGCGTGTGGTGCAGACCCGGGGAGCGGCGCGCACCGCCAATCTCCAGAATACCGTGTTCGCCTACGAGCGCGACGGGCGCGACGAGATCTACGCACCTCGGCGCGGCACGCGGCTGCACCTGAGCGGGACGGGCGTGTCCAAGCGCGAGACACTGCGCGCGCCGCTCGCGGGCGAGGCCTCGACGCGCCGCTCCCGGGCGGGCGTGGCCGAAGCGCGCGTGGAATGGCACCGGCCGACCGCACCGAGTTCCGGAGTGGCGTTCGAGCTCTGGGGCACGGGGCGCTTCTCGAGCGAGCGGGTGCTCCCCGAGTACGAGCGCACGCCGGTCGGGGGTGCCTCCACGCTGCGCGGGCACGACGAGGAGGCGTTTCGCGTGGACCGCGTGCTCGCGAGCCGGCTCGAGTACCGCTGGTTCCCGGGAGCGGGCGGCGAGCGCGTGGCGCTGTTCTGGGACCATGCCCGGCTCTTCACGCGCCTCGCGATGACCGACTCGTCAGGGGCCGCAATCGGCGACCGCGTGGTGATGCGCGACGCCGATGGTATCGGGTTCGGATTGCGACTGCGCGCAGCGGGCGGGCTGGTGGACCTCGACTACGGCCTCGAACCGGGCCGCGGGTTCCTTGATGGACGCATCCACCTGCGGCTCGTGAGCACGTTCTGATGTCGCTCGTGACGCGGGTGGAACACGCGTTCGATCCGGGCGGCGCGCTCGCGAGCCACTGGCCCGACTGGGAAGAGCGCGCGGGCCAGCGCGAGCTGTCGCTCGAGGTGGCGCGCACGTTCGAGCACGGCGGCGTGCTGCTCGCCGAAGCGCCGACCGGCGTGGGCAAGTCGCTGGCCTACCTGTTGCCCGCAGTACTGCACGCCGTCGCGACGGGCGAGCGCGTGGTGGTGGCGACGTGCACGCGCTCGCTTCAGGACCAACTGTTCGAACGCGACCTGCCCGCGGTGCTGTCGGCGCTCGGGCTGTCGCTGCCCGTGGCGTTGCTCAAGGGGAAGCAGAACTACCTCTGCCCGCGCGCGCTGGACATCGCCAGCGCCGACGGCGACGAGGAGCTCGAGGTGCTGGAAGGCCTGCGCACGTGGTCTGCCGCGGACGGCGTTGGCGACCTGGACCGCTTCCCGCACCTGGACGGCGAGGCGTTCCGGCGCGTGCGTGCGCGAGTGGCCACCGATCCCTCGGCGTGCACGGCCGCGACGTGCCGGCGCGGGCGGGAGTGCTTCTGGGCGCGCGCGCGCCGCCGCGCGGCCGAGGCGAAGCTGGTGGTGGTGAACCACGCGCTGCTCGCGCGCGCCGCCGAGGCGGACGGCCTGCTGCCGCCGTGCGACGTGCTGGTCGTGGACGAGGCGCATCGGCTGGAGGGCGTATTGTCGTCGCAGCTCGAGCGCTCTGTCTCGCGCCACCGCATCGAGGAACTGCTGCGACTCACCGGCCAGTTCGCGGCCGGGCGGCGCTCCACCGGGCTCCTGGCGCGCGTGCGGTCGTTCGCGTTGCCGTTGCTCGAGCAGGGCGCCGGCCGCGAACGACTGTTCGCCGACCTGGAGTCTCTGTCGGCGCGTGCCGACCAACTGCGCGGCGACGCCGACGCATTGTTTTTGCATTTGGGAGCCGGCATGCCGGCGGGCGAGGGGCCCTACGCGCGCCGGATGCGGCACCGCGACGCGGCCGAGCTGTTCGGGCGCGACCTCCAGCGTCTCGAAGTGGTGCTCGAGCACGCAAGGCGTTATGCCGACGTCCTACGTCGCGGCTCGGGAGCGGTGCAGTCGGCCGGCACCGAGGGCGAGGCCGCCCAGGAGCTCGAGGCCGAACTCGACACCGTGTCGAGTCGCTGGCAGCTGCTGCACGACGACCTGTCGCTGCTGGCCGACGCGGGCAACCGCGACTGGGCCTACTGGAGATCACAGGGCCCGCGCGCCAGCGCGGCCGAGTTGCACGGCGCCCCGGTGTGGGTGGGCGAGCAGGCCCGCCGACTGGTGCGGGACGGCCCGCGCGCCGCGGTGCTCACCAGCGCCACGCTGTCCGCGGCGGGCGACTTCACCTGGGCCGCCGAACGGCTGGGGCTCGGAGAGGAACTGGGCACGCCCTACGAGAGCTTGAGCGTGCCGAGTCCGTTCGCGCTCGCCGAACAGATGCGCGCCTACGTGCTCGATGCCGGACCCGATGAGGCCGGCAGCATCGCCGAGGTGGTCGCGGCATTGTGGCGGGTGGCGAAGCGCAACACGCTGGTGCTGTTCACCGCGCACGAGCGGCTCCGCCGTGCCCACGAGCGCCTGCGCACACTTCTGCCGCCCGAGGCGCCGCTCTGGGCGCAGGACCGGGATGGCCCCGCGGGGCTGCTCGCCGAGCGATTCCGCGAGGAACGTTCCGCGGTCTTGCTCGGCGTCCAGAGCCTGTGGGAAGGTGTCGACTTCCCGGGTGAGGCGCTGGAGGTGCTGGTGGTGGCGAGGCTGCCGTTCTCGGTGCCCGACGACCCGGTGGTCGAGGCCCGCGCCGAGCGGTTGCGCGAGCGCGGTCTCGAGCCGTTCCGTCACGATGCCGTACCGGAAGCGGTGATGCGGTTCCGGCAGGGCGTGGGCCGGCTCATCCGGCGCTCGACCGACCGGGGGGTGCTGGTGGTGTGCGACCCGCGACTCGCGCGCGCGTCGTACCGCGGAGCGTTCCGGGCCGCGCTGCCGGTCGAACCCAAGTTGTGGAAGGATCCCCGCGGCCTCGCGCACGAGGCCGGCTCGTTCCTCGCGCGCGAGGACGGTGTGCCCATGGAGGAGAGTCCGTGATCCGGCTGGGCGTGAGCAGGCTGACGTTGGACGACGTGGTGGATGTGGCGCGCGGCGACGTGCGCGTGGACCTGCCCGCGGAATCCCGGCAGCGCGTGCGAGCCAGTCGCCGCGTGGTGGACGACGCGGTGCGCGACGGTCGCGTGGTGTACGGCGTCACGACCGGATTCGGCACGCTCAAGGACCGGGTGATCCCGGCCGAGGACACGCGCGCGCTGCAGTTGAACCTGGTGCGCTCGCACTGCGCCGGCGTCGGGCCCGCCACGCCGCGTGAGGTGGTGCGCGCCATGCTGCTGCTGCGCGCGCACTCGCTCGCCATGGGTGTCTCGGGCGTGCGGCCCGAGCTGATCGAGATGCTGGCCGCCATGCTCGAGCGACGCGTGACCCCGGTGGTGCCGCTGCAGGGCTCGGTGGGCGCATCGGGCGACCTGGCCCCGCTCGCGCACGTCGCCGGCGTGCTCGTGGGCGAGGGCGAGGCCTGGTTGGGCGAGCAGCGCATGCCGGCCGCGCTGGCGCTGCGCGGCGCGGGCTTGCAGCCGTTCACGCTCGAGGCCAAGGAGGGATTGGCACTCATCAACGGTACGCAGTTCTCCACGGCGTGGGCGACGCTCGCGTGCGCGGACGCCGAGCGCGTGTGGGAGGCGGCCATGGGTGCGGCGGCGCTGTCCACCGAGGTGCTGCTGGGCTCGTTCCAGCCGGCGCGTGAGGACGTGCAGGCGTTGCGGCCCTATCGCGGTGCCCAGGAGGCCGCGCGTCGCCTGCGCGAGTATTCCCGCGGCAGCGCGTTGGTGGCCTCGCACCAAGACTGCGGGCGGGTGCAGGATGCCTACAGCCTGCGCTGCGTGCCGCCCGTGATGGGCGCGTCGTGGGACGCCATCCTGCACGTCGAGCAGCAGCTCGAGGTGGAGTTGAACTCGGTGAACGACAACCCGCTCGTGTTCGGGGACGGCGGCGAAACGGTGTCGGCCGGGCTGTTCCACGCCCAGCCGGTCGCACTCGTGGCGGACTACCTGAAGATCGCCGTGGCCGAGATCGCCTCGATCTCGGAGCGCCGAATCGATCGGCTGCTGGACGGTCGCGATTCCGGGCTGCCGGCGGCACTCGCGGCCAATCCCGGCGTCGAGTGCGGCTACATGCTCGCGCAATACACCGCGGCCGCGCTCGTGTCGGAGAACAAGACGCTGGCGCATCCCGCGAGCGTGGATTCTATTCCCACCGGCGCCGGTCAGGAGGACCACGTCAGCATGGCGCCCATCGCCGCGCGCCACGCCCGGCAAATCACCGACCACGCCGCGCGGGTCGTGGCGCTGGAGCTGCTGTGCGGCTGCCGCGCACTCGAGCTGCGCCGTCCCTTGAAAGCGGGCGAGGGTACCGAGATGCTCTACGGCGCCGTGCGCCGCATCGTGTCCGCGCCCGAGGGCGACCGCCCGCTGCAGGGGCCGTGCGAGGAACTGGCGCGCTGGGTGCTGAGTGCGGGTCCGCAGAAGCTGGCCGAGGAGGTGCTGTCCACGTGACCCGGGTGGTTTCCGCACGAGTCGTCCGTGCACCGCGCGGGCGCGAGCGGTCGTGCAAGGGCTGGATCCAGGAAGCGGCGCTGCGCATGCTCATGAACAACCTCGACCCCGAGGTGGCCGAGCGCCCCGAAGACCTGGTGGTCTACGGCGGCACCGGCAAGGCGGCGCGCGATTGGGCGTCCTACGACCGGATCGTCGCGGCACTTCGCGCGCTCGAGGACGACGAGACGCTGCTCGTCCAGAGCGGCAAGCCGGTCGGCGTGTTCCGCACGCACGCGGACGCACCGCGCGTGCTGATCGCCAACTCGAACCTGGTGCCACACTGGGGAACCTGGGAGCACTTCTGGGCGCTCGAGAAGCTGGGCCTGATGATGTACGGGCAGATGACCGCGGGCTCGTGGATCTACATCGGCTCGCAGGGCATCGTGCAGGGCACGTTCGAGACATTGGCCGAGTGCGCCGATCGCCATTTCGGCGGCTCGCTCGCCGGTCGGCTCGTCTTGACGGCGGGGCTGGGCGGCATGGGTGGCGCGCAGCCGCTGTCCGTCACCATGAACGGCGGCGTGTGCCTGGCGGTCGAGGTGGAGGCGGCGCGCGCCGAGCGCCGCGTCGCGAGTGGCTACTGCGACCGGGTGACGCATTCGCTCGACGAGGCGCTGACGCTGTGTCGCGCGGCGCAGGCCGAGCAGCGGGCGTTCTCGTTGGCGCTCATCGGCAACGCCGCCGAGGTGATGCCCGAACTGCTTCGTCGCGGCGTCGTCCCCGATGTCGCGACCGACCAGACCAGCGCGCACGATCCACTGAACGGCTACGTGCCGGCGGGAATGACGCTCGATCAGGTGGCCGAGGCGCGGCGCGCGCGGCCCGACGACGTGGTGCGCCGCGCGCGCGAGTCCATGGCGAGCCACGTGCGCGCGCTGCTCGGCATGCGCGAGCGCGGCACGGTGCTGTTCGACTACGGCAACAACCTGCGCGGCGAGGCCGAGAAGGGAGGTCTGCCACACGAGCAGGCGTTCGGCTATCCGGGATTCGTGCCCGAATACATCCGGCCGCTGTTCTGCGTGGGCAAGGGCCCGTTCCGCTGGGCGGCGCTCTCGGGTGACCCGGACGACATCCGCGTCACCGACGAAGCGGCGCTGGCCGAGTTCCCCGACGACGCGCGGCTGCACCGCTGGATCCCGCTGGCGCAGCGGCACGTGCGCTTCCAGGGACTTCCGGCGCGCATCTGTTGGTTGGGCTACGGCGAGCGCCACCGGCTCGGACTGCGTTTCAACCAACTGGTGCGCGAGGGCCGCGTGAAGGCCCCGCTGGTCATCGGCCGCGATCATCTCGACACGGGCTCGGTCGCCTCGCCGTATCGCGAGACCGAGGCCATGCGTGACGGCAGTGACGCGGTCGCCGACTGGCCGCTCCTGAACGCGCTGCTCAACACGGCCTCGGGCGCGTCGTGGGTGTCACTGCACCAGGGCGGTGGCGTGGGCATCGGCAACTCCATCCACGCCGGCATGGTGATCGTGTGCGACGGCAGCGCCGAGGCCGACCGCCGGCTCGAGCGCGTGCTCGTCAACGACCCCGGCACGGGTGTCATGCGGCATGCCGACGCAGGCTACGAGCAGGCCATCACGCACGCGCGCGCCACCGGCATGAAGCTGCCCGGTGTGACCTCGTGAGCCGATGAGCTACTGGTCCGCGCACGACCCCTCGGCCAAGCAGGTCGCCGGGCGAACCGCCTACCTGATCCTGCACAACACCTCCGAGGTGGTCACTCCCGACGCCGAGGGCCGCGAGATCCTGCGCTTCCCCAAGGGCGCGATCGTGTTCCGCGACGGCCGCGTGCTCGAGGTGGGCCCCGCCGCGGACCTGTTCCGACACCACCCTGACGCGCGACCGCTCAACGCCAACGGCAAGCTCGTCACCCCTGGCCTCGTGGACTGCCACACGCACATGATCTTCGGCGGACACCGCGCGCTGGAGATGCAACAAAAGCTCGCCGGCGCCAGCTACGCCGAGATCGCCGAGCAGGGCGGGGGCATCCGCTCGACCGTGCGCGCGACCGCGGCGGTGAAGGAGGAGGTCCTCGAAAAGACGCTTGCGAACCGGCTCGAGCGCTGGCGCGCGAATGGCTGCACCACGGTGGAGGTGAAGAGCGGCTACGGCTTGACCGCTGCACGCGAGGTCCGCCTGCTCGAGCTCATGTCGGGCGCGGCCATCCGCGTGCCGGGGCGCGTGCACCGCACCGCACTCGTGCTGCACGCGCTGCCCGACGAGTTCGCGGGCCGGCGCGCGGAGTACGTGGCCGAGGTGCGCGACGTGCTGCTGGCCGAGATCCATCGCCGCGGCATGGCAAGCGCGGTGGACGTGTTCTGCGACCCCGTGGGCTTCACGGTGGAGGAGTGCCGGAGCGTGCTGGAGCGCGCCGTCGCGCTGGGGTTCCCCATCAAGCTGCACGCGGAACAGACGCAGCACGCGGGCGGCGCTCGGCTCGCGGCCGAGCTGGGGGCGCGCAGCGCGGACCATCTGGAGAGCGCGACCGAGCAGGACTGGCGAGACCTCGCCGAGGCCGGCACGGTCGGCGTGCTGCTGCCCGCGGCAGCGCTCACGCTGCGCCAGCGGCTGCCCGAGGCGGCGATGGTACGAGCGTCGGGCGCGCGCGTGGCGATCGCCACCGACTTCAATCCCGGCACGGCGCCGGCCCAATCGCTCATGGAGTGCGCCACGCTTGCGGGCCGGCTGTGCGGGTTCGACGCGCGCGAGTTGCTGCTCGCGATCACCTGGAACGCCGCGCGTGCGCTGGGCGCGGCGAACGAGGTGGGCCACCTGAATCCGGGCGCCTGGGGCGACGCCGTGCAGTGGGAGTGCGAGATGCTGGAGGAGTTGCCGTACTGGATGCCCGCGGTGCGGCCCGACACGGTGTTCATGCGCGGCGCCGACCTGGCGTTGCCGGCGGTGGAACGCCGCGTGTGGCCGTGAGCCGGAGCCGCGGGTCCGCCCTCGTCCGTCTCCACGACTTTCCAACGCAGCTGACTCGGGGAGAATGCTAACCATGCCGCGCCTCGTCGAATGTGTGCCGAACTTCTCCGAGGGACGCCGCCGCGAGGTGGTGGACCCGATCCTCGATGCGATCGCGGCCGTGCCGGGCGTGACGCTGCTCGACCGCGAGATGGACCCCGACCACAACCGCTCGGTGCTCACGTTCGCCGGCGAGCCCGAACCCGTGCTGGAGGCGGCGTTTCGCGCCGTGGCCCGCGCGGCCGAGCTCATCGACCTCAACCTTCACTCGGGGCAACACCCGCGCATGGGCGCCACCGACGTGGTGCCATTCGTGCCGGTCGAGGGCGTGACGCTGGACGACTGCGCCGAGCTCGCGCGCCGGCTCGGCCGGCGGGTGGGCGAGGAGCTCGACATCCCCGTGTTTCTTTACGAAGCCGCGGCGAGCACGCCCGCGCGCGTGAGCCTCGCCGACGTGCGTCGCGGCGAGTTCGAGGGACTGCGCGAGGCCATTGGGCGAGACGCCGCCCGCCGCCCCGATTTCGGGCCGGAGCGCATCCACGCCACGGCGGGAGCCACCGCGATCGGGGCGCGTCGCTTCCTGGTGGCATTCAACGCGAACCTCAACACGTCCGACGTGCGGGTCGCCAAGGCGGTCGCCGCCGCCATTCGCGAGCAGAGCGGTGGCCTCAAGAACGTGCGTGCGCTGGGCTTCAGCATCGAGAACGGCCGGCGCGCGCAGGTGAGCATGAACCTGGTCAACGTCGAGGCCACGCCCATCCACCGCGTGCTGGCACTGGTGCGTGACGAGGCCGCGCGCCACGGCGCGGCGATCAGCGGCTGCGAAGTGGTCGGGCTGGTGCCGGAGGCGGCGCTGCTCGCCGCGGCCGAACACGCGCTCCAGCTCGAGGGCTTCCAACGCGACCAGGTGCTGGAACTGCGCCTGCGCACGCCGCCGCTGACTGAGGCGGTGCCCATCGCCAGCTTCTTCGACCAGGTCGCGGGGCCGACGCCCACGCCCGGCGGCGGCACCGTGGCGGCGTTCGCCGGGGCGCTCGCCACCTGTCTCGGCACCATGGTGGCGAACCTCACGCTGGGAAGGAAGAAATACGCCCAGGCGGAGGCGACCATGCTGCAGTTGAAGCGCGATGCCGAGGCGCTGCGCGGCGAACTGCTGGCGTTGGGGCGCCGCGACAGCGATGCATTCGACGCCGTCCTCAAAGCGCGCAGGCTTCCTCAGTCCACGCCCGAGGAGCAGGCCGGGCGTGAGCGCGCCATGGCCGCGGCCGACCTCGAGGCGTGCCGGGTGCCGCTCGAGACGGCGCGCGCCTGCGTGCACGTGGTTCGGCTGGCGGAGACGGCCGTGCGTCAGGGCAATGTCAATGCGGCATCGGACGCCGGCGTGGCGGGGTTGCTGGCCGGCGCGGCAGGCGAGGGCGCACTGCTCAATGTCCAGATCAACCTGAAGTCATTGGCCCCCTCGGCCGATAAGGAGGTCGTGTCAACGCAGTTCGAGGCGACCCGCGCGGAGTTGCGCTCTGCGGCGGAGCGCTGCACGACTGCGGTGCAGTCCGCCATGAGCGCTTGAGACCAGGGAGAGGCCCCTCGGAAGCCGAGGGCAGGCCGGGAGATCCAGCCAACTTGGAAAAGGCGATCGAGATCAAGCGTCGGGCCCAGCGCTGCGTCCAGAATGGCGACGTGGATGGTGCGCTCCGGGAATACGAGAAGCTCGTCGAGACCCCGGAATCCGACCCCTACAACTTCGTGCTGCTCGCGGACCTTCTGTTCAAGAAGGGAGAGCAGGCGCGCGCCGGCGAGCGCTACCTGAACGCCGTCACCGCATACGAGAAGGCGGGGCTCTACAAGAACGCCATCGCGGTGTGCAAGAAGATGATGCGCTTGTCGCTCTCCCAGACGCAGGTGCTCCGCCATCTCGCCGAGTTGCACGCCCTGGACGGGCTGGCGAGCGAGGCCTCCATCTATTTCGCCCAGTATGCCGAGCACCAACTGCGCGCGAACCACGCCGAGGAAGCGATCGTGGCGCTGCAGAAGGCGTTCGACAACGGGCAGGAGAACGTCAAGCTGCTCGAGCGCCTGTCGGAGGTGTTGCTGCTCGAGGGCGAGATCGCGAAGGCAGCCGCGGCCATGCACGAGGCGGCGAAGCACTGGGAGACGCGCGGCCAGGGCGCCGACGCACGGCGTTGCCATGCGCGCGCGAACGTCATCCACCCTGAGAGCGCGCACGCCCAGCCCGAGGCGCCGAGCGCAGGGCCGCCGCGACTCGTGACGCCGTCCGCATCCGGACCGGCCGACGACGCGCCGGCGGACGCGGTGCGCTCCGCGCAGGTGTCGCGCGAGCCCGAGCCCGTGCTGGGAGTGATCACCGGCAGCCGTATCCCGGCGCCCGTGCCGTCCACGCCGCCAACGCTCGCCGCACCGCCAGTGCTCGCCACACCGCCCGCTCCGCCGACGCTCGCCACGCCGCCCGCGCTCGCGGTGCCCCCGCGCTCCGAGTCGGGCGTGTTCGAGCGCGCCCCGCAGTTCGTGTCCCCGGTCACGCGTGCTCCCGAGCCCAAGGCGGTCGAGGACGCGGCCGACGAGGCGGCTGACGGGGCGGCCGAGGAACTGGTCGTGCCCGCGGCGGGCGTATACGACATCGGCGCCGGCGAGGACACCAGCTACGAGTCCGCGTTGCGCGAGGCGAATACGTCCGAGGCGACTGCCCCGCGTCCCACGCCATTCGCCGAGCCCTCTGTTCCAGTCGATCCCAGCCCCTCCACGATCGCGAACCGCCCCGCGGACCTGCTCGTCGGCGTCACGAACGTGGAGAGTCTGCTGCAGCGGGCGCAAGCCGAGTTCCGCGCCGGGAACCGCGACCGGGCCTCGCAGGCGTTGGTCGAGGCGGCACTCGCCTATGAACGCCTGGACCGGCTGGACAGCGCGGCGACCATCTTCCGCAGCCTCGGTCGCGGCGCGCAGGCGCCGATCGGCGTGATGGAGCTGTGGCTCGCCAACTGCGAGAAGCGCAGCGACGCGCCGGAGGGCTCGCAGGTCGCGTGCGAATTGGGCGATCGCGCCTTGAACGACGGGCACGAGAGCGATGCGCGCCGCTGGTTCGAGCGTGCGCTCGCGATCGAGCCGGGCAACGACACGGCACGCCGTCGGCTGCAGCGCATGACGAGCGCCGCCGCGAGCGCCGCCCCGACGGCGCCGGCCGGGGCCACGCCCACCGAGGTGGGTCGCGTCGCGGTCGCGGTGGGCCGCGGCCAGGCGGTGACGTTCGACTTGAACAGCCTGCTTCAGGAGTTCCAGCGTGGGGTCGAGTCGCAATTGGATGGCGACACGCAGGGGCATTACGATCTCGGCATGGCGTACCGCGAGATGGGACTTCACGACGAAGCCGTGGGAGCGTTTCGCATCGCGGAGCGCGACTCGCGCCTGGCCGTGCGCGCCCAGGAGATGTGCGGGCGCAGCTTGGCGGATTCCGGTCAGCACGAGGACGCGGTGCAGGCGTTCGAACGCGCGTTGCGCTTCCACGCGCTGGATGCCGCGGGCGAAGCGGAACTTCGCTACCAGATGGCGCTGAGCCTCGCGGCGACCGGCGAGATGGCGGACGCGGTGGCGCAAATGGAGATCGCCGACATGCGCTACCCCGGCCGCAGCGACGTCCTCGAGAAATTGGTGGAGTGGCGCCGCGCCTTCGGGCAGGCGGCATGAGGTCCTCCCGCCCGCCGCATGCGGGCGGCCGCCGGCTCGAGCTGCACGCCCACACGCACTTCAGCGATGGGGTGTTGTCGCCAGAGGCCCTGGTCGCACTGGCACTCGAGCGAGGATTGCGCGCACTCGCGGTGACGGACCATGACTCGGTGGAAGGCGTAGCGCCTGCGCTCGCTGCGGCGACCGGCCAACTCGAGGTGGTGCCCGGCATCGAGGTGTCCTCGACGCTCGAAGGGCACGACCTGCACGTGCTCGGCTATTTCGTGGAAGCCGGCTCCGAGCCGCTCGCGCGTCGACTTGGCCAGTTCCGCGAGGAGCGGCGCGAGCGGGCGCGCGCGATCCTGGAGCGGCTCGAGACGCTCGGCGCGCCGATCGCCGCGGACGAGGTCTTCGCCGCGGCCGGGCCCGGCGTGGTCGGCCGTCCGCACATCGCCCAGGCACTGTTGCGAGCGGGCCACGTCGCGAGCATCGACGTGGCGTTCCAGAAGTACCTGGGAGCCCGCGGGTCCGCATTCGTGCCGCGCCCGGCGTTTCCGTCGGCCGAAGCCGTGCGCATCATTCGCGACGCGGGCGGCGTGGCGGTGCTCGCACACCCCGGACTCCTCGAGCGTCGACTCGTGGAGCAGTTGACCGAGGCCGGGCTCGCGGGAATCGAGGTGTGGCACCCGCAGCACGGCGCGTCGGCGCAGCGTCACTGGCGCGAAGTCGCCGAGGACCTGGGATTGGTCGCGACCGGAGGGTCGGATTTCCACGGCCCCCACCGCGGCGCGGGGCTCGGCGAGATGCCCGTTCCGGAGCGCACGATCGACGACCTGCGCGCCCGCGCCGCGGGGTCCGCGGCCCGCTGAGCCGGGCCGGTCGTCGCGGCGTTGACGCCCGCCGCACGCGGTCACTATCTTCCGCTGCGACCCCGTTCCCAGCGCCCCTCCGGAGATCCGCCTATCCGTCGTCCTGCGCGGTTCGTGCTCGTCGCGTGTCTCCTCGCGGTCGAAGGTCACGGGGTGGGACACGCCGCGACACTCGAGGTGAGGTCGCTGCCGGAATGGTGGGCAGCGCCCGGCGGCCCCGGACAGGTGGACGACGTCCACATGGGGAACGGCCTGCCGTTCTCGTGGATGGGTCTCGTGGCCGGCGGCGTCTCGTCGCGGGACGGTCTGCTCCCGACCTTCGCCCCCTGGCCCGGCCTCGACGAGGTCGCCGCGCCGCGTGCGTGGTACGACTCCACGGCCGTCGTGGTGGGAGAGGATGCCGGATGGCGAGGCTTCTCCGCGTCGCTCGTGGAGCTGCGCGCGATCGCGGAGCCGGCGCGCACGCGACGACCGCACGCCTCATTCACGATGGTGAGCGGCTCGTCGGCCCTGGAGCGCACCGGGCTCTACCTGCGGCGCGGGGGCGAAGGCTCCTGGCTCCGAGGTGGCGCACTCACCGGATCCCGCGCCGGCTCGGGGCGCCTGGACCGCGCCGGCCAGCACGTGTGGTTCGCGGACCTGGGGCGCCGCCGCGGCGACCATACGTTCTCCGGCACATTCTCGCAGCGCGGTGCCGCCAGCACGACGCGCCATGACCTGGCCTATCTGGAACCCTCCGGCGTACGTCCGCCCTACGCCGGCTTCGAGGATGCGGCGCGCGGCGAAAGCGGCGTGCTCGCCTGGGGCTGGGAGCGGGGAGAGCGGCGTTGGCGCGCAGCCCTCGCGCGCAGCCACGACCGGCGCGAGTCCTTCGAGTCCGAGCTGTTCGACCTGTTTGCAGAACGCGAGGCGCAACAGAACACGCTCGAGATCGAGGCGTTCCTGGGTGGCCTCGAGCGACGCAGGGCCTTGCGCTTGGAGCTCACCGCAGCGCAAGTGGAGCGAAGCGCGGACTTCCTCACCCAGCGCGCCGCGAGCGATCGGCGACAGCGGACGGTCTGGCTCGCGGCGAGCGACCGCCGACCGCTCGCCGGAGGCCGACTCGAACTGCAGCTGGGTGCCGGCCACACGGACGCGCCGACGCGTTCGAGCGAACGCTTCCAGCTCTCGCCCTCGCTGGTGTGGCGGCGGGACGACGCGGGCCGCCGCTGGCGGCTGCACGCCGGCCGCATCGTCACGCCGGTGTGGAGCGACATGGCACCGGGCGTCGAGCCGTTCGTGCAGGACACGTGGGCCGCGGGCGCCGAACTGGCCGCGGGCGCCGAGGAACGCCAGTGGTTCGAGCTCGGAGTACTCGCCACCGAGACCGGGAACCGGGCGCTGCTCCCGCGCTGGCCGATCCGCGACGTGTCGCTGCGCTATGGCTTCACCCCGGATGGCCTGCGCGTGCAGGACGCGTTGCTGACGCTAGCGGCCGGCATCCGTCGCGGGGCGTGGAGCGTTGACGCGTCGATCTACTCGCGCGTGCGCCCGGTGGGAATGCAGCTCGCGCGCGTGGATCCCGCGACCGGCGGGAGGGCCGGGGTGGAGTCGGGGTTCGTGGCGTTCGCCGGCGACCTCGGCGTGCGACTTCGACTCGAAGCGGCCTGGGTGGGCGAGCGCGAGACCGAGCCGCTCGAGGGGTACTTCGTACGGCCTCGGCCGCTCCCCGGCTACGCCACCTATGGCGCGAGCGCCTCGGTCACCCTCGGGGACGCGCTCATCGTGGTGCGCGCCGCGAACTTGGAAGACGTGGGGCATCCCCAGGTGTGGTCCGACCCGACGAGTCCGTTCCCGGGCGTTCCGGCCCTGGGGTCCGCACGACAGTTCCGCGTGGAACTGTCGTGGCCGTTCTTCAACTGAGGTCATCCGCCCGCCGCCCCCTTCACCGCCCCGAGCAGGGCAGGACATGTCCGGACTCACCGAGGCCGAATGGCGCGGGGCGCGCCTGCTGGCTGTGTTGCTGGTGCTCGGCACACTGACGGACCTCTACCGCGCGCACTTCCCGGATCCGGCGCCCGCGCCGTCGGGCACGGTGATGCCGGCCGCACCGGTCCCGTCGGCCAGCGCGGACTCGGGCAGCGCCGCGCTCTCCCCGAGTGGCCCGCTCGGGACGCTCGACGTGAATGCCGCCTCGCTCGCCGAGCTGGATCGGTTGCCCGGCATCGGTCCCGTGCTCGCCCGGCGCATCGTCGAGCACCGGAGTCGTCACGGTCGCTTCCACGCCGTGGATGACCTGTTGTCGGTGCCGGGCATCGGGCCCCGCCTGGTCGAACGCCTGCGACCGCACCTCCGCGCGAGCAGACCGTGAGGCATCTCGCACGAGAGCGTCGTGCAGGACGCATCGTGCCCCTGCCATGACCGTGCGGAATTCGCTTCAAGCCCGCCACCGGTTCGCCCGATAACGACGACGAGTCTGGCATGCCCCTTCCACGGTGCATCGCCGTGCTTGCCGTCTGCATGGCCACTTGTCCGGCTCCGCGACGGCACTACCTCGAGCTGCTCGCGAGCCGCGCTCCGGAGAAGGACTTCCGGTCGCGGTCACCATCTCTCCGGGGACCGCCGTGGTCGAAGACATCAGCAAGAAACTCCTCCAGGCGCGCCTCATCGACGAGAACGCCCTGCAGAAGGCCGCGCTCCAGCAGAAGACCGCCGGCGGCTCGATCACCGTCAATTTGGTCAGGATCGGCGCGGTCACCGAGGCGCAGCTACTCGACTTCCTGTCCAAGCTGTACGGCTGCCCGCCCATCGATCTCATGGGCTTCGAGCCCGATCCCGCGCTGACCCGGCTGCTGCCCGGAGATGTCGCCACCAAGTTCATGGCGCTGCCGGTGTCGAAGAGCGGCCGCAAACTCGTGGTGGCGATGGCGAACCCCTCGAACATCTTCGCGCTGGACGACATCAAGTTCATCACCGGATACGAAGTGGAGCCGCGGGTCGCCTCGGAGATGGCGGTGAAGAAGGCGCTCGATCGCGCTTACGACTCGGCCGGCACCATGGCCGACGTCATGAAGGGCTTCGAGGACGACCTTTCCGTCGTCGAGGAGGAGGACACCAGCACCGAGAACGACGGCATCGGGCAGATGGACGAGGCGCCCATCGTCAAGCTGGTCAACTCGCTCATCGCCGACGCCGTGCGCAAGGGCGCCTCGGACATCCACATCGAGCCCTATGAGAAGACGATGCGTGTGCGTTTCCGCATCGACGGCGCGCTCCAGGAGATGATGGCGCCTCCCTACAAGTTCAAGGCGGCCATCACGTCGCGCTTGAAGATCATGGCCGACCTGGATATCGCCGAGCGTCGCGTCCCGCAGGACGGTCGCATCAAAATCAAGGTGCTCAATCGCACCATCGACCTGCGCGTGAGCTCGCTGCCCACGATCTTCGGCGAGAAGATCGTCATGCGAATCCTCGACAAGACGAACCTCAACGTGGATCTCGAGAAGCTCGGGTTCGAGCCGGCGAGCATGAGGGAATTCATCGCCGCCATCTTGAACCCCTACGGCATGGTGCTGGTCACCGGGCCCACGGGCTCGGGCAAGACCACGTCGCTCTACTCGGCGCTGTCGCGGGTCAACACCCCAAACGTGAACGTCATGACCGCCGAAGACCCGGTCGAGTACAACCTCGACGGGATCAACCAGGTGCTGGTGAACGACTCGGTGGGCCTGTCGTTCGCGGCGGCGCTCAAGGCGTTTCTGCGCCAGGACCCGAACATCATCATGGTCGGCGAGATCCGAGACATCGACACCGCGTCCATCGCCACCAAGGCGGCGCTCACCGGCCACCTCGTGTTGTCCACGCTGCATACCAACGACGCGCCCAGCGCCATCGGCCGACTCATCGACATGGGCATCGAGCCGTTCCTGGTGGCGTCGTCGGTGAACCTCGTGCTGGCGCAGCGCCTCGTGCGCAAGGTATGCGCGCACTGCCGGAAGCCGGCGGAACTCACGGACGAGATCCTGAGCGAGCTGCAGATGGATCGCAAAGACCTCGAAGGCGCCAACATCGTCGAGGGCGTGGGCTGCGTGGAGTGCAACAACACCGGTTATCGCGGGAGGGCCGGCGTGTACGAGGTCATGACCATCTCGCCGCCCTTGCGCGACCTGGTGCTCCAGCGGGCGTCGGCGATCGAGATCAAGCGCACCGCGATCGAGGGCGGGATGCTGACGCTGCGGCGTGATGCGTTGCAGAAACTCAAGCGGGGGATCACCTCCGTGGAGGAAGTGCTCAAGGAGACGGCGGCCGACAAGCTGTAGGCCGGCGCATCCAGAACCCTAACGAGGGACCCATGGCGGAACTGACCCTTCGGCAGTTGCTCGAGGACATGGTGCAGCGCAAGGCGTCCGACCTGCACATCACCGCAGGCGTGCCGCCGGAATTGCGCATCGACGGCGCCATCACGCCCACTGAATACGAGGTGCTCACGCCCGAGAAGTGCATCGCACTCGCCTACAGCGTGCTGTCGGACGAGCAGCGCAAGCGTTTCGAGACCACCAAGGAGTTGGACTTTTCCTTCGGCGTGAAGGGGTTGTCGCGCTACCGCGCGAACGTCTATCTGCAGCGCGGCGTCGTGTCCATGGCGATCCGCATGATCCCCTACGAGATCATCGCCATGGAGAAGCTCGGCCTGCCGCCAGTGGTAAAGGAGTTCACGAATCGGCAGAAGGGCTTGGTGCTGCTCACGGGCCCAACCGGTTCGGGCAAGTCCACGACGCTGGCGGCGATGCTGGATCGCATCAACGCCACGCGCCAGGCCCACATCATGACCATCGAGGATCCGGTCGAGTACATCCACCACCACAAGAAGTGCATCGTGAACCAGCGCGAAGTGGGTTCGGACACGATGTCATTCCCGACCGCGCTCAAGTACGTGCTGCGCCAGGATCCCGACATCATCCTGATTGGTGAGATGCGCGACCTGGAGACGATCGAGGCGGCGCTCACGATCGCCGAGACGGGCCACCTCGTGTTCGCGACGCTGCACACGAACTCCACGTACGAGGCGATCAATCGCATCGTGGACGTGTTCCCCGCCGACCAGCAGAAGCAGATCCTCACGCAGCTCGCGTTCACGCTGGAAGGCGTGGTCACGCAGCAGCTCATCCCACGCAGCCGCGGCACGGGCCGCATCATGTGCTGCGAGGTGCTCGTGTGCACGCCGGCCATCAAGGCGGTCATTCGCGAGGCGAAGACGCACCAGATCTACAGCCTCATGCAGGCCGGGCAGAAGTACGGCATGCAGACGATGAATCAGGCACTGCTCCAGGCCGTGCTCGACAAGCAGCTCACCCCTGAGTCCGCAATGGACCGCAGCACCGACCGCCTGGAGATGGAAGGCATGCTCCAGAAGATCATGCGGCCGGCGGCCTGAACGGAGGACGAAAATGGCAGTCTTTGTCTGGAAGGGGCGGACGCTCGCGGGTGAGGCCCAGACGGGCGAGATCGAATCGGTGCGCCAGGACGAGGCACTCGAAGTCCTGCGCAAGAAGCGCATCCTGGTCACGTCGCTGCGCCCCAAGACGGGCGGCGTGTCGATGCCGAAGTTCGGAGGCAGTGGCGTCTCGACGAAGGACCTGGCGATCTTCACGCGCCAGTTCGCCACCATGATCTCCGCCGGCTTGCCGCTCGTGCAGTGCCTCGACATCCTGGCCAAGCAGACCACCAAGCCGTCGTTCGCACGCGTGATCACCGAGACCACTCGCGAGGTGGAGGCCGGCTCGACGCTGTCCGACGCGCTCGGCAAGCACCGCTCGGTGTTCGACGACCTGTTCCGCAACATGGTCGCGGCGGGCGAGGCCGGCGGTGTCCTGGACGAGATCCTCATGCGCCTGGCCACCTACATCGAGAAGGCCGACGCCCTGAAGCGCAAGGTGCAGAGCGCGCTGGTCTACCCGGCGGTGGTGCTCACGGTGGCGATGGGCGCGACGTCGTTCATGCTCATCTTCATCATCCCGACGTTCGCCAAGATGTTCACGGACTTCGGTGGGGAGCTGCCGCTGCCCACGAAGATCGTGCTCATGCTGTCGAACGCGCTCGTGCACTGGTGGTGGGCCGCGTTGCTGGCCATGGTCGGCGGAGCCATCGCGTTCAGTCGTTACTACGCCACCGAGGTCGGCCAGCGGCAGGTGGATGGCTTCATGATCCGCATGCCGGTGCTGGGCGACGTGCTGTTGAAGGGCGCGGTCGCGCGCTTCACGCGCACGCTCGGCACATTGATCGCCTCGGGCGTTCCGATTCTCGGCGGTCTCGAGATCACGGCACGCACGGCGGGCAATCGCGTGATCGCCGAGGCCATCATGAGCGCCCGCGCTTCGATCCGCGAGGGCGAAACGGTGTCGGCCCCGCTCAAGGCCTCGGGAGTGTTCCCGCCGATGGTCACGCAGATGATCGCGGTGGGCGAGCAGACGGGCGCACTCGACGAGATGCTCACGAAGATCGCCGTGTTCTACGAGGCCGAAGTCGACACGGCCGTGGACACGCTCACGTCCATCATCGAGCCGGTCATGATCGTGGTCATGGGCGGTATCGTCGGCGGCATGGTCGTGGCGATGTACCTGCCGATGTTCAAGCTCATCAACGTCGTGGCAGGCGCGGACTCGTGAGCGTCTCGCACGCCCACAGCCCATCCTCGGGGACGGGGTCCTTGTCGGGCCCCGTCGCCCGCGCGACGGGTTGGGGTGCGCTTCGCCAGCTCGTGCTGGGCCGCGTGCTCGTGGCCTCGCTCGCGCTGCCCTCGGGATTGCTTCTGCGTCCCGATGTCACCGAGCGGCCCACCGCCCTGCTGTCGCTGGCATTGGGGGCGGTGGCGGGCGTCTCGGTGGCGTGGACACTCGCCGGACGGTTGCGGCGCGCATTCGGACTCCAGACCTGGGCGCAGTTGGCCGTGGACCTGGCACTCGTCACCTGGCTGGCGGCCTATACCGGCGGCCAGGGCAGCCAGTTCGTGTTGTTCTACGCCCTCGTGGTGATCACGGGCGGCGTCGTGGGGCGCATCGGCGGAGGGTTATTCGCCGCCGCCGGAGCGTGCGCGGGATTCCTGGCATTGCCGGCCCTGGCCGCGCCGCTGGGCGGGCCGGAAGCCGCGGTGAGCGCACTGGTCAAGCCCGAGCTCATGGTGACGTTCCTCACCATCGTGGGTGTGCTCTCGGGCGTGCTCGGCGAGCGCGTGCAGCGCACGGCCGGCGATCTCGAGCGGACCGAGAAGGAGCTGGACCGCGTGCGAGTGGACAACGACGCCATACTGCGACACCTCACCACCGGAATCCTGACCGTGGACCGCACCGGTCGGGTCGGCTACCTGAATCCCGCGGCCGAACAAGTACTCGGCGTGCGGGCCGCGGACGTCCAGGATCGTGCCGTGGGCGAGGCGCTCCCGGAACGCCTCGCGGCGCTGCGCGCGCTGGTCCAGGACTCGCAGGTGCGCGGCCGGGGCCGCGCCCGCGCCGAGCTCGAGGTGGCGACGACGCAGGGCCGGTCGCTGCCGCTCGGGGTCTCGACCAACGTGCTCATGCACGAGGGCGAGCTCACCGGCGTGGTCGCCGTGTTCCAGGACCTGACCGAGGTGCGCGAGATGGAGCGGCGCGCGCGCCGCAACGAAACGCTCGCCGAAGTGGGCGCGCTCGCCGCCGGCATCGCCCACGAGCTCCGCAACGGGCTCAAGCCGATCAGTGGTTCCGTCGAGGTGCTGCAGCGCGAGCTCAAGCTCGACGGCGAATCGGCCGACCTCATGGACCTCATCGCGCGCGAATCCGCGCGGCTCAACAAGTTCGTCACCGACCTGCTCAGCTACTCGCGTGAACGCGATCTCGCGCTGGGGCCGGTGGCGTTGGACGATCACTTGCGCGACCTCGTCAACACGCTGCGGCTGGACCCACGCCGCGCGAGCGGGGTGCAGGTGGAATTCGAACCCGGCCCCGACGAGGCGCACGTTTCGCTGGACTCGGAGCAGATGCGGCAGGTGTGGCTGAACCTGGCGGCGAACGCCCTGGAGGCGGTCGGCGAACGCGGCAAGCTCACCGTGCGGTGGGTGATGCGCGATGCCGAGCACGTCGCGGTGGAATTCCACGACGACGGTCCCGGGATCGAGCCCGACGACCTGCGTCGCGTCGGAGAACCCTTTTTCACAACCAAGCGGGGAGGCACGGGCCTGGGCCTGGCGATCGCACAACGGATCGTCGAGCGACATGGCGGCGTGCTGTCCCTCGAGAGCGTGGCCGGCCGAGGCACGACGGCCCGGGTGATCCTGCCCGGACCGGCGGTGTCCTTGGCGCGGGCGGCGTGATCGGCTGTCCCGATCCGTATCCAGCGAGGTGAGTTCATGGCTGCCGAGAAGATCCTGGTGGTCGACGACGAGCAGAGCATGACGCAGTTCCTGGGCATCGTGCTGCGGAAGGAAGGATTCCAGGTCACGACCGTCAACAGCGGCCGGGACGCGCTCGACAAGATCCGTATGGAGCCGTTCGACGTCGTCATCAGCGACATCAAGATGCCCGGGATGGACGGCATCCAACTGCTCCAGAGCATCAAGAAGCACGACTCCAATATCCCGGTGGTGTTGATGACCGCCTACGCTTCACAGCAGTCGGCGATCGATGCCGTGAACCTGGGCGCGTTCCAGTACCTGCTCAAGAACGCGAAGAACGACGAGATCCGGCTCGCCGTGCGCAATGCGCTCGAAATGCGCCGGGTGAGGAACGAGAACCAGTTCCTCAAGCGGGAGCTCAAGAAGGGACACGAGGACAAGACCATCATCGGCTCGTCCGAGGAGATGGTGCGCGTGTTCAAGATGGTGGACAAGGTGGCGGACAGCGAAGCCACCATCCTCATCCAGGGCGATTCCGGCACCGGCAAGGAGTTGATCGCACGCGAGATCCACTACCGCAGCCGCCGGCACTCGGGGCCGTTCGTCAGCATCAACTGCGGCGCGATCCCGCGCGATCTGCTCGAATCCAACCTGTTCGGGCACGTGAAGGGCTCGTTCACGGGCGCGATCAAGGACTCGCCGGGCCTATTCCAGGTGGCGGAGGGCGGCACGTTCTTCCTGGACGAGGTCGGCGACATGCCGATCGCAACCCAGGTGAAGCTGCTGCGCGCACTTCAGGAGCGCGAGATCATCCCGGTCGGCGGCACGCAGACGGTGAAGATCGACTGCCGACTGGTCGCGGCGACGAATGTGGACCTGGAGCGGGAGGTGGCCGAGGGTCGTTTCCGGGCGGACCTGTTCTTCCGCTTGAACGTGATCCCGCTGCGCATGCCGGCCCTGCGCCAGCGTCGCGACGACATCCCGATTCTGGTGGATCACTTCCTCAAGCGGCACGCCAAGGGTGGTGTCCCCAAGACCGTGAGCAAGGAAGCCATGGACCTGCTGCTCAAGTACGACTGGCCGGGCAACGTGCGCGAGCTCGAGAACGTCATGGAGCGCGCGCTCATCCTGGACGAGGGCGGGATCATCACGGCGGAGGACCTGCCGGACAAGATCCGCTTCGGACACAGCCAGAAGGGCAGCTTGGTCATCGATTCGCCGAACATGACGCTCGAGGAGCTGGAGAAGGAGTACATCCTCAAGGTGCTCAACTTCACGCGCTGGCAGAAGAAACGCTCGAGCGAACTGCTTGGCATCAATGCCTCGACGCTCTATCGCAAGCTCATTGGCTACGGCATCGAGAAGCCGGGCAGGGATCGTTCCGGCCTGTCGGACGGCGACGATCTGCTGTTCGAGGGTGACGAGCACGCCGCATGAGCGTGCGCGGTGCACGAGAAGCGGCGGCACGGCAGGATTTTGCACGGTCGAGGATTTTCGTGGGGAGAATCACTCAGCAGCGGCGCTCCTCGCAAAACGTTGTCCAGTTGACAGATAAGGGACAACGGGAGCTCCGGGTGGTCGGTGGCACGTGGGTTGCGTTGGTTACTCGTCGAGCGTCTCGGCTGCCCAGGCGGACGCCGTGCGAGCCACTCGAATACGGAGGAGACAGAGCAATGACCAAGTCCCAGAAGGGCTTCACCCTGATCGAGCTGATGATCGTGGTCGTGATCATCGGCATCCTCGCCGCCATCGCGATCCCCAACTTCATCGCGATGCAGAACCGCGCGAAGGAGGGCAGCACGAAGGCCAACATGCACACGTTCCAGCTCGCCGCGGAAGACTACGGCGTGCAGAACGACGGCAACTACGCGATCCTGGCGACCACGGTGGAGCCGATGCTGCCGAACGCCGGCTCGAACTTCAAGAACCCGTTCACCAGCACGCAGGGTGTGGGTGTGGCGTTCGCGGACGTTGCGGCATTCGCTCGTCCGCTCGTCGTGCCGGTGGTGCCGGGTATCGTGGCGTACTCGGATTCGACGAACGCCGCGGGTACGGCTGGCCTGACGTACGTCATCGGCGGCCAGGGCAAGGCGACTCCGCTCATTCTGCAGCTGACGAGCGGCCAGTAACACGATCTCCAGCGGGCGTGGGGGCTCCAGCCCCCGCGCCTGTTCGGAATTCTCTCCACCTCAAATGGCTCGCGAGACCCAGGCCCGGCCAGCGCGGCGGACCCGGAGGAAAGGCCCAGGCACCGAGATGAAACCGCAAAGGGGTTTCACGCTGGTGGAGCTGATGATCGTGGTCGTGATCATCGGTATCCTGGCCTCGATCGCGATCCCCAACTTCATCAGCATGCAGAAGCGCGCGAAGGAAGGCAGCACGAAGTCGAACATGCACACCTTTCAGCTCGCGGCCGAGGACTACAACGTCCTGAACGACGGCGGCTACGCGCTCCTCGCGGACGACGTCGCAGGCACGCTGCAGACCTACGGCTCCAGCTTCAAGAACCCGTTCGACGGCAGCAGCGGCTCCGCGAGCTCCTGGGTCGACCAGCCGGCCTGGGTGGTGCCCCTGGCGAGCGGAGCGGTGAAGCCGGGTGTGGTGTCCTACGGGGACTCACTCGGCGTGACCTATCAGATCGCCGGCAGCGGTGCGAACTCGGACCTTCGGCTGATCCTGTCGCCCGGTAGGAACTGACGCATTTCTTGGCGTCGCAAGACGGCCGGCCCCTCCGGGGTCGGCCGTCTTGCGTTGGGGGAGGACCGGGCAGCTCGCGGCACGCGGATTGCAATCTGCCCGAGCGCGACGCTGACCCGGGGCCGCCCGGGCCGGCAACTCATTGTCCGAATGAGGGAGTGGCCCGACCATCATGAATATCCCGTCCCTGACCCACCAGAGCTTGACCGCCGTGGCCGGCACTCGGCCAGAGCTTGACCGTTCGATGGCGCCGGCCCCGGCGGATCCCTGCGAGATCGCGGTGCGAATCGTCGGCCTCACCAAGACCTACGTGCACCCGTGGACGCTCAAGCGGACCTGCGGCCTCGACGCGCTGAATCTCGAGGTGCACCGCGGCGAGGTGTTCGGCTACCTGGGCCCGAACGGCGCTGGCAAGACCACGACGATGAAGATCTTGGCCGGGCTCTTGAAGCCCACATCGGGGCAGGCGTACCTGCTCGGGACCTCCATCGACGACGTCAGGAGCCGAGCGAGCCTCGGCTTCCTGCCGGAGCAGCCCTATTTCTACGACTCACTCTCCGGGCTCGAGTACCTCGAGTTCGTCGCACGGCTGTCGGGCATGCAGGCGCAGCCGGCGCTTCGGGCGGCCCGGCACTGGCTCGGCAAGGTCGGCCTGGGGGAACGCGAGCGTCTGGCGCTCCGCAAGTACTCGAAGGGGATGCTCCAGCGTCTCGGGCTTGCGGCCGCCATGGTGCACGAGCCGGAACTGCTCATCCTGGACGAGCCCATGAGCGGGCTCGACCCGTTCGGACGTCGTGACGTGCGCGACCTGATCCTCGAGCAGCGCGAGCACGGCACGACCGTGCTGTTCTCTTCGCACATCCTGCCCGACGTGGAAGCCCTGTGCGACCGCGTCGCGATCCTGCTCGGCGGCCGGCTCGAGCGGGTCGCCACCGTGGGCGAGCTGGTGGACGGCGCCGCCCCGACGATCGAGGTGGGCGTGGCGGGATTCCCCGTGGTCGCGCTGCCGGCAGCGTTGGCGGCGACGCTGCGACGACGGGAGTCGGGCGGGACGTCCGCATTCGTCGTGGAGGATCCGGCGCGGCTCCAGGAAGTGCTCGGCTGGCTGCTCGCGCACGGCGTGCGCGTGACCAGCGTCACCCCCAATCGCCCGACGCTCGAGCAATTGTTCATGGCGGCCGCCGAGCGCTCCGCGTTCCAGGCGCAGGGCGTGCGGAGGCAGGGATGAACGCGCTGCTGATCGCCCAGAACACGTTCCGCGAAGTGGTGCGCGACCGAGTGCTCGCCGGGATCGTGATCGGCGGAATCGTGCTGCTCGCGTTCACGCGAGTCGCCGCGCCGCTCGCCATGGGCGAGGACCTGCGCCTCACCGTGGACCTCGGGCTGTCGTCGATCTCCTGGCTCGGATTGCTCGTCATCCTCACCGTCGGCGCCTCGCTCGTGAACAAGGAGATCGAACGCAGGACGATCTTCAACCTGCTGTCGCGCCCACTGCCGCGGCCGCTCTACCTGATCGGGAAGTGGCTGGGCTTGACCGCCGCGCTCGCCACCGTCGCGGCCTTGCTCGGCGGAGCGCTGGGGCTGCTGCTCGCGGTCACCGGTCACGCTTCGTATGCGCCGGCGATCGCCCAGGCGGTGTACCTGGCGGGCCTCGAGCTCGCGGTGATCACGTCGCTCGCGGTGATGTTCTCGGCGCTGTCCACGCCGGTGCTGTCGGCGCTCTACACGCTCGGATTCTTCCTCGCCGGCCAGTGGTGCGAGGACCTGCGCCAGCTCGCCACCCGGCTCCCCGCCGGAGGCCGCGAGGCGCTCGAGTCCCTCGCGAACCTGCTGCCGAACTTGTCATTGTTCAACATGCGCGCGCTCGCCGCGGGGGGCGACATCACCGGCGCGTCTCACCTGCTGCTCGCCACCGGCTACGCGGCGCTCTACTGCGGCTGCGTCCTGGCACTCGCCGCGGCGGCGTTCGAGTCGCGGGACTTCCGGTGAGCACGATCGTGCTCGCATGGGGAGCGCTGCCCGCCGTCCGGCGACGCATGCTGGTCGCCTGGTCCGTGGCGCTCGTGCTCGGCGCCGGCGTGCTTCAGCTGGCCGTGTACGCCGCGCGAGTGCTGCCCCGGCCGACGCCGTTCGAGGAGTTGGCGTACTACCCGTCCGGGCGAGCGCTCCGGCCCGCAGCGCTCGGCCACGCCGAGAGCATGGCCGACCTGGCGTGGATCCGCGCCGTCCAGTACTACGGCGAACATCGCCAGACGGACTTGCGCTTCACACGCATGGCGCACGTGTTCGAGGTGCTCACCGCGCTCGCACCCGGCTTCGAGAGCCCGTACGTGTTCGGCGCGTTCGCGCTCGCCCAGGAAGGACGGGACTTCCCCGCGGCGGAGCGACTGATGTTGCGCGCGCTCGAGCGCAATCCGCGCAGCGGGCGGATCGCGTTCGAGATGGGATTCCTCTACTTCGTTCGCCCCGGCGGCCGGGATCTGCTGCACGCCGCCGAGTACTTCGAACGCGCCGGTCGGTTGCCCGGCGGGCCGTCCCAGTCCATGCGGTTCGCGGCGTACACCCGCCAGCACGCGGGCGACCTGGCGGTGGCGCTGCTGCTGTGGGACGAGGTCCGGCGCACCAGCCCGAATCGGCTGCTGCGCGAAATGGCCGAGCGCGAGATCAAGGAATTGCAGCATGCACTGCGGACCGGCCGCCGGGACCTCACGGTTCGCCGCCTCACCACACCGGCCGTGCTCATCCGGTGACGCGGCGTGCGCCGCGCACGGAGTGGCGACAGTCCAATGAAAATCACCCTTCAGGACGGTCCGTCAAGGGCCGATGAAGCACCCGTCAGGCGGCGTGTGCGCGGGGAGGCTCGCGGACACGTGCAGGTGGCGGACGGCCGCTGCAGCGAGATCCGCGAAACGCAGCCGCACCCGACACACCACCTTCAGGGAGTGAACTTCATGTTCTTCGGCAAGAAGCAGTCGCTCGTGGGCCTGGACATCGGCAGCCACAGCGTCAAGGTGGTGGAGCTCGAGGCCCAGCCCAACAAGCAGTACCGCCTCGTCAACTGGGGTGTCTCGCAGCCATTGGCCGAAGCCATCGTGGATGGCGAGATCATGGACCGTCAGCTCGTGACGGATGCCATCTCCAACTTGCTCGACTCGCGCGGAATCAAGACGCGCCAGGTGGTCGCCGCCGTGAGCGGTCGCGCCGTCATCGTGAAGAAGATCACGATGAACAAGCTGTCCGCCGAGGATGCGCAGCAGGCCGTCTACTGGGAGGCCGAGCAGCACGTCCCCTACGACATCAATGACGTCTCGCTCGACTTCGAGATCCTCGGCGCCGCGCCGAACGACCCGCAGCAGATGCAGGTACTGCTCGTAGCCGCCAAGAAGGACATGGTGGTCTCGTTCAGCGACCTGATCCGCGAAGCCGGCCTCACGCCGACCATCGTGGACGTGGACTCGTTCGCCGCGCAGAACGCCATCGAAGCGAACTACGACCTGGCGCCGGAAGAGGTCGTCGCGGTCCTCAACGTGGGATCCGAGATGACCAACATCAACATCGTGCAGGCCGGCGTTCCCTACTTCACGAAGGACCTCCAAGTGGGCGGCAGCACGTTCACCGAGGCGGTGCAGCGCAAGTACAACCTGAGCCATTCGGAGGCCGCCGCCGCGGTGCGCGGCGAGTCGGGCCCCGGGCTCGAGGTGGGCCCCGTCATCGAGCAGGCGTGCGAAGGCATCGCCACCGCGCTCGACCGCGCCCAGGCCTACCTGCGCACGGCGGGGGAGGCGGGTTCCATCAGCCGCATCCTCGTGTGCGGCGGCAGCGCGCTCACGCCAGGCATCACGGACTTCCTCAACCGCCGCTTCCACGTCTCGGCGGAGATCGTGAACCCGCTTGCGCGAATCCAGTATGACCCGGCCCTGTTCGCGGGGCAGGACGTGATGAAGGTGGCGCCCCTCCTCACGGTCGGCATCGGTCTGGCTCTGCGCCGTCAGGGGGACAAGCGATGATCCGCGTCAATCTCCTGCCGCGCGAAGAGAAGGCCAAGCGCAGGCAGATCCAGCTCGACTTCAAGCTCGGCGACATGGTGCTACCCGGCGTCGTCCTGGCCGCCGCGGCGCTGGTGATCGCCGGCTCGACGATGTCGCAGCGCGCCCGACAGTCCGGGTTGGACAAGTCCATTCAGCAGGTGGATTCCGAGTCGCGAGCGCTGGCGCCGCAGATCGCGCGCGTCAACCAGCTGGCGCAAGAGCGCGCCGAGCTGGACCTGCGCATGGGCATCATCACGAAATTGGAGAAAGGACGCACTCAGAGCGTGCGGCTCATGGATGAGCTGGCTCGGTGTGTTCCCGACCACCTCTGGCTGACCGGGGTCTCGCAGGATGCGAGCAGCCACCTGCAGCTGGAGGGGGTCACTTATTCAAACCTGGTGGTCTCGGACTTCATGTCCCGGATCGAACGCTCCTCGATGTTCTCGAACGTCGAACTGGCGGTCGCCGAGCGCGGCCAGGTGATCGACAAGCATGTCGTGAAGTGGAAGCTCAGCTGTTCGGTGAATCCCGACCAGAGCGCCAACTAGGAGACCCGCACCATGGCCAACTTCGATATCAAGAGCCCAGCGGTGCAGAAGCTCCTGCTGGCGTTCCTCCTGTCGGGAGGCGCGCTCGGCGTGTACTTCTTCTCGCACGTGCTGCCGTGGACGTTCCCGAAGGGGAGCGAACATATCTCTGAACTCAAGGCCCAGTACGAGCAGAAGTCGGCCGAACTGGCACGCGCACGCGCTTCGGTGGCGGACCTGCCGCGCTTCGAGGCCGAGTACGACCAGCTGCACCAGCGCTGGGAGCTGGCCTCCGAGCTGCTCCCGACCGAACGCCAGCTGCCGACCCTGTTGCGCAAGATCACGCTCGCCGGGCAACAGACCGGGATCACCTTCACGATGTTCCGACCGGGCGGCATGCAGCCGTCGGACTACCACACGGAGATGCCGATCAGCGTGGCGGTGTCCGGGGACTTCCACTCGGTGGGGTCGTTCCTGGCGGAGCTGTCGAACATGCGTCGCATCGTCACGGTGTCCAATCTCAAGCTCACGACCAATGCGCGCAATGACAACGCGGGCACGACGGTCGCGGAGTTCACGGCCTCGGCCTACAGCCTGAACACGGCGCCTGCTGCGACCGCTGCCACGGGTGATGCGAAGAAGGGGGAAAAGAATGGCCGCAAGATCTGAAGCCTCGGGTGGCGGCCTGAACAACGCCGGCACGCTGCGCGTCGTGGGCGTGGTGGTCCTCGTGCTCGCCGCCGTCGGCATCGCCGGGGTGCGCATGGGCTGGATCCCCTTCCCGGGCGGATCGCAGGAAGCGGCGGTGCTCGCCACGGGCGAGGAGCCCGCGACGAACGCTCCGGCCATGGCAGAATCCTCGACACTCGACGCGCCCGCCCTTGAGCCGGTGGCGGACTCCCACAAGCCCGCGTCCGTGAAGCAGCTACAAGCCACGCGTCTCGCCTCGACGAACGGCTCCAACGCCACGGCGGTCAGCGCCGTGACCCCGGATGCACCGCGTCGCGCCAAGCTGGCGCAGCTCGATGAGCACGTGACCTACCAGTACAACGCCATCGGGCGGCGCGATCCGTTCCAGTCGCTGCTCTCCGGCGAGTTCGTCGGCAACGACGTCGGCGGCGACGCGCCCCCCGATCCGGGCGGCATGAAAATCGTCGGCATCGTCTGGGGTGCCTCGGACCAGTTCGCCATGGTCGAGGACGTGCGTGGCAACAGTTACGTGCTGCGCAAGGGTGACAAGTTGCAGAACGGGTATGTCGAGTCGCTTCGGCGGGATGCCGTGGTGGTGACTGTCACGGCAGACGGCCAGAGCCAGCAGGTGGTGATTCCGTTCGTGCGGAAGGGAGACGCGAATGTTCGGTAAGAAGGCCGGTTTCGGCATCCTGTTGGCGGCGCTGCTGGCGGCCGCCGTCGCGGCTCCCGCCGCGGCACAGTCCCCTGCCAGCTCCACGGTGGGCCTGGTGCGCACCACGACGGGCAGCTTCAGCCTCGACGTGGACGGCGCCGACCTGCGCACCGTCCTGCGCGCCATCTCGGAGTTCAGCGGCCGGAACATCGTGCTCGGCCAGAACGCCCGCGGTGTCGTACGCATCACGCTCAAGAACGTGGCGTGGCAGGACGCCCTCAAGGCGGTCCTGCGCGCGAATGGCCTGGACTACGTGGAAGACGGTTCCGTCATCCGCGTGGATGAGGCCAGCAAGCTGAACGCCGAGAAGGTGGAGCGCGAGACGGCGAATGCCCGCACACTCGAGCTCGTGCCGCTCGAAACGCGTATCGTGAAGCTCAACTACGCGAATGCAGGCGAGCTCACCGCACCGCTCGCCGCCACGCTCTCCAAGCGCGGCTCGATCCAGGTGGAGAAGCGGACGAACTCGCTCATCCTCACCGACCTGCCGTCCAACTTGGACGCGGTGTCGCAGATGGCGGCGCAGCTCGACTCCCAGACGCCGCAGATCGAGATCACCGCGAAGCTGGTAGACGTGGACGCCTCGGCGTTGAACGCCATCGGCATCGTGTGGAACCACGGCCTGGCGGAGTCCGAGTTCGTCGTGGACGGCGCGGGCGACCCGGTGAACCTGCGTCCGGCGCGCAGCCCGAACGGCCAGGAACTCATGGGCACGGGCGTCAAGGCGGGGGTTCCGGGCCACGCGGGCCGGGTCACGGTCGGACTGTTCAAGAACTTCGGGGACATCGAGGCGCAGCTGCAGGCGCTCGCCAGCGACAACAAGGCGAACATCATCTCGAACCCGCGCATCACAACGGTGGACAACCGCGAGGCGAAGATCGTGGTGGGCCAAAAGATCCCGCTCATCGTGCAGGACGTCGCCGGCAACCCGGTGTCGCAGCTGCAGACGATCGGTATCCAGCTCAAGGTGACGCCGCACCTGACGTCCGAGAGGAAGATCATCATGGACCTGCATCCGGAGGTCAGCGACCTGGCCTCGGGATCCACGGTGCAGGGCGGCCTGATCATCAACACCTCCGAGGCCGACACCCGTGTCATGGTGGACGATGGCCAGACTGCGGTCATCGGCGGCCTCATCCGCACCAACGAGAGCACGGTGCACGTGGGCGTGCCGTACCTGAAGGACATCCCGATCATCGGCATGCTGTTCAGCTCGAAGACGACGGTGAAGTCGAACCGCGAGCTGATCATCTTCGTGACGCCGAGGATCGTAAGCGACATTGCGGCGGACACGACGCCGGACACCACGCCGAAGAACTGATCGCTTTCCGTCGCACGAACGACGACCGCCGCCGGGCCCTCGGGTCCGGCGGCGGTGCGTTCGCCGGCGGTGCGAATCGCGTGCCCACGGCCCGGACAGGGCAGGGCAGGAACCCGCCGCCCAGGGCGGGGCGGTGCAGAGTCGGTGAAACTCCTCTACGCTCGCGCCATGGTGAAGCTGGGATCCCGCCCGATCGCGCTCATCGGCCTGATGGGCGCCGGGAAGAGTTCGGTAGCCCGCGTGCTGGGTGAGCGCCTGGGCGTCTCGGTCGCCGACCTGGACGGCATGATCGAGGCGGTCGAAGGCTGTAGTGTCGCGGAGCTGTTCGAGCGTGCCGGCGAGGCGTGGTTCCGCCGGCGCGAGAGCGAGCTGCTGGCCGAGGCGCTGCGCTCGGGCGTGCAGGTCGTGGCGTGCGGTGGGGGCGTGGTCCTGGACCCGGCGCGTCGCGAGCTGCTGCGCGAACGCTGTCGGGTCGTATGGCTGGAGGTCGCGCCCGCCGAGGCCGTGCGACGCCTGGGCGCGGCGGAGCATGATCCCGGACGGACCCGCCCGTTGCTCGCGGGCGCCGATCCCGAGACCCGCCTCGAAAACCTGCTGCGTGAGCGCGAATCACTCTACGCAGGCGCCGCGCATGTGCGGGTGCCGACCTCGGGGCGCACGCCGGCGGAAGTGGCCGATGCGGTGCTCGCCGCGCTGGGAGACGCGTGAGCCGGCGCCGTTCCGCAGCCGGGCAGGGTCCGCTCGCCACGCTGTGCGTGAGCGGGGCGCTGCTGGCGTTGTTGGGATTCGCTTTTGGATGCGCGCCGCCGCCGCCCGGCAGCCTGGAGACGCTGGAGACCGCGGCGCGCGTGGGTGCGCAACGTCGCGAGCGGCGGCTCCAGGGACTCGAGGCGCGCGCGGTGCTTCGCGTAGATGGCCGTGCGACCGGCCGGCTGCCCGCCGTGTCAGTGACCACGCGACTCGCATCCCCGGACCGCGTGCGGCTGCAAGCGCGTTGGCTCCTCGGCGTGCTGCTCGATGCCGCGGTGGCCGAGGACACGCTGACCGCATGGATGCCGTCGGAAAGGCTGGGACTGCGGCTGCCGGGCCTCGCCGATTCGCTGGGCATCCGCGCGCCGGGACGGTTCATCGGCCGCGCGATCGTGGCCAGCTGGCAGGCACCACGCGAGGCGTGGCGCCACGCGCGCGCCGACAGCGCGGGCGCGACGCTGGGCTGGGAGGAGGGCGGCGAGGCGTGGACGCTACGCGTGGATCCCGCCGGACGCCCGCGCGAGCTGGCGGTGTCGCGCGACGGCCATGAGGTCCTCGTGCGCTACTCGGGCTGGCACGGCGCCGGGTACGCCGCATTGCCGGCCAGGGTGGAGGTGACCGACGGCGCGGGATGGCTGCGGGTGCGCCTCGACCTCGAGGACGTGCACACGCTCAGGCGTGTGAAGCCGGCCTGGTTCAAGCTTGGGATTCCCGACGACGTGCGGCCGTTCGGGCTCTCGGATGTGAGACGCGTCTTGAGCCTGCGCGGGGACGACCGATGAAGGCACTTATTTGCCGGGGCGCCCGTCGCGTGCGCGTGGGAGCTCGTTCGCGAGCATTGCTGGGAGCTCTTCTTGGAGCTCTTCTGGGGGTACTCTCGCTGCCGTCCGTGTCGTTTGCCGCGCCGCTCGAGTCCACGCGCGGATTGGTCACCCAGCTTCGCCGCACCGGGCGTGCCGAAGTAGTGCTGGTCTGGACCGTCCCCGGGCCGCCCGGACGAGCCGCGATCCAGCGGAGCGGCAAGCTCTTTCTCGAACCGCCCTCGCTCGCTCGTCTCGACGTGACGGGCACCGGCGAGAGCATCACGCTGCGCGAGGACGGCGGCGAGTGGCTACAGCCCTCGCTCAAGCAGCTCGTGCGGTTGTCGCCGCGCCATTCCGTGGCCGCGATGCGCTGGTGGCGGCTGCTGGTGAGTACCGGCGACGTCCCGGGTGTCGGCGCCTCCGGCGCCCGCAGCGTGAGCGGCGCCGGAGGCGACGCCCATGTAAAGGAAGCGCGCCTGACCTCCCGTCGCTACCGGTTGGTGGTGCCCGGCGATGCGAGCGGCTCGGCCGACAGCGCCGAGGTCTGGCTCGACGCACGCGGGCTGCCGGCACGGTTGGTGCTGGCCGAGGGCGAGGGGGACCGCCAGGACTACCGGCTGAGCGGCTGGCGGTTCACGCGCGCCCGCGGTGCAGCCGTGTTCCGGCTGAGCCTGCCCCCGGGCATGGAGAGCGTCGAACTGGATTGAGTTCATGCGGGGATTTCTGCACCTACTCGGGCTCCGCCCGAGCCCCGAGCGGAGAGAGGCGGCGCGCGCATGCGATTGACACCCGCGCATGCACTCGGCCATCTTCGGCGAACCATGCGTGTGATCGCGGGTGAGCTCGGGGGCCGGCGGCTGCATGCGCCGCGCGGCGACCGCACCCGGCCGACCTCGGATCGCGTCCGCGAGGCACTGTTCATGGCGCTGGGACCACTCGAGGGTCTACGGGTCGTGGACCTGTATGCCGGGAGCGGTGCGCTGGCCATCGAGGCGCTGTCGCGCGGGGCGACGCGGGCGGACCTGGTCGAAGTGGACCGCCGCGCGCGCGAGGCCATCGCGCGCAACGTCGATGAGCTGGGGCTTGGGGAACGGGTGAGGGTGTGGCCGGTCCGGCTCCCGGGCGGATTCGGCCGGCTCGCCCAAGTTCTGGCCGAGGCTGCGCTGGTGTTCGCCGATCCGCCCTATGGCGGACACGAGGCCCGCGCGACGCTCGCGGGCCTTGGGCGAGCGGGCGTGCTGCCACCGGGCGCGCGAGTGGTGCTCGAGACGCACAGCAAGGATGTGGTGCCGGACACGGAGGGAGTGCTCGCACGCGAGCGGGAACGGCGCTACGGCGAGACGGTCGTGCACGTCTATCGGGCGGGCGGGAAGTCGCCGCCCGCGGAGGACGCTGGATCATGAGGAGAGCACCGCGCATCGCCCTGTTCCCCGGGAGCTTCGACCCGTTCACGAACGGCCATCTGGACCTCGCGCGTCGCGCCTCGGTGCTGTTCGACCGCGTCGTCATCGCCGTGGCCCACAACTCGGCCAAGACCTCGCTGTTCACGGCGGAGGAGCGCGTCGAGATGATCGAAGACTCGGTGCGCCACATCCGCGGCGCGTCGGCCATGCACTTCTCGGGGTTGCTGGTGGACTGCGCGCGCAGCATCGGCGCGCAGGCCATCATCCGCGGGCTGCGCGCGGTGAGCGACTTCGAGTTCGAGTTCCAGATGGCGCTCATGAATCGCCGGCTCGCGCCGCACCTCGAGATCACATTCCTCATGCCGAGCCAGGAGTTCACGTACTTGAACTCGACACTCGTGAAGGAGGTGGCGCGCCACGGCGGCCGTATCCGCGGGCTGGTGCCGCCAGGCGTGGAGAAGCGCCTGCGCGAGCGTTTCGCCACCGCGCGCGGCCCGAGGGCGAAACGCAAGTGAGTCGCACGCTCGAGCGCATCCGTCGCATGGCCAGTGCGGCACCTCGCCGACTGTTGCTGGCCGAGGCGGGCGACCCGCGCGTGGTCGGGGCGGCGGTACGTCTCGCGCGAGAGGGACTGGCGAAGGTGTCGCTCGTGGGCGACCCGGACGAGGCGCGCGCCACCGCGCGCAGGGCCGACGTGACTCCCGGCGGCGTAGAACTATTGGACGCGCGTGATCCGGCGCTCGTGGCGCGCACGCGTGCGGCGCTGGCGCGCGCGCGCGGGAGCAAGCTGGGCGAGTCGGACCTGGCGCGCTACGCGGCGGACCCGGTGTTCCAGGCCGCGCTGCTCGTGCGCGAAGGCGAAGCCGACACGTTCGTGGCCGGCGCCGTCCGCCCCACGGCCGACGTACTGCGCGCTGCGCTGTGGTTGATCGGCCTCGCGCCTGGCGTCAAGAGCGTGAGCAGCTTTTTCCTGATGGTGGTTCCCGGGACGGGCTCCACACCGTTCGGGGCCTCCGGCCCTGGCCGAGCGGGGGGCGGAGGCGCCGAGGGCTCCAGCTCCCGCGTGCTCACGTTCGCGGACTGCGGCGTGCTGCCCGATCCGACGGCCGAGCAGCTCGCCGAGATCGCCTGCCTTGCGGCTGACCGACACCGTCTGCTCACGCAGGAGGAACCGCACGTCGCGCTGCTGTCGTTCTCCACACGCGGCAGTGCCGACCACCCGCACGTGGCCAAGGTGCGGGAGGCCACCCTGCTGGCGCGCACGCGACGGCCCGACCTGCACATCGATGGCGAACTGCAGGCCGACACTGCGCTCGTGCCCGAGGTGGGCCGGCGAAAGGCCCCCGACTCGGTGGTCGCGGGGCACGCAAACGTGCTGGTGTTCCCCGACCTCGACGCCGGCAACATCGGTTACAAACTGGTCCAGCGACTGGCCGGCGCCATCGCGCTGGGTCCGATCCTACAGGGGCTCGCGCGACAGGCGAACGACCTGTCGCGCGGCTGTTCGCTCGACGACGTGGTGGACGTGTCCACGGTCGCGTGCGTGCTGGCCACGGATCCAGACCGCGCGCCGCTGCGACACTCGACCTCCCGGGAGGAGTGATGCCCACTTACGTCTACCGCTGCAAGAAGGGCCACACGTTCGAACTGTTCCACAGCATCTCGGACGACAGCCCGAAGCGTTGTCCGCGTTGCCGCTCCGGCGCGCAGCGGACGCCGGCGGGTGGCTCCGGCGTGCTGTTCAAAGGCTCGGGCTTCCACGCCACGGACTACCGCAGCAGCGGCTACAAGGAGTCGGCGAAACAAGACAGCTCCGCGGGCACCTCGCAGCCCGCCGAGAGCACCGGTGGCGGTACGGAAAGCTCGGGCAGCACGGAAAGCTCGGGCAGCACGGGCAGCACGGGCAGCAAGAGTAGCAAGCGCAGCAAGGGCGGCGCCCGTCGGAAGCCGCCGGGATCGTGAGCTCGACATGAACCCAACGCTCACCGCTTTCCTGCTCCGCTCGCACAGCGGACAAGCGTGGCCCGCACCCGGCGCGCCGCTCGAGTGGCGTCCCGACCATGTGCTGCTGGATGACGCCGACGGCACCGTGGCGGCGCTGGCGTTCGAAGCTGCGGGCGGCACGCGCGTCGCGTGCGAACTGGCGCTCCTGACGCCGCAGCGTGAGGCGAGCGGGCCGGCCGGCCTCGAGGACCTGCGATTCCTCCAGAGCTTCGCCAGTGCCTGTGGCGCCCACTTCGCGAGGCCGGGAGCGGGGACCGCGGGCGCGGTTCACCGTCACCGATTCGCGACGCCGGGGCGAGTGCTCGCCAGCTTGGTGCCGGGCGCGGCCGCCGCGGGCGCGCTCGCGATGCTGGCGCTCCCGGCCTGCGCGCTCGAATGCGCCGCGGCCATGGCCGGCGAACCGCTGCTGCTCCACCGACCGCGCGTGGTGGGCGTGGAACTCACGGGCGTGCCGGACCCGGGTGTCACGGGACTCGACGTGTTGATCGCGATCGAGCGACGTCTGGCTGGCGAAGGGGTCGGCGCGGTGCTCGAGTTCCACGGCGTGGGGCTCCTGTCGCTGCCCATGCCGGACCGCTTTTCGCTCGCCGCACGCGCGGGGGCCGTCGCGGGTGCACTCGCGGCATTGTTTCCAAGCGACGATCGCACGCGTGCGTGGCTGCGCGAGTGCGGGCGCGACGTGGACTGGCGTCGCCTCGAGTCTGGTGAGGCTGCCTATGACACGACCGTGGCGCTCGACTTGTCCGGCGTGCGGCCGCTGCGTGCGGAGGGTCCACGCGTGTGGGTCGGCCCGTTCGCCGAGGACGAGGACGTGCACGCGCTCGCTCGCTGCCTCACGCGCTCGCCGCGCGTGCCGGGCGTGACACTGGATGTGGTGGTCTCGGGGCGTGGCTCGCTCGCCGCGTGGACCGCGGCCGGCACGCTCGCGGCACTTCAACGTGCGGGTGCCACCGTGCTCGACCGCGCGGATCCCATCGCCACCTCGACTCCCGCCGAGGCGGTGCTGCTGGGCGGCGATCCCATGGACGACGCTCACCGCGAGCGCGGCGTGTGGGCGTGCGCGTCGTTGCTCACGGGGCACACGCCTGCCGAGGCCATGGTGAGCGCGGGACACTCCCCTGCGGCACCCATCGTGGTGCAGGAGGAGATGCTCGAGCCCGTCGGTGGAGTGATCGAGCACGGCTCGCACCATCGCCAGGCACCCCTGGCACTCCCGCACGACGGACCGTTCCGCGCGCAGGTTCTGCTCGACGCCGGCGACGATGCGGGGGCGGCCCGGCTCCTGCCGTGGGGACCCCGGGCGTGGGCGGCTCGCGCGGATGCCGAGGAACTCGCCGCGGCCCTGTTCCGGCCCATCGAGCCCGAGGCTCCGAACCGCGCTCGCGCGGTGGGAACTTGTGTCGTGGTCGCGGGCGAAAGCTACGGGGGGGGCCGGCACTCCGAAGCGGTGGCCCGCGCCACCGCAGCGCTCGGCGTGCGCGCCGTGTTCGCCACCTCCTTCTCGGGCGGGCACGACCGGTTGCTGGCGCTGCACGGCGTGCTCCCGCTCACGTGGCTCGAGCCCGGCGATCGGCGCGAGGCGCGTCCCGGAGACGAGCTGGAAGTGCCGCCGCCGGGAGGCCCGCACGGCCTTGGCGGGAGAGTCGCCGTGCGGCACCTGACGCGCGGGTTCACGTTCGACGTACGCTGCGATCTCGACGTGCCGCTGCGTGAGCTGGCGCGCGCGGGCGGGCTGCTGCGCGCGGTGCGCGATGCGCACGCGGAGGGCGTGTGAGGCGTTCACGGACACGCGAGCGCGTGAGCAGGCCATGCTGATCGATCTCGCGAAGATCCACTGCCAGTCGGGCAGGGGGGGCGCAGGCTGCATCAGTTTCCGGCGCGAGAAATACGTCCCGAAGGGCGGTCCTGACGGAGGTGACGGCGGCAAGGGCGGCGACGTGTGGCTCGAGGTGGATCCGCACGTGCGAACGCTGCTCGACTGCCGCGAGCAGCCGCAATACCGTGCGGGCAGCGGTCGCGCGGGCTCGGGCAACAACCGCACCGGACGGAATGGAGAAGACTTGGTGGTGCGCGTGCCTCCTGGCACGGTGGTGAAGGACACCGCGACCGGCGAGCTGATCGCCGACCTGGTGGCGCCCGGCGAGCGCTTCTGCGCCGCGCGCGGCGGCCGCGGCGGGCGCGGCAACGCGCGCTTCGCTACCGCAACGCACCAGGCGCCGCGCCGGGCTGACCCCGGCGAGGAGGGCGAGGAGCGCATGGTCGAGCTGGAACTCAAGCTCATCGCCGACGTGGGTCTGGTGGGGTTGCCCAACGTGGGCAAGTCCACGCTGCTGTCACGCATCACGCGCGCCCGTCCCAAGGTGGCCGACTATCCGTTCACCACGCTCGAGCCGAACCTCGGCATCGTCTCGCTCGAGGAAGGCCGCACGTTCGTCGTGGCCGATCTGCCCGGATTGATCGAGGGTGCCCACCAGGGCAAAGGGCTCGGGCTCCAGTTCCTGCGCCACGTGGAACGCACGCGGGTGCTGGTGTTCCTGATCGACGCCTCGGCCGAGGACCCGCCCGGCACGTTGGCGCTGCTCGAACGCGAGATCGCCGGCTACAGCGCCGCGCTCGCCGAGAAGCCGCACCGCGTCGTGCTGAGCAAAGCCGACCTGCTCGCGCCCGAGGAGCATGCCGACGCACCCGCTCAGCTCGGCCTGCCCGGGGCACGCTTGATCAGCGCGCACACCGGAGAAGGCATGCGCGGCCTGCTGGAGGACCTGTGGGGCATGCTCCCCGCGCTGGCGACCACCGATTCCTCGGAGACGGGAGCGAGCGATGCCGGATGAATCGACCGCTGGACGGCGCGCGCTCGACGCGCTGAGCATCCGCGGCCTCGCGGGCAAGCGCGACTACGTCCGCTCGCTCGAGCAGCGGCGGGATCCCGAGGCGATGTCGTTGCTGGCGGAATGCCTGTGCGACGAGTCCTCCTACCTGCGCGATCTTGCCGAGGCGGCGTTGCTGCAGATGGGCGAGCGGGGTGCTGCGGCGGTGGTGCCGTTGCTCGGGCAGGGGCTATGGTTCTCGCGCGCGAGTGCGGCTCGCTTGCTGGGACGGCTGGGCCATGCGCCGGCGGCCGCCGGATTGCTGGGGCTCACCGGCGACAGCGTCGAGACCGTGGTCCGCGAGGCCTATGCAGCACTCGCGACGCTCGCGCAGCGAGGCGGCGCCGCACGCATCGCATGGGAACTCCACCGCGCGGCTCCCGAGCGCCGGCTCGATCGCCTGGCGCGCTTGCAAGCGGTGGACCGGCCCGCGGCGGACCGGGTCGAACGCCTGCTGCGCAGCGAGAATCTCATGACCCAGGCCGACCCCGACGTGCTCCGGGATGACGCGCCACTCGTGCGCGAGACCGAGGAGGGAGACGAATGGGAACCGTTGAGCCCCCCGCCGACCCGACCCGCGACGCCGCCGACATCGGGCGGAGCCAAACCATCGTCGCACTGACACCGGGCGCGGCCGCGGCGGTGGCCGCGCGGACGTACGTTCTCGGCCTGGAGGACGCAGGCTACCCCGAGGCACTGCGCGCGCTCCCCGACCCACCGCGCCGGCTGTATGTGCAGGGCGGACCGCTGCCCGTGCGCTCGCTCGCGGTGGCGGTGGTGGGCGCGCGCGCCGCCACTCCGTACGGCCGCACCGTGGCGGAACGCCTGGCGCACGACCTCGCGCGCTGCGGTCTTACCGTGGTGAGCGGATTGGCGCGCGGCATCGACGCCGCGGCGCACGCCGGCGCACTCGCTGCCGACGGACGCACCGTGGCGGTGATCCCCTCCGCGCTCGACCACGTGACGCCGGCCACGCACGCGCCACTCGCAAGACGCATCGCCGCGACGGGCGCGGTCGTGAGCGAGGTGGCGGAAGGCGGTCCATTCGGACGGGGAGCGTTCGTGAAACGCAACCGGCTCATCGCAGGGCTCGCCGCCGTCACCGTGGTGGTGGAGGCCGCGCCCGAAAGCGGCGCGCTCACCACCGCCGCCGTGGCCCGCTCACTCGGCCGCGTCGTGCTGGCGGTGCCGGGTGATGTGGACCGGCCGGGCTCGCGTGGCACGCTCGGGCTGCTGCGCGCCGGAGCGCGCCCGTGCGCCGACGCAGGCGACGTGCTCGCCGCGCTCGCCGACGCAGCTACCCGAACGGCGCCGGAGGCGCCGGAAGCTCCACACTCGCCGGGGGCTCCAGACTCGCCGCAAGCTCCCTACTCGCCGGAGGCTCCCGAAGCCCCCCTTTCCCGGCTCCGCGCCGCGCTCGCCGCGGAGCCGCGCAGCGTCGAGGCGCTGGCCCGGGCCAGTGGAGCCGGCGCGGCCGAGACGCTCGCGCGGTTGCTTCGCCTTGAATGGAGCGGGCTCGCCGTGGCCCACCCGGGCGGCCGCTGGGCGGCGAGGACGTGATGCGCCCGGCGCACGTGGTCCAGACACTGTTGCTCCGCGGCGTGGCCGGAGCGCTGCACTTGGCGCCCCGACCGCTGGCCGTGGCGAGCGGCGTGCTGCTCGGCACGCTGCTGCGCACGCTCGGCGTGCGCACGCGCGTGGCGCGCGAGAACCTCGAGCGCGCGTTCCCCGGCCACGACGACGCGTGGCGCGCGCGCGTGCTGGGTGAGCACTATCGCGAGCTGGGGCGTGTCGCGGCCGACTACGCCCGGCTGCCCGCGCTGGCGCGCGCGCCGCGCGACCAGGTGTTCTCGTCGTGGACGGGCGAGGAACATGTGCACGCCGCGCGCGCGCGCGGCCACGGCGTGCTGTTCCTCACCGGGCATTTCGGGAACTTCGAGCTCCTGGGCGCTTCGTTCGCCCGGATGATGCCGCTGGCGGTGATGGTGAAGCCGCTCTCGAATCCCGGCGCCGATGCCTGGCTCTGGCGGCTGCGTTCTGCCGCTGGCGTGGACCAGCTGCCGATCGCGGGCGGAGTGCGCGGGGCGCTGCGCCGGCTCAAGGCCGGCGGGTGCGTGGCGCTGCTCGCGGACCAGGACGCGCGTCGCGACGGCGTGTTCGTGCCGTTCTTCGGCACGCCCGCGAGCACGCCCGCGGGGCCTGCATGGCTCTCGCTCGCGAGCGGGGCGCCGATCGTGTTCGGCACCTGCCTGCGCGGGCCGGACGGGCGTTACGCGGCGCGCTTCCACCCTCCGCTCGTGCCCGAGGGCCGCGCGGACGATCCGCGGGCGGTGCTCGAGCTCACGCGTCGGCACACCGCGATGCTCGAAGAGGCGATCCGCCAACGGCCGGAGTCGTGGTTCTGGCTGCACCGGCGTTGGAAGACCATGCCCCATCCGCCAGGCGCGCAAGAGGAGGAGTGATGCACCGCTTCGAGTTGCGCGTACGTTACGGCGACACCGACCAGATGGGCTGGGTGTACTACGGGAACTACCTGCGCTGGTTCGAGATCGGCCGCGCCGAGATGATGCGCACCGTCGGCCGCAGCTACCGCGAGATGGAAGAGCACGACGGCGTGCTGCTGCCCGTGATCGACGCGCGCTGCCGCTACTACCACGGTGCCCGCTACGACGAATTGATCACGCTCGAGACCGGGGTGCTCGACGTGACGCGGGCCACGCTCCGGTTCGGCTATCGCGTGCGGGGTGAGGACGACACGCGATGCGCGCTCGGCTACACCGAGCACTGTGTGGTGGATCGCGCCGGCCGGCCGGTGCGGCCGCCGGCGGGATTCGCCGAACGGCTCGCCGCGGCCCCGCGAGCGGACGCGGAGCTCCAGCGCCTGTTCGGCCGCGAGGTCGGATCCGCGCGTCGTGTCAGCTCGTGAAGCCGATCGGCTCGGACTTGTCGGGATTCGCGCCCGGTACCGTGATCACGCCGAACTGCTTCTCGTAGTTCCCGAGATTCTGCTCGAGCGCCGACAACAAGCTCTTCGCGTGTTGCGGAGTCATGATGATCCGCGCGAACACGCGCGGCTTCTGCAGGCCGGGCATGGCGCGCGCGAAGTCGAGGATGACCTCGGAGGGCGAGTGGGCGATGAACACGAGGTTGGAGTAGATCCCCTCAGCCTCGCGCTCGTTGAGACCGATCTCGAAGGTCGCTGCAGCCGGTGGCTGTTCCAAGGTGATCTCCATGGGGTGGGGGCGGGGGGTGCAAAGACGCTACCGCAACTGTCGTGTTGGGTCGACGTTCCGGCCGAGCCCGACCCACCGGGCGGCGAGCCGGGCTCGGGAGGAAGTGGCTGAGCAGCCATTCTCACGTGGGATTATGGCTCTATCCCGATCCTCCGATTGCCGATGAAACCCGGTGGGGAGCCACATCCGCCGCGCCGAGTCGCCCTCGCCCCATCCAGAGCCCCCTCGCCCCTCGCACGCGCCCCCCCCGGCCGCCGAGGACCTCCGCGGTCCGGAGACGGGCCCGAATCACCCGGAGCAGGCCAGCCGATGATCCCTCCACCTCCCCACCTCGCCAGTGACCCCGCGACGGGGCACGACGCCGTCGATCCCGCCGCGGTGCAGGGGGTCAGTACCTGGGTGAACCAGCTGGGGCGGACGCTCAAGACCTGCCGGCTCTACGACGGTGCGAACCCGGTCGTCGCACGCTTCCGGGAGGAGCTCGCGAGCGCGCTCAGCGTGCTGCTCGTCCGCCACGGCGCGCTCGCGCTCCAGGTCCGGTCGAGCGCGCTGTACTACGCAGGTCACGAGGTCCACTCCGCCGCGTCGCGCGACGACCAGCTCGCGGGCGTGCTGCACCGGGACGGCATCCGACAGATCACGTTCGAGCCCGGGATCGATGCGGCGGAAGTGGATTCCGTCGTCGACCAGATCCTCCTGGTGACCGGCCCGTCCGCGGGAGACGACGACCTGGTCACGCTGCTGTGGGACGCGAATCTTCTGCACGTGATGCTCGAGACCGTCCCGCTCGAGGGAGATGCCGAAGGCGGGGCCGAGGCCGTCGACGTCCGCTCGCGCGTGGTCGCCTTCCCCCGGCAGCAGGTCGGCGCCGCCGCGCCCGCCCCGGAGGAGGGCGAGCCGGTGAGCGACCTACCGCGCTCCGAGGACTGGACGACGGGCGAGGACGCAATCCCCATCGAACAGTCCTACGACATGCTGTTCGCCACGGCGTCCCTCGAAACGGCGCGGTTCCGGCAGGAGTGCGAAGCCATGTTGGCGGAATCGCACGTGACCACGGCCCTGCGGGTGATCGAGGACTGTTTCGCTAGCGAGCTCTCCCAGTCCGATCGACAGGAGTTGCTCGACTTCCTTCCCCGCGTGTTGCGCGAGGCACTCGCGCTCGGGGACTGGAGCGCCGCTCGCGCCGCCCTGCGACTTCTGCGGCGGGCTGAACCCGAGTGGTCGTTGGTCGCATTCGCCCGGGAATTGTGCGGGCCCCTCGCGCTCACCACCCGCCGGGTCGTCGCCTCCCTCGACCGGCAGGACGCCCCGGGGATGCAGGAGTTCTTGGAGCTTGCGCGAGAGTTCGGGACTCCCATGGCGGAGTGGCTGATGCGGGTGCTCGCCGAGAGCGAACAGATGCGGGTGCGACGTCCACTGGCCAGGACGCTCGCCGAGCTGCTCGCGGATCGACCGGAGCAGTTGTCGCCGTGGGCAAAAGACGAGCGTTGGTACGTCGTGAGAAACGTCGTGCATATCCTGGGAGGGATCGGAGGCGACCGCATCGTGAGTGCGCTGGAAGGCGTGGCGGAGCACCCCGAGCCGCGCGTCCGTCGAGAGGTG
>CAYQNV010000162.1:0-5066 GCA_964418975.1 uncultured bacterium | reverse complement strand
TCCAGCTGCTGGCCGGCGCGTTTCACGGTGATGCGCACGTCCTGTCCCGGCTTCCTTGTGCGGAGCGCGAATGTGTAATCGTAGATGTTGTCCACGCGGATGCCGTCGAAGCGCACGATGACATCGTTTGCCGCGAGGCCGGCCTTCTCGGCCGGCCCACCTTCACGCACGCCCGAGAGCAACACGCCGCCCTCGGTCTGCATGTAGTCGGGGATCGTGCCGAGCCAGGCGCCATAGCCGCCGCCGCCGGCGATGCGGCCGGGCGAGGCGTCCGACTTGGCCTTGGTGAAGCTGGGTTTCGGTCGCACGTCGAGCGACTCGACCAGCGCCTGCACGAAGTGCGATACGCGCGCGATGCCGGCGGCGTGCACTTTGTCCCACGTGTCGCTCGGCTTGTGGTAGTCGGAATGCGCGCCCGTGAACAGCATGAGCACGGGGATGTTCTTCTTGTAGAACGACTGGTGGTCCGAGGGCCCGTAGCCGTCCTCGCTGGTGCGCAGCTCGAAGCGCGCCGTGGGCACGCCCCGGTTGACGGCCTGCACGAGCGAGGGGAACTCGGTCGCGGTGCCCACGCCCATGATCATCAGCCGATTCGCCCGCAGGCGGCCGACCATGTCGAGGTTCACCATGGCTTCGACGGTCTCGAGCGGCCTCGGCGGATCGTCGGTGAAGTGCGACGAGCCCACCAGGCCGATCTCCTCGCCGGTGAATGCCGCGAACGCCAGCGTGTGCCGCGGCCGCCAGCCGGCGCGGGCCCGGGCTCCCAGCCGTTTCGCCGCCGCGAGCACGGCCGACACGCCCGAGGCGTTGTCGTCGGCGCCCACGTGCGGCTTGCGTTCGTTCGGCGCCAGCGACGAGCGGCCGCCGTAGCCGAGGTGGTCATAATGGGCGCCCAGTACGAGCGTGCGCGTGCTGTCGCGCCCGGGCAGGATGCCCACCACGTTGCGCGTCATGGCACGCGTGCGGCGCACGTTCACCGTGAGCGTGGCGCTGTCCGGGAGCGCCAGCGAATGCGGCCGGTCGCCCACCTCGATGGCGGCCTGCGCGTGTGTCAGGTCCAGGCCGGCGGGTGCCAGCAGCGCGTTCGCCGCGGCCTCCGATAGGTACGCGGCCAGCAGGCCGCTCGTCATATACCCCTCACCGTCGCGCGCCGGTGGCCGCGGCGGCTCGCCGGCATGCCACTGCGGACCGTTCACCACCAGCAGCCCGAGCGCGCCGTGCTCGCGAGCGTTGATGGCCTTGGTGCGCGTGTCGGCGAACGGTGTGGTGAGCGTGCCGTCGAACCGGCTGGTGCTGTCCATCTCGCCGGGCTCCTGCGTGAGCACCAGCACGAGCGCGTCGCGCACGTCGAGGCCGGCGTAGTCGTCCCACTCGTAGCCGGGTGCCGTTATGCCGTAGCCCGCGAACACCACACGCGCGCGCGCCGTGCCGTTGTTGCTGAAGCCGAGTGGCTGGAGCGAGTCGCCCAACGCAAACTTCTGTCCCGCCACCTCGAGCACGCACGGGGCCTCGGCCACCACGCCGGTGGTGACCTCGAACGACTGGAACCAGCCGCCGCTGTCGCCCGCCGGCGTGAGCCCGGCCTCGCGCATGCGATCGGCGATCCAGTGGGCGGCGGAATCGATGCCGGCGGTGCCGATGCCGCGACCCTGCCAGTTGGGATCCGCCAGCCGGCGCACGTAACTGCGCACGAGCATGGAGTCGCGCGCGGTGACCCTCGCGGCGGCAGCGAAAGTCCGCGTCGGGACGGCGGGGGCCGCGAGGGCGCGGGCCAGCGTGCCCGCCATCCACCACGCCGCGAGCACGCCGACCAGGACGAGCGTTCGCCGCCGAAGCGAGCTCACCGCGAAGCCTCCCACAGCAGGCGCAGACCCTTCAGCGTCAGCCCCTCGTCCACCAGGTCCACGGTCTCGCACTCGGGCGCGACCAACCGCGCGAGCCCGCCGGTCGCGATCACCCGGGGCCGTCCGCCCAGTTCGCTCCGCATGCGCCGCACCAGCGCGTCCACCAGTCCGGCGTAGCCCCACAACACGCCCACGCGCAGGTTCTCGGCGGTGGTGCGCGCCACCGCGCGCTGCGGCCGGCGAAGCTCGATGCTCGAGAGGCGCGCGGCGCGGCGGAACAGTTCGTCGGAGGCGGTGCCCATGCCCGGCGCGATGGCGCCGCCGACGAACGCGCCCTGCTTCGAAACGCAGTCGAACGTGGTGGCCGTGCCCACGTCCACCACGATGCACGGGGTACCGTGCAGCACGCGGCCGGCGAGCGCGTTGGCGATGCGGTCGGGCCCCACCGTGTCCGGCTCGGTCACTTGCAGCTTGATGGGCGAGTTCGCGGCGGTCACCTCGAGCGGCTCACGGCCCGAGATCGCCTGCAGCGCCTGGGCCCAGGGACGCGTGAGCGCGGGCACCACGGAGCACAGGACACTCGCGTAGCCGGCGGAGCCGGTCTTGAGCATGCTCTCGAGCGCCAGCCGGAGTTCGTCGGTGGTCGAGCGCCCACTCGTCACTCGCCACGACTCCTCGAGCTCGGCACCTCGGAAGCGACCCACCACGGTCTCGGTGTTGCCCACGTCCACCGCGAGCAGTGGGGCCGTGGGACCCACGGCGGCGCGCCGCCCTGAAGACTTTCGTGTCGTGGTCATGCCCCTCCCTCACGCTGCTCGCGTTCGACTCGCCTGCGTGCCACCACGAACGACAGACCGACGCTCGCGAAGTAGAGCAGCACCATGGGACCTCCCATCACGAGTTGCGCGCTCACCACGTCGCCGGGAGTGATGAGCGCGGTGAGCACGAAGATCGCAACCAGTGCCACACGCCATTGCCGCAACAGGAACGCCGGGGTCACGATGCCGATGGACGTGAACAGCAGCGTCAGCAACGGTAGCTGCATGAGGATGCCGCAAGCGAGTGCCAGGTTGTAGGTGAAGTCGAGCAGCGCGCTCAGCCGGATCTGCGTGGTGACGCCGCTGACGAGGAACTTCTCGAGCACCTCCACGATGAGCGGTACCACATAGAAGTAGGCCGTCGCGGCGCCCGCCGCGAACAGCACCATGGAGCCGATCGCGAGTCCCGGCACCCACTTCTTCTCCCGTTGCAGCAGCCCCGGCACCACGAACGACCACGCCTGCCAGAACACCACCGGCAGCGCCAGCCCCAGACCGAGGATGAACGTGAGCTTGAACCGCTCGTTGAACGCCTCGAATGGCGACAGCACCACGGCATTCCCGACGGTGCGGCCGATCAGGTCCACGAGCACGCGCGGCGCGAAGTACCAGGCCGCGGCCATGCCCAGCATGACCGCGATGGATGCTTTCCACAGCGCGCGGCGCAGGTCCTCGAGATGCCCGAGGAAGCCCATCCCGGGCGAGATGGCCTCGGCATCCACGTCGTCGACGGCTGGCTCGTCGGGCGAGCGGTGTGGGTTGATCATGCGGCGTCGCAGCCTTCGTCGGGCGACTGCACATCCCCGGCGACGACGGTGATCTCGAGGCCCTCGCTCGTGCGCAGCACGAGACCGCCGTCGGCATCGAGTCGCTGCGCCGTGCCCTCCACGGTTCCGGCGGGCGTACGCACGCGCAGCCACTGCCCCCAGTGATTCGCCCAGCGCGACCACTCGGCCAGCACCGCCGCGCGGTCGCCCTCCTGGCTCTCGTTCCACACCGGCTCGAGCCGGGTGAGGAACTCGGCCGCGGTGTCCTCGAGCGAAGCGCTCGAGCCTTCGAGTGCCAGCGATGTGGCGAGCGGGCGCAACTGCTCGGGGAAGTCCTCCCGCACCTGGCGTACGTTCAATCCCACGCCGATCACCACCACGTCGGACCCGCCGCTCGCACGTCGCAGTTCGCACAGCACGCCCGCCAGCTTCCTGTCCTCGACCATCACGTCGTTTGGCCACTTGAGCCGCGCGCCGGGCACGCCGAGCGCATGGCAAGCGCGCGCCGCGGCCAGCCCGGCGGCCAACGGGATCACGCCCGCCTGCCGCGCGTCGCAACCCAGGCGCAGCGCCACCGACAGCGCCAGCCCCTGCCCCGCCGCATGCTCCCAGCGCCGGCCGGCGCGTCCGCGGCCGCGCGTCTGCGCGATCGCCACCACCGCGACGCCATCGCCCAGCGTGGCGAACGCTTCCCACGCGTCGTCGTTCGTGGACGTGGTGGTCTCGCGCACGAGCAGCCGCTGTCCGAGCCGGTGCGTGCCGAGACGCGCCACGAAGCGCGTGCGATCGAAGCCGTCAGCCAACTTCCTCGATCTCCAGGCTCAGGTCGAGCGCGGGTGCGGAGTGCGTGATCGCACCCACCGACAGGTAGTCCACGCCGGTCTCGGCGTAGGTGCGCACCGTGCTCAGGTCGAGTCCGCCCGACACCTCCACCTCGGGCCAGCGGCGGGCGCCCTCGCGCGCCCGCGGATGGTCGGGCGGGTTCGCGGCGAACCAGCGATCGACTTCCTCGACGCAGCGCCGCACGATGTCGGGCGGCTGGTTGTCCACGAGGATGCGGTCCACCTCGGGCCGCAGCGCCTCGCGCAACTGGTCCATGGACTCCACCTCGACCTCGAGCAATAGGTCGCGTCGCGTGCGCTGGATGCGGTCGATGGCGTTGGTGAGTCCGCGCGCCGCACGGATGTGGTTGTCCTTGACGAGGTACATGTCCCACAGCGCCAACCGGTGGTTCTGCCCGCCGCCGCACAACACGGCGTATTTCTCGAGGATGCGCAGCCCCGGCGTGGTCTTGCGCGTGTCGAGGATGATCGCGCCGGTGCCCTCGATGGCCTGCACGTAGCGGCGCGTCAACGTGGCGACGCCTGAGAGGCGCATGAGGAAGTTGAGCGCCGTGCGCTCCGCGGTCATGATCCCCGCGGCCGAACCCGACACGGTGGCAAGTGCAGCTCCCGCAGGCACTTCTTGGCTGTCCCTCACGACGGGCTTGAACTTGAGCGAGGGGTCCACCTCGCGGAACGTCATGCCCGCGATGTCGATGCCCGACACGATGCCCGGTGCTTTCGCCACGATCGCCGCGCGCGCGCCGACGTTCGAGGGCACGGCGTTCAGCGTGGTCACGTCGCCCGTGCCCACGT
>CAYQNV010000161.1:0-1541 GCA_964418975.1 uncultured bacterium | reverse complement strand
CTAACAAGGCGTATCTGGACTCCTCCCACAAGCTGATTTTCACATTCCGACGATGACGGCGCGGAAGGTCCGACTGCAGTCGTATCTCCGGCCTCGGTGAGTGGAGCGCTCGGGCTCCGGGCCATGATGAAAAGTCGCGCGCGGGGAGCCAATCGCTGAAAACGGCCTCGCTGGGCCAACCTTGTTATCGGCGTATCCCCGCGCCGGTCAGGACCGGTGCGCCATCACCGTCGTGTGCTCGAGCAGCCGCGTGGTGGGTGGATCATTGCGTTCCTTTCGCCGTGGGAGCGTCGTAGGCCCGTTCGTTGCGCCATACGGCCCAGACGATCCGAGCCAGCTTGTTGGCGAGCGCGACCGCCGCCTTGTTGTGGCCGCGTGCGCCTTCACGATCGAGCGCCCATGTGCGCAAGCGATCACGCTCGACGGTCGCTCTCTTCGCGTGCAGCAGCACGGAGCGTGCGCCGTGGATCAGCAGCATCCGCAGATACGGATCCCCGCGCTTGCTGATCGCTCCCAGGCGCCGGCGGAGACCACTCGATGACTCCCGGGGCGTGAGCCCGAGGTAGCTTGCGAAGTGTCGGCCCGAGGGGAAGCGCTGCACGTCGCCAACGAACGCCAGGAGCGCCGTAGCGGTGAGCAGCCCCACTCCGGGGATCGTGCGCAGTCGCACGACGACGTCGCTCGCTCTTGCCATCGCCTCGAGCGAGCGCTCGACCTCGCGCACACGGGCTTCGAGCTCGCGGATCTCCCGCGTGGCCTCGGCCAGCGCGGGCCGCAGCGCATCGGGGAGCCCGGATTCCACGTCCGACACCAGCGCCCCCACGTGCGGCAGCACCTGGCGCGCGCCAACCGGGATCGAGAAGCCGAGCTCGCGCAGCAGACCTCGCAGGGTGTTGAGACGCGCCGTGCGCGTCGCCATCCACGCCGAGCGCAGGCGATGCAGCCCCGCGAGCACCTGCTGATCGACGGACTTCACCGGCACCGGCCGGACGTCGTCGTTGCGAAGGGCCTCGAGCAGCCCCTTGGCATCCGCGCCATCGGTCTTGTTGCGCAGCACGTAGGGCCGCACGGCGTGGGGCGGGAGCAACACCACGCGGTGCCCGCGAGCGCCCGCCTCGCGGCCCCAGAAGTGCGCCGTCCCGCAGGCCTCCATCACCACCGTCGCCGGCGCCTGCTCGGCCAGAAAGCGCGAGAACTGGCCTCGCGAGAGCCGATGGCGCTCCGTCACCTTCCCCGGCCGCTGCGACACCGCGACCTCGAACACGGACTTGGCAAGATCCACTGCGATCGTCGTAGAATGCATCTCGGACTCCTCCTCCCCGGAGCGTTCCGGGGCGCAAGGCGACTTTGGCACTCGATGCCGCGCAAGTCGCGGGAGGAGTCCATCTCATCACTGAAGCTGACGGCCGCGGGCTTCGCCGTGCGGGCGGCCGTGCATGACACGGGCCGTGGTAGGTTCACGCGCGGCCGCAGCTTAGCGGCCATCCGTTGGGCGGCGAAGAAGGAACCATGACCCTGCAGGCGTTGGGGGATCTCGGGCA
>CAYQNV010000160.1:0-10210 GCA_964418975.1 uncultured bacterium | reverse complement strand
AATGGCACGTTGACGGTCGGTAAGGCCGCCGCGCTGACGGCCACGGCCGACGACCAGTCGAAGACCTACGGCGGCGCCGATCCGACGCTGACGTACTCCTCGAGCGGCACGCTCTATTACGGCGACAGCTACGCGGTGATCACGGGCGTCCTGCTGTCGACCGCGACCGGCGCTGCGGCCACCTACGGATCGCACACGATCGCGACCTCCGGCGGGACGGCGGCCAATTACTTCGTAGTGACCGCTAACGGCACGCTAGCCGTGAGCAGAGCGACATTGACGGTGACGGCGAACAGCACCACCAAGATCTTCGGAACGACGCTGGTATTCGCCGGCACGGAGTTTACGACCCTGGGTCTCAAGTACGCCGACGCCGTGACCAGCGCGACGCTCGTGAGCGCAGGTACACATTCGGCGGCGCTGGTGGGTCCCTACCCGATCTCCGTGGGCCCGGTCGTGGGTTCTGGGCTCGGGAACTACACGATCGGCTTCGTCGACGGCCTGCTCACGGTGGCGGTCGCCCCGATCTCCACCGCGCTGCTGATCTCCCCGAATCCTCAGCAGTACAGCGACGTCGTCACGTTTACTACCACACTCCCCGGTGGCGTGGCAGGCGGCCTGCATGCCGCCAGCACGGTCACGGTCTATGTCGGGACACAGGAGATGGGCACGATCACGCTGGCACCCAGTGGCACGTCCCTCACGGGCACGCTGACAGTGGCGCTGCTCGAGCCCACGCCCTTCGGAACGGCGCCGACCGGCCAGCTTGCGCCCGGTCCGCGCACGGTGACCGCCGTGATCGGGGGAGCGAATCCGAACTTCGCGGTCACGCCTCCCACTCCCGGCACGCTTACCGTCGCTGCCGAGGATGCGAGGTCGACCTACACCGGCGCGGTGTTCGCCTCAACCGCGGGCGCGTCGTCGGGCGCGGCGATCGTGACGCTCAGTGCCACGATTCAGGACATCACAGCGGCCGGAGGAGATGCGGCCCCGGGCGACATCCGGAACGCGCGGGTCACGTTCATCAATCGCGACAACAACACGGTGATCGTCTCCAACTTGTCGCCGGGGCTGGTGACCGCTGGCGATCCCAAGACGGGCACCGTGACCTACAACTGGAACGTGAACATCGGTGCCAGCAACTCTCAGAGCTTCACGGTCGGTGTGATCGTGAACAACTACTACACTCGCAACAGCTCTGACGAGAACAGCGTGGTGACCGTGTCCAAGCCCGCGTCGGAGTTCATCACCGGCGGCGGATACCTGGTGTTGACGAACTCGGCGGGACTCGTTTCGGGTGCCACCGGGACGAAGAACAATTTCGGATTCAACGTGAAGTACAACAAGAGCAACACCAACCTCCAGGGCAACATAAACACCATCGTCCGAAACGCCGGGAGGGTGTATCAGATCAAGGGCAACGCCATGACGTCGCTTGCGGTTGTCGTGACCACCGCGGGCGGCACGGCCACCTTCAATGGCAAGGCCAATATCCAGGACATCACCAACCCGTTGTCGCCGATCAGCATCGAAGGCAACGCGACGCTTCAGGTGGTGATCGCGGATCTGGGCGAGCCGGGGACCGCGGATTCGATCGCGATCACCGTGTGGAACAAGAATGGAGGGCTGTGGTTCGCGAGCAAGTGGTCGGGTACGAGGACCGTGGCTCAAGTGCTCAGCGCCGGGAACACGCAGGTGCGTGGGGCGAAGGCATCGGCACCGACAGGCGGAGGCAGCGTCGCGAGCACTTCGCCCGCCGACAATTCGGACCGTCCACTCATCCCCGTTGACTTCGAGCTCTCTCGGGTGACGCCCAATCCGTTCAGCCTGAGCACGCGATTGCACTTCGGGCTTCCGGAGCGGAGTCAGGTCTCGTTGGTCATTTACGACGTGACCGGACGGCAGGTAGCGAGCCTCGTGGACAGTCCGATGGAGCCCGGGAAACATTCGGCATCGTGGGCGGGACGTGGGGACGGTGGACGATTCGCCGAGGCGGGGGTCTACTTCCTGCGCATGCGCGCGACTTCGCTCACCAGCGCACGCGCCTACCAATCCGACCGGAGGATCGTGCTCGTGAGGTAACGAGATTCGGGCAGGCTCGCGAGGCGCCGCCGGGCTTCGCGATCGACGCGGGCTGGGGCCCCTGGCCGTGCAACTGACCGCCAGGGGCCTCGACTCTGGCTCGAGGCGCTTTCGGAGCGCATGCATACCTTGAACTCTTGGGAGTCGCGGCGGACTTGCCTGACAGCGCATTTCCCGGTTCCCCACGACGCGCGAGCGCACTAGACTCCCACGCACGCACCCTGCCATTGCATCCGTGGCGAAACTGCGGCCCGCCGCGCGGGCCGATCCCGACTCGAACCGGAGGTGCCCATGCACGCACTCGTCCCGGTGACCTCGTTGTGGCTACCCATCCTGTTGGCGGCGGTGTTCGTTTTCGTGGTGAGCTCGGTGATCCATATGGCGCTCAGCTATCACCGGAACGACTTCCGCGTGCTTCCCGACCAGGACGGTGTGCTCGAGGCGCTTCAGAAGTTCAAGTTGCCGCCCGGGGACTACATGATCCCGAGGGCCGAGAGCATGGCCGGCATGAAATCGCCGGAGTTCCTCGCCAAGCTCAACCGCGGACCCGTGTTCATCGCCACATTCCTCAAGCCGGGCCCGTTCAACATGGGCAGCAGTCTGCTCCTGTGGTTCGTGTACTGCATCGTCGTGAGCTTGTTCGCGGGCTACGTCGCGGGTTTGTCGCTGGGCGCTGGCGCGCCCTACATGGCCGTGTTCCGCACGGTCGGCACGGTGGCGTTCGTGGGCTACGCGCTCGCACTCTGGCAGGACACCATCTGGTACAAGAAGGCGGTGGGCACCACGCTCAAGCACACCTTCGACGGATTCGTATACGGGCTGGTGACCGCGGGGACTTTCGGCTGGCTCTGGCCATAGAGTGAGTTCGCAAGGGCCCCCGAGCCCACCTGCCCAGGAGGTCTATCGTGAGATTCCCGTACCGCATTGCCTCGCTTCCGTGCCTGGCGGTCCTGACCTGGATGGCGATCGCCCCGGTGCCCGCTCGTGGCGGACTCCCGCCGCTTGCGCCCCGCGAGGTGTTCCTCGGCAATCCGGTCAAGGCCCAACCCCGCATCGCGCCCGACGGCACGCGCCTCAGCTACCTTGCTCCCTCCAAATCCAACGTGCTCAACGTGTGGGTGCGGACCCTCGGGCAGTCCGATGACCGGATGATCACCCACGATGCGAAACGTGGTATCCGAGATCATTTGTGGGCCCAGGACGGCAGGCACGTCCTCTACCTGCAGGACGTGGACGGGCACGAGAACTTTCACCTGTACTCGGTGGATCTCGCCGGCGACGTCGTCAAGGACCTCACGCCGCACGCGGGCGTGCGTGCGACGAACCTGATCGTGAACCGCGCGCACCCGGACGAGGTGCTAGTCGGGCTCAACCTGCGCGACAGGAAGGTCTTCGACATGCACAGGATCAAGCTCGCGACGGGCGAGTCGAAGCTGGATACCGAGAACCCCGGCGATGTGCAGGGCTGGAAAACGGACGCGAACTTCGTGATCCGCGGGGCGCAGGCCCAGAGCCCGGATGGAGGGACCATCCTACGTGTGCGCGACGGCGCGAGCGCCCCTTGGCGCGACCTTCTCAAGTTGGGTCATCCGACAATGGTGTGGCTGGAATCATGAGCTCGTCGCCATGCACGCGGGATAGAGGTCGAGCCCGCCGCAGTGGAAGTAGATCGCGGTGCGGAAGCGCCCGCGGTTGCGGAAGCCGCAGGCGCGCCGCTTCGCCGCCTGGATCTTCGCGTTGATCGACTCGGCCCCGGCGTTGGTGATCCGGTGCGTGAAGTAGGTCCGGATATTCGTCCAGTGGCGCTTGATCATCGCCGCGACCTTGCGCATCGGCTCGAGCTGGCTGCGCCTCGCCCAGCGGTACCAGTCCGCGAAGTTCCGATCCGCGACGCCCGGACGGTGCAGGTTCCACAGCGCCATCGCCGCTTCGCGGATCGCCCATGCACGTCCCACGCGGGTCGCGATTTCGCGCAGCAGGTTGAAGGCGCGCGCCTCCGACCAGTCGCGGCCCTTCGGGTTCTCCAGCCAGCGGTACTTGGTCCCCTTGAGGATCGGGTCACCTTCGGCCATGCGGGCGCGATGGTCCTGGCGCCGCACGAGGTCGACGGCGTTGCCGAGATGCTGCGCGACGTGGAACTTGTCGAACACGATCTTCGCCTCGGCCCCCGGCAGATGCGCACGCGTCGACTGGATGTAGGGCTCCCACATGTCCATCGATACCGCCTCGACCTGCTCGCGTTGCTCCGGCGTCAGGCTCGTCCAGAAGCCATCCAGCGCCTCGCGACCGCGATCGTCGGCGACGTGCACGACCACGCTGCGCTCCAAGTCGCTCACCACCGTCACGTACTCGTGCCGCTTCTGGAAGCTCGTCTCGTCCACGCCCGCGTGACGCGGCGCCTCGAGCTGGCGTCGCTCGAGTCCGCGCGCGACCGCTCGCTTCATGATGCCGTCCGCCTCCGCCCAGCTGATCCGCAACTGCTTCGCCACTGCCTTGAGGCTCGCGTACTTGAGCCAGTCGATGGCGAACATCTCCAACATCGCCGTGAACCGCGAGCCCGCCTCCGCCCACGGCACCGGCAGTTGCTTGATGCCATGCGTCGGGCACTTCAGGCGCGGCACGCGTGCGTGCACGATCGTCGGGAACTGGCAGGTGTCCAGATGTCGCCAGCGGCGCTCCTGGTGGTCGTGGATCGGCGCCGCGCTGCCGCACTGCGGACACACCCAGAGCGTGTCCTGCGGCAACGCCACCCGGATGTGCACCTCGCCCGGCGGCTGCTTCATCTCCACGTCCGTGATCTCCCACGGTGCCTTCAGGCCCAGCAGTGTCGTGTAGAGCGTCCGGCTGTCGATCGTCATCGCGCGTCCTCGGAGTTCGGGGTCCGCGCCCAGCCTATCAGGCTCTCAGGCCAGCATTCTCAGCCACACGAAAGTCGGAAGACCCAAGACACTAGACCCCAATGCCGGCTACTCGCTGAGCAACTTCATCACGGTGGACATGACAGCGATCCCGACCGCATGGGGCACCTACTCGATCACGATCAATATCTCCCCGGCCCTGGTCGGCCACATCCTGCAGTTCGGGTTCGCCAACACGGGCTCGAACTACGTGGCCTCCGGGGTGTATTACGACAACATCTCGTTCCAGCGCGACCTGGGGACGTCCACCAAGGCCACGACCTGGGGCAGCGTGAAGAAGCTGTACCGCTGATCCGCCGCCCGGGCGGCGGCCCCGCGCTTGCACGGGGCCGCGCCGGGCTGCGATGTTCGCGGCTTCGAGGCCGAACTCGGACGGAGATACCAGCACAGGCCGGAGGTCTGGAGTGAGCTTCAGGTTCCCAGTCCGGAGTGCCCTCGTGGCCGCTTCGACCCTGCTCGTCCTGACGGGCTGCTCGCGCAGGATGCCCACCGAGGTCTGGCCCCCGATCACGGATCCCGTCGTGTTCCGGGACGACTTCGGAGCCCAGGTGGGATTCCAGGCGTTCGCGGGGTCCAAGCTGGACGCGCTTTCCGTCGACTCGGTCGAGAGGCACTCGGGCACGGCTTCGCTCCGGTTCACGGTTCCGGCCGTGGGCGATCCCACCGGAAGCTATGCGGGGGGCGCGTTCGTGACCCGCCGGGCCCGCAGCCTCACCTCCTACAACGCGCTGAGCTTCTGGGTGAAGGGCAGTCGCGCGGCCACGCTCGACGTCGTGGGGCTGGGCAACGACAACACCGGCACCTCCCGGTACGAGGCCAAGCGCTCGGCGATCCCGGTCACCACGGCGTGGTCGCGTGTGCTGGTCCCGATCCCGCTCGCTGCGAAGCTCGACTTCGAGCCGGGGCTGTTCTTCCTCGCCGAGGGGCCCGAGGCTGGCATCGGGCTCACGCTCTGGCTGGATGACGTGGAGTTCGTGAACGATGCGACGATCACGAACCCTCGCCCGGCGCTCGCTCCGAGGACCCTGAATGTCATCGTGGGCACGGCGGTGGATCTCCAGGGGACCACGAGCACGACGTTCGCGATCGCCGGACTCGATCGGGTCGTGGCGCACATGCCCGGCTACTTCACGTTCGTGTCGTCCGACCCCGCGGTCCTGAGGGTCGAGGATGGCAGGGTCCTCGTGCAGGGGGCGGGCAGCGCCAGCGTCACGGCGCACCTCGGAACCATCGCCGTCACGGGCGCGGTCAACGTCACCGCGACGGCGCCGCCGGCGACGGCCGCGCCCACGCCGACGCTGCCGGCGGCCAGCGTCGTGTCGCTCTTCAGCGGCCCCTACCCCAGCGTCCCCGTGGATACCTGGTCGGCGACCTGGGACAACGCCGAGGTCGCGGATCTGGTGATCTCGGGCGATCCCGCCAAGCTCTACACGAACCTCGTGGTCGCGGGGATCGAGTTCGGGTCTCGCGTCCTCGACGCTTCGTCGATGACGGCGTTCCACATGGACGTCTGGGTGCCGGCCGGCACGACGTTCAAGGTGAAGCTCGTGGACTTCGGGGCGAACGGCGTGTTCGGTGGGGACGACGATTCCCAGAGCGAGCTGACGTTCAACGCGGCCTCGACCCCGCCGCTCGTCACGGAGTCGTGGGTCGCACTCGAGATCCCGCTTTCGAACTTCACCGGCCTGGCCAGCCGGGCACACCTGGCCCAGCTCATCCTCTCCGGCGACACGCGCACCGTGTTCGCCGACAACATCTATTTCCACCAGTAGGCTCATGCGGCAGGCCGTGCGAGCCAGTGAGGGCCCTGGACGCAGATGAACCGAAAGTCGATGAGCACGAACGGGTCGAAGCGAGCGCCGGCGCCGCGGGTCGACCCGCTCGCCCATGACATCCTGCGCCTCATCTGGAAGGAGCACCGGATCTCGCGCGCCGATATCGCGAGGCGCACGGGGCTGTCCCGCTCCACGGTCACCGAGATCGTGGACGAGCTGCTGCCGACCGGGCTGGTCGCCGAGGTGGGCGTCGGGCCTTCGCAGGGCGGGCGTCCGCCGATCGTGCTCGAGTTCCAGTACGACGCGGGCACGATCCTCGGCGTGGACATGGGCGCCGCGCACCTGGCGGTGACGCTCACCGACCTTCGCGGCCATGTGCTGGTCTGGCAACACCGGGCCCACCAGTCACGCAGCGACCCGACCGGCACGCGCGCGCTCATCGTGGAGCTTTGTGCGGCTTGCCTCGCGGAGAAGCCGGGCAGTCGCCGCCGGCTCGTGGGCATCGGGATCGCCGTCCCCTGCCCGATCGATCCCAAGCATCCGGACGACTTCTCCGAAGTGGTCCTGCCGGATTGGCACGGCCGGAGCGGCTTCGAGGAGATCGCGGCGCGCTATCGCGTTCCGTTGCTCGTGGACAACGACGCCAATCTCGGAGCGCTCGCCGAACACTGGTGGGGCGCCGGGCGCGGCATCGACGATTTCGCCTACGTCAAGGTGGCGACGGGCGTGGGCTCGGGGCACTTCGTGCGTGGCGAGGTCTACCGTGGCGCCACCGGGGTCGCGGGCGAGATCGGCCACGTGGCCATCGATTCGCACGGCAAGCCGTGCCCGTGCGGGCTGCGCGGTTGCCTCGCCACGTTCGTGGGCGCGCCCGCGTTGGTCGAGCGCGCGAAGGAACTGCTCACCCAGCACCCGGAGAGCACGCTGTGGGGTGCGCCGCCGACCATCGATGCGATCGAAGACGCTGCGCTCGCGGGCGACCCGCTGGCGCTCCAGATCGTGCATGAGGCGGCCGACCACCTCGGCATCGCGATCGCAGGCCTGCTCAATCTCATGAATCCGCGAGTCGTCATCCTCGGGGGCGGTCTCGCCCGCGTCGGGGACCTGCTGCTCGAGCCGCTGCGGAACGCCATCCGCAATCGCACGCTGGTCAGTTCGCTGGCGGCCGCGGATGTGCGGATGAGCGAGTTGGGGCCGCGCTCCATCGCCATCGGCGCCGCGACGTACGTTCTCGACGCGGCGCTGTCCGACATGCGGATTTTCCCCGGGACCACGGCCCGGGCGCGCGTGGCGGCCGTGTGAGCTGGGGCGGCGCCTGGAGGCAGTCGGCCGTCCTCGTGAGCACGTGTCTCATTGCGCTGGTCGCAGCGAGCACGGCTTGCGCGAAGCATCCCACGAAGCCCAGTTGGAAACTCGTCTGGCAGGACGAGTTCACTGGTCTGGCGGGCCAGTCGCCCGATTCGGCGAAGTGGACGTACGACATCGGCACAGACTGGGGCAACGGGCAGCTCGAGTACGACACCTCGCGGCCCGAGAACGTCTCGCTCGACGGCACGGGCAACCTGGCGATCACCGCGCGGTCGGAGAGCTACCTGGGCCGCGAGTACACGTCGGGGCGGATCAACACGCGCGGGCGGTGCGAGCGGGCGGGCGGCCGCTTCGAGGCGCGCATGCGCATGCCGCGCGGGCAGGGACTGTGGCCCGCATTCTGGCTGCTGGGCGCCGACTTCGGCACCGCAGGCTGGCCCGCGTGCGGCGAGATCGACATTATGGAGTATCGCGGCCAGGAGCCGAGCCTGCTGCACGGGGCCCTGCACGGCCCCAGCTATTCGGGCGGCAGCGCCGTCACGCGCTCCTACACGGTGCCCGGCACGACGCTCGACTCCGCGTTCCACGTCTACGCCGTGGAGTGGACCTCGAGCAAGATCACCTGGTTCTTCGACGACCAGGTCTATTTCACGGTCACGCCAAGCAGCCTCCCGGGGGGCGCGCGCTGGGTGTTCGATCACCCCTTCTTCATCATCCTCGACCTCGCCGTGGGCGGCGGATTCGTCGGCCCGCCGGACGCCAGCACGACCTTCCCGCAGCAGCTCCTGGTGGATTACGTACGCGTGTACCGGTCCAGGTGATGCGCCCGCGGGCCCCATATGCCGCCGTGGCGGTCGCGGCCCTGGCATTCCTCTCGGGCGCCTGCTCGAAGCAACGCACCTCGCTCCCGCCGGGCGTGCTCGTCGTCTCGCAGGAGCAACAGGCCTCCTGGGTGCGGAACTTCAACCCACTCACGACAGCGACCTCCGCGCGCTGGCCGACTCTGGCGGGCGTGTACGAGCCGCTGTTCGTGTTCAACAGCGTGCAGGGTCTCATGGTGCCGTGGCTCGCCACCGCTCGCGAGTGGCGCGAGCGGGACCGGGTGCTGCGCATCACGACGCGGCGCGGCGTGCTGTGGTCCGACGGTCGGGCCTACTCGGCGCACGACGTGGCGTTCACGTTCCGGCTCCTCCAGCGTTTCCCGGCGCTCGACCGCCGGGGCGTCTGGGGATTCCTCGAAGCCGTGCGTGCGGTGGACAGCAGCACCGTGGACTTCCGCTTCAACCGCGTGTTCATCCCGGGAGCGGACGAACTCGTGGCGCAGCAGATCGTCCCCGAGCACGCCTGGGGCGGTGTCGCAGACCCCGTCGGATTCGCGAACGAGCATCCGGTGGCGACCGGCCCGTTCACCGAAGTGCGTTTGTTCCAGAACCAGGTCTACGAGCTCGGCCGGAATCCCCACTACTGGCAGCCGGGGCTCCCCAAGGTCGAGGCGCTGCGCTTCCCTGCCTACCCGGGGAACGACCGCGCGAACCTCGCCCTCGTGTTCGACGAAGTGGACTGGGCGGGCAACTTCGTCCCAGCCATCGACCGCGTGTTCGTCCAGCGCGCGCCGGAGGAGCACGGCTATTGGTTCCCGCTCACCGGCAGCACGATCTTCCTGTACGCGAACACCACGCGCGCCCCGTTCGCCGACGCGCGCGTGCGAAAGGCTCTCAGCATGGCGATTGATCGCGACCTGCTCGTGGACGTCGCGCTCTACCACTACTCCAGACCGGCGGACGCCACCGGCCTGAGTGACGCCTACGCGACGTGGCGGGATTCCACGGCGGTCGCGGCCGGCGCCTGGGTGCGGCACGACATCCCGGCCGCCACCGCGCTGCTCGACGAAGCGGGGTTCGGCAAGGGGGCTGACGGCTTGCGCCGGCTTCCGAACGGAAGGCCGTGGCGATATGAGATCCTCGCCGTCTCGGGCTGGTCCGACTGGGTCCGTGCGGCACAGGTGATCGCACGCGGGCTGCGCGACGTGGGTGTGGATGCAAACGTGCGAACGTACGACTTTAGCGCCTGGTTCCAGCGTGTGCAGGAAGGCGACTTCGACCTCACGCTCGGCTGGTCGTTCGAGGG
>CAYQNV010000159.1:0-38199 GCA_964418975.1 uncultured bacterium | reverse complement strand
CGGCCGCGGCCAGCGCGTCGGCGTCGGCGAACGGCACGTGGCGGAAGCCGGATGGCAGGGGTTGGAACGGCTCATGCTTCTGCGGCTGCCCGGTCGCGTTCGGATCGGAGCCCAACACGAATGTGTGCCCGGTGTGCCTGGGCCTGCCGGGCGCGCTGCCGCGCGCGAACGCCGCGGCGCTCGAGTTCGCACTCCGGCTCGGCACCGCGCTCCAGTGCGAGATCCGCTCCGAGAGCGTGTTCGCGCGCAAGAACTACTTTTATCCCGATATGCCGAAGAATTACCAGATCTCGCAGTACGACCGCCCGCTGTGCGAAGGCGGCGCGCTGCCGATCGTGGCGGACGGCGTGGCGCGGGCGATCGCGCTCACACGCATCCACTGCGAGGAGGATGCCGGCAAGTCGTTCCACCCCGAGCGGCGCGGCGACCGGCGGCTGTCGCGCGTGGATTTCAATCGCGCCGGCGTGCCGCTGCTCGAGCTGGTCACGGAGCCGGTGCTGCGCACGCCGGCGGAGTGCACGGCGTTTCTCGGCGAACTTCGTCGCCTGGTGCGCTGGCTCGGCCTCTCGGACGGCGACATGGAGAAGGGCCAGCTCCGCTGCGACGCGAACGTGAGCATCCGGCCCGCCGGGCAGATCGCACTCGGCACCAAGACCGAGCTCAAGAACCTGAACACCATCAAGGGGGTCGAACGAGGCGTCACCGCCGAGATCGCCCGCCAGGTGGAGTGCCTCGAGTCGGGCGGCCGGGTGGAGCAGGCGACGTTGCTCTACGACGCCGACCACGACCGCTTGGCGGTGATGCGTTCCAAGGAGCACGCGCACGACTACCGCTATTTTCCCGACCCCGATCTTCCCGTCCTGCGCGTGAGCGAGGTGCAACGCGCCGAGGCGAAGGCGGCAGTACCGGAACTGCCCTGGGAGCGCGAAGCCCGCTTCCGCGCGCAGTACGCGCTGCCGGCCTACGACGCCGCCGTGCTCACTCAGTCAAGAGAGCTTTCCGAGTACTTTGAAGAGGTTGTCTCAAAGGGTGTGGCTCCAAAGCTGGCTTGCAAGTGGGTCACTGGTGAGATCCTGAGATACCAGGGCAATCCTTGGAAGAGCGTCGCTGAACTTCGGACCCTTGCTCCCCCCGCCTCGCTCGCTCACCTGCTGTCCCACATCGAGTCGATGAGTGTGACCGCGATGTCTGCGAAGAGCGTGCTCGAGAAGGTCATGCTGGGAGGAGCCGATCCAGCCACTCTGTTCGTGACGCTTGGAACCGTACTTTCTACCGAGGAAGCATTGCGTCCGCTTGTTCGTGCGGTGTTGGACGAGAACCCGGGGCCAGTGGCACAGGTGCTCGCCGGGCGCCAAGCCACATTCGGTTTCTTGGTGGGCCAGGCCATGAAGAAGAGTGGCGGTCAGGCCGTACCCCAGGTGTTGCAGCGGCTGATCCGCGAGGAACTCGCCGCGCGCTCAGCTGGCTCGTGAGGCCCGAACAGGTCGCGTTCCGCCGCTCCGTCCGGGCGGCACTCGCGACGCCCGAGGACGGGCCGCTCACCCAGCGCTTCGTCGCGCCGCTCATCACCGCGATCGTCGCCGGCATTGGCGACGGCACGATCGAAACACTAGAGATCGCGCTCGACGAACTGGTGGTGGCACTTGCCACCATGGGAGTGCCGCGCGGGCGACAGTTCGTGTTGCTCGCGAGTCCCGCTGGGGAGGAGCTAGCCGCCGAGCCCGCTCGGCTGCGCGACGTGCTCGGGATCCCGGTGTTCGCGCACACTCCGGACGGGACGTCGTTCGTCGCGGGACGGACCCCGGCGGGCGTGCCGCTGGAACTGGACGACGAACTGCGCGAAGCGGAGGCCATCGTCACCGTGGGTCTTGCGACGGCCTCTCCGGGGCAGCTTCGCGGCGGACCGTTCCTGCTCTGTCCCGGAGTCGCCTCCGCGCGCACGGCGGCCGCGTGGCAGGCCGCGTGCGAACCGGGTGGGCTGGCTGGCGCGCTCGCGTTCGCGCTTGCCGTTGAAGCGTTGGCCCCGGTGGACCTGGCGCTTACCTGGGACGCCGCCGGCCGCGCGAGTGCCGCGCGCGGGCGCGCTCGCTTCGCGGCACTCGCTCGGCAAGCGGGGCTCGACTGACGCGCGGGACGCACGCACGGCTGGATGCGCCCGCTCCAGAAGTCGTCTAGATTCCGCGTCATGTCCGCACGTATCCTCGTCCTCGGTGCCGGTGGGCGCGAGCACGCGCTCGCGTGGCGTCTCGCGCGCGATCCCGAGCAGCCCGAGATCCTGGTGGCTCCCGGCAACGAGGGGATCGCGCGTGCGTTTCGTTGCCTGGCACTGGCACTCGACGACGCGCGCGCCGTCGTCGAGGAGGCGCGCCGCGAGGCGGTCACGCTCGTGGTCGTGGGCCCCGAGGCCCCGCTCGCCGCGGGCGTCGCCGACGCGCTTGCCGCGGCGGGCATTCCCGTTTCGGGTGCAGCGCGCGAACCGGCGCGACTCGAATCGAGCAAGTGGTTCGCCAAGCAGGTCATGCTCGAAGCCGGCGTGCCCACCGCCGCGGCCGAGGCGTACGAGACGTTGTCGCCCGCGCTCGCCGCGCTCGCGCGCTTTGGCCCGCGCTGGGTGGTGAAGGCGGACGGGCTCGCCGCGGGCAAGGGCGTGCTCGTGAGCGACTCGTACGCCGAGGCCGAATCGTTCGTGCGCGAATGCCTTGAGGGCGGGCGATTCGGCGGAGGCGGGCGACGCGTCGTGCTCGAGCGCTTCCTTGCGGGCGAGGAGGCCTCGGTCATCGCGGTGTGCGATGGGCACCGCCACGTGCTGCTGCCCGCCGCGCGCGATTACAAGCGCGCCCACGACGGCGATCGCGGCCCGAATACCGGCGGCATGGGGGCTTACGCACCCACGCCAACGGTGACGGCCGCGATCGAACGGGAGGTGTCAGAGCGGGTGATCACCCCAGTCCTCCGCGCGCTCGCGGCGCGCGGGACGCCCTACCGGGGCGCGTTGTATGCTGGGGTCATGCTCGGGAACGATGGGCTTTGGGTCGTGGAGTTCAATGCGAGGTTCGGCGATCCCGAGACGCAGAGCATCCTGCCCTTGCTCGAGGGCTCGCTCGGCACGCTGCTTGCGGATGCGGCGCGTGGCGAGCTCGAGCCGTCCGCGATCCGCCGCGGCGCGGGGGCGGCGGTGACCTTGGCACTCGTGGACGCGGGCTATCCGAACGATGTGCGCGGCGGGGGTGTGCTGCGCGGGCTCGATGCGGTGGAACGGCAGGGCTTGCTGGTGTTCCATGCGGGCACACGCCGTGAATCCGGGGAATGGGTCGTGCGCGGCGGTCGGGCGGCTTATCTCACCGCCACCGGCGCCTCGGTGGAGGAGGCGCGCCAGCGCGTGCAGGCGGCGCGCGAGGAACTCTCGGGCGAAGGCTGGCGCTGCCGCACCGACATCGCCAGGTCGGTGGAAGGGATGGCGAAGCGCGCATGAGCAAGGCGAAGCCCAAGGCCGCGGTGAAGGTGGGCATCGTCATGGGCAGCGAGTCCGACCGCCCCGTCCTCGACGAGGCGGCCCGCGTGCTGGGCGATTTCGGTGTCGGCTGCGAGCTGGTGGTGCGCTCGGCGCACCGCACGCCGGATGCGGCCGCAGCATGGGCGCGCTCGGCCCGTTCGCGCGGCTTGCGCGTGATCATCGCGGCGGCGGGCGGGGCGGCTCACCTTGCCGGCGCCATGGCCGCGCACACGCGACTCCCGGTGCTCGGGGTGCCGCTCGCCTCCTCGCCGCTTGGTGGGTTTGACGCGCTGCTCTCCACGGTGCAGATGCCGCCGGGCGTGCCGGTGGGCACGCTCGGCGTAGGCGCCTGGGGCGCGCGCAATGCGGCCTTCCTCGCGGTCCGCATCCTGGCCGTATCCGACGCGGCACTGGCCCGCCGGCTCGAGCAGCACGCCGAGCGCATGGCCGGCGCGGTCAAGACGCGATGAGATCCGCGTGGAAGTCCTGACCGTCGACGCGGCCCACCCCGAGCGCGCGGCGCTCGAGGCGGCAGCGCGGGCCATCATGCGTGGCGGCGTGATCGCGTTCCCGACCGACACGGTTTATGGGCTGGGCTGTTCGCTGTTCGACGTGGCGGCGGTGGAACTGGTCGGCCGCCTAAAGCGCCGCGACCCGCGACACGCGTTCATCTCGCTCATTCCCGAGCCGTCGCAGGCCGACGGACTGGCGCTGTCGTTGAGCCCGGTGGCGCGCAAGCTCATTAAAGAGTGCTGGCCGGGTCCGCTTTCGCTCATCTTCGTGGCGGCCGAGATCGTGCCCATCGGCGTGCGGGGGGCGGGCGACACCATCGCGCTTCGTTGTCCGCGCGACACGCTGTCGCACGCGCTGCTCCAGCGCTTCGGCGGGCCGGTGGTCTCGAGCAGCGCCAACCTATCCGGCCAGCCGCCGGCCGAGACCGCCGAGGAAGTCGTGGGCTACTTCGGCAACCAGCTCGACCTCGTGCTGGATGGCGGGCCGCGACGCGGCGGCGTTCCTTCGACGCTCGTGGACGTGTCGGGACCGCGACCGAAGCTCCTTCGGCGAGGTGACCTGGACGTCACGCCCTGGCTCGGCGTTTTCGACGACCTCACGCATGGAAACGTTTGACGGCCCCGAAACGGGCCACCTATCCTCGTGTCGAATGTCGCATCCGGGGCCCCTCCTGAACGTCCTGTTCGTCTGCACCGGCAACACCTGTCGCAGTCCGCTCGCGGTCTTGGCACTCGCGGCGGAGCTGGGGGAGGACGCTGGTGCGGTCGAGGTGTCCTCGGCCGGCACGGCGGCCACGGTCGGTCAACCGGCGAGCGAGGGCACCCGGCGGATCGCCGCGGCGGAAGGCTACGACCTGTCGGGACACCGGGCTCGGCTGGTCACGCCGGACATGGCTCGCCAAGCCGACCTGGTGATCGTGATGAGCGCGTCGCACCGCACCACGCTCGAGGCCGCTGGCGTGCCGCGCGAACAGGTGCACGTGGTGAGTGAGTGGCCGGAGCCGGGGGAACCCGGCTTGCGGGTGTTCGATCCGTTCGGAGCTTCGTTCGAGGCGTACGAGGAGTGCTGGCGGCGGCTGCGTCGTCACGCGCGGCGCATCGCGCCGTTCGTGCGGCAAGCGCTGCGCGAGCGACGGCTTTCGTGACTGCGGTCCGTCCGACGCGAGGGAACCTGCCATGGCGATGACCAAAAGCGAGAAGATCTGGATGAACGGCCAGTTCGTGGCGTGGGACGACGCCAAGGTCCACGTGCTGTCGCATGTGCTGCACTACGGCTCGAGTGTGTTCGAGGGCATCCGCTGCTACCACACCAAGCAGGGACCGGCCATCTTCCGTCTTGGCGAGCACATCGAACGGCTGGCCTACTCGGCGAAGATCTACCGCATGAAGGTGCCGTTCACGTCGGAGCAGATCGAGCGCGCCTGCATCGAGGCCGTTGCGGTGAACCAATTGCAAGAATGCTACATCCGCCCGTTGATCTATCGCGGCTACTCGCACGTCGGTGTGAACCCGATCGGCACGCCGATCGAGGTCATGGTGGCGGCCTACCCGTGGGGCAAGTACCTGGGCGACGACGCGCTCACCAAGGGCGTCTCGGTGAAGATCGGCACGTGGGCGCGTATGGCGCCGAACACATTGCCGGCCATGGCGAAAGCCGGCGGCAACTACCTGAACTCGCAACTCTTGAAGCTCGAGGCGGTCGAGGATGGCTACGCCGAGGCCATCGCGCTCGATGTGCACGGTTACGTGAGCGAGGGCTCGGGCGAGAACCTGTTCCTGGTCGTGAAGGGCGAGCTGGTCACGCCGCCCATGCACAACAGCATCCTCGCCGGGATCACGCGCGCGAGCGTGCTGCAGCTGGCGCGCGAGTTGGGCTACACGGTGCGCGAGATGGTCATGCCGCGCGAACTGCTCTACGTGGCGGACGAGGTGTTCTTCACGGGCACCGCCGTGGAGGTGACGCCGATCACCGCGGTGGACCGGCTCCCGGTCGGCAACGGCGAGGTGGGCCCGGTCACGAAGGCCATCCAGCAGGCGTTCTTCGGCATCGTCAAGGGAGACCTGCCCGACCGTCACGGCTGGCTCACCAAGGTGCCCCGCACGGTCGCGGCCGCCGCGGGCAAGGTCTGAACCGTGCGCATCGCGCTGGGCAGTGACCATGCGGGCTTCCCGCTCAAGGAGCGCGTGAAGGCCGAACTGCTGCGACTCGGGCACGACGTGGACGACCTCGGCACGGATTCCGCCGAGCGCTCGGTGGACTATCCGGACTTCACCATCCCGGTGGGCGAGCGCGTCTCGACCGGTAGCGCGGACCGCGGGGTGGTGGTGTGCGCCACGGGCATCGGCTCGAGCATCGCCGCGAACAAGGTGGAGGGCGTGCGCGCGTCGCTGGTGACCAGCGATGAGACCGCGCGGCTCACGCGCACCGACAACGACTCCAACGTGCTGGCGCTTGGGGGCAAGACGGCGCCGAGCGTCGAGGACGCGTTGCGCTGGCTGCGTGTGTGGCTCGAGACGCCGTTCACCGGCGGGCGACACGAACGGCGCGTGGCAAAGATCCGCGACTACGAAGCTCGCAGCAGCCGGACCCCGTGACGGCGCCGGCCCCGGCCGGACCGAACAGGAGGCGTGATTGTCCGCGATCCAGCGACAGGACCCGCAGTTGCACGAGGCGATCGTCGCCGAGCAGGAGCGACAGCGCACGCAACTCGAACTGATCGCCTCCGAGAACTACGTGAGCGACGCGGTGCGCGAGGCCGCGGGCTCGGTGCTCACGAACAAGTACGCGGAGGGCCTGCCCGGCAAGCGCTATTACGGTGGCTGCGAGTGGGTGGACGTGGCCGAGAACCTGGCGCGTGAACGGCTGAAGCAGTTGTTCGGCGCCGAGCACGTAAACGTGCAGCCGCATTCGGGCGCGTCCGCGAACCTGGCCGCCTATCTCGCCGTGTCCGAGGCGGGCGATACGCTGCTCGGCATGAGCCTGGCGCACGGCGGCCACTTGACGCACGGCCATCCCGTTTCGGTGAGCGGCCGGCTGTGGAAGGCGGTGCAGTATGGCGTGCGCCTCGAGGACGGGCGGATCGACTACGACGAGGTGGAGCGCATGGCCAAGGAGCACCGCCCGCGACTGATCGTGGCCGGCGCCAGCGCCTACCCGCGCGCCATCGACTTCGCGCGCTTCGGCAGCATCGCCGACGAAGTGGGCGCGGCACTCGTGGTGGACATGGCGCACATCGCCGGACTGGTGGCGGCGGGGCTCCACCCCGACCCCATCCCGCACGCGGCCGTGGTCACGAGCACCACGCACAAGACGCTGCGCGGGCCGCGCGGCGGCGTGATCCTGTGTCGCGCGGTACTCGCCGAGAAAGTCGACAAGAGCGTGTTCCCGGGCCTTCAGGGCGGGCCGCTCATGCATGTCATCGCGGCCAAGGCCGCCTGCTTCGGCGAGGCGCTGGGGGAGAACTTCAAGGCCTACTCCCGGCGCGTCGTCGAGAACGCGCGCGTGCTCGCCGACACGCTCGTGGGCCACGGTTTCGATCTGGTCTCTGGCGGCACGGACACGCACCTGTTGCTGCTCGATCTCCGGCGCGTCCCCGGTGCAAGCGGCGCCGGGCTCACCGGCAAGGTGGCGGAAGCGGCCCTGCACCGAGTGGGGATCACGGTCAACAAGAATGCCGTGCCCGGTGATCCCGAGAAACCCTGGGTGACGAGCGGCGTGCGCATCGGTACGCCGGCACTCACCACGCGCGGCATGGGGGTGGCGGAGATGCAGCGCGTGGGCGGGTGGATCGCGCGCGTGCTCGAACGCCCCGCCGACGAACCACTCGCCCGGGACATCGCCCGCGAGGTGCGCGAGCTGGCCGAGGGTTTCCCGCTGTTCTCCTGGCAGGCCGGCGGGCCCAGCGGGGTGCGTGCAAGCTGAGTTGCGCGACCGCGTGAACCGCAATGCCGGACCGGGCGGTTGACGCGTCCGGCAGCGGCTTTCGCGGCATTTCGCCGGGCCGTTGAGTGGCACCAACCGTGCAAAGTCCTCCGCGGCCGCACGCGCTCCTGCCACGCCATTCTCAAGCCCTGGGCCCGCACCATGCTCTCGCTCCTCGCATACCAGGCGGCCTCGCGGCTGCACCCGCGCATCGCCCCGGGTCGGATCCTGCATCACCGGGCGCTGGTCCTGCTCGCCTCGGGCCTCCCGGAGCGCGCCGAGCCGTGGTTCGAGGCGGCCGCCGCCTGCTACCGGCGCGAGCTGGCGATCGAGCCCTTGGCGCGGCTGCGCGTGCACCAGCTCATGGCAAGGGCGCAGACCGAGCGCTGCGAAGCGGGCGAAGCGAGTGCGATGATCGAGATCGTGCGCCGGTTGAACCGCCTCGACCAGCTCGAGCGACTCGAATCTCCGTTCGAACTGTCCGACGCACGCGTCGTGCTCGCGGACTGGATCGAACGCTCCGATCCGCACCCGGCGCCGCCACTGCGCTTCCCGTCTCCGACCCCGCAAGCGGCTTGACGGCAGGCGGTTCCGCCTCCAGACTCGCGCGGTTGGTGGTCAGGACATGGCTGTCCCACTCCCTTCCAGGAAGGAAGGCATGACCGTCGATCCCGCATCCGCCCGGCGCATCGAGCGCGCGGGCGAAACGTTGTCGCGCGTCCGCGAAGAGGTGGCCCGCGCCGTGGTCGGCCAGAAGGCCATGGTCGACCGCCTGCTCATCGGCCTGCTGACCGGCGGCCACGTGCTGTTGGAGGGCGTGCCGGGCCTTGCCAAGACGCTCGCCGTCTCGAGCCTGGCCAAGGCGCTGTCCCTGCGTTTCCGCCGCATCCAGTTCACCCCCGACCTGCTGCCCGCGGACCTGACCGGGACGCTCATCTACAACCCCAAGGAAGGGACGTTCTCGGCCAAGCGCGGCCCACTGTTCTCCAACATCGTGCTCGCCGACGAGATCAACCGCGCGCCGGCGAAAGTGCAGTCGGCCCTGCTCGAGGCCATGCAGGAGAAGCAGGTCACGCTCGGGGACGACACGCACCCGCGCGATGAGCCGTTCCTGGTGCTCGCCACCCAGAACCCGGTGGAGCAAGAGGGCACCTATCCGTTGCCCGAGGCCCAGAGCGACCGCTTCATGCTCAAGGTCAAGGTGGGGTACCCCGAACGCGCGGAAGAGAAGGAGATCCTGCGCCGGGCGGGACTGGGGACCATGCCGGAGTTGAAGACACAGGCGACTCGCGAGCAGGTGATCGAGGCGCGCGAGGCTCTCTCGGGCGTGTACGTGGATGACAAGATCCAGGAATACGTGCTGGACCTGGTCACCGCCACGCGCCGGCCCAAGGACTTCGGGCTTCCGCTCGAACATCTCGTGCAATACGGCGCGAGCCCGCGCGCCACGCTGTTCCTGGTCCGCGGGGCCCAGGGTTTCGCGCTCGTCCGCGGCCGGCCCTACGTACTGCCGGACGACGTGAAGGCCGTGGCGCTCGACGTGCTGCGCCATCGCATCCAGGTCTCCTACGAGGCCGAGGCGGAGGGCGTGGACGGCGAGGAGGTCGCGCGCCGGATCCTGGAGCAGGTGCGCGTGCCCTGATGGCGACGCAGGATCTGCTTCGCAAGGTCCGCCGCCTCGAGATCCGCAGCCGGCGCCTGGTCGAGGACCTGTTCTCGGGCGGTACGGAGAGCGTGTTCAAGGGCCGCGGGGTCGAGTTCGAGGAGGTGCGGCCCTATGTCCCCGGCGACGAGGTGCGCGATATCGACTGGAACGTGACCGCGCGTCTCGGGGCACCGTACGTTAAGCGTTTCGTCGAGGAGCGCGAGCTCACGGTGATGCTGGTGGTGGACGTGTCGCGCTCAATGCTGTTCGGCACGCGCGGCCAGGAGAAGCGCGAGCTGGGGGCCGAGCTGTGCGCGGTACTCGGATTCGCGGCGGTGCGCCAGAACGATCGCGTCGGCATGGCGCTGGTCTCGGACCAGGTCGAGCACTATGTGCCGCCGGCCCGCGGCCGCAGTCACCTGCTGCGCATCCTGCGCGACGTGCTCGACCACGAGTCGGCGCGCGGCACGCGGTTGGGTGCGGCCGCGCGCTTCCTCACGCGCACGCTCAAGCGACGCTCGCTCGTGTTCTGGATCAGCGACTTCGACGACCATCTGGACGCGCACGACTGGCGCGTGATGGCCGGACGGCACGAACTCACGGCGCTGGCGGTACGCGATCCGGCGGACGAACAGCTGCCGCGCGCCGGCTGGGTGATGCTCGAGGATCTGGAAACTGGAAAACGCCGGCTGGTGGACACCGGCAGCGAGTCGCTGCGCCGGCTCTACGCGGCGGGCGCGCGCGACCGCCGGCGCGCCGCGGAAGCGGCACTCGCGCAGGCGCTGTGCCCGGTGGTGGAGATCCGCACCGACAAGCCGTACGTCCCGGCACTCGTGCGCTATTTCCAGCGCCGCAAGCGGCGGGGGGTGGCGTGAGCTCGCGGCCCGTAGCGTGGGCCGTGGGGTGGCTCGCGGCGCTGCTCGCGGCGGGACTGGCGAGCGCGCCGGCTCGCGCGCAGGGCGACGCCACCGTCGTGCCGAGCGACTCGCTGCCGGTCGCGCTCCGGGCGGGCGGACTCGCCGGGCCGGGCCGGGCCGAGACGCGCTACGGCGACCCGGGCGGTGTGCGCATGGGGGTGCGCGTCACGCCCTCGTCCGCGCGCATCGGTCAGGCGCTCACCTATCGCGGTGCGGTGTTCGTGGAGCGCGGGGCGAAGGTGCGCTTCGAGCCGCCCCGGAGTGGCGGGGCGTTCAGCTGGTCGCGCGTGCGTGCCGGGCGGGTGAGCCCGGGTTGGTGGCGTGGCGTGGCGGGCGGGAAGGACAGCGTGTGGCTCGAGGCCCGGCTCCAGATCTTCGAGACCGGTCTCATCTCGGTGGAGGGGCCGGTGGTGCAGCTGGGCTCGCTGCCGAGAAGCGCGCGGCCGGCCTCGACCAGGTTGCCGACGGTGCGCGTCGCGGTGCTCCCCACGGTCACGGCCGCGGACAGCGGCGCCGACCTGCGCGCGCTGCACGGCCCGCTCGGCGCGCCGTGGTGGGAGCGCATCGCCTGGACGCCGCTAGTGCTGGTGATGCTGTTGCTCGCAGTGGGCGCCGCGCTGGTCCGGCATCTGCGCCGGCGGAAGCCCGCCCCCGCGGCGCGGCCGGCGGTCGCGCCGAGTCCCGCTCGCCCCCGGCTCGACCCCGCGGCCGAGGCACTTCGTTCGCTCGCCGCATTGCGCGCACGCGAACTGCCAGCGGCGGCTCGCTTCGGCGAGCATGCGCTCGAGTTGACCGCGATCCTGCGCCGCTTCCTCGAGGCCACCGTCACCACGCCGCGACCGGGGGATACGAGCGGGGAGCTGCTCGAACGCTTGAAGTCGTCACGCATGCCCGAGGACGACTTCGAGCGGCTCGAAGGCCTGTTGGCGCTGTGGGATCGGGTCAAGTTCGCGCGCGCCCCGCTCACCGAGCCCGAGGCCAAGCGCTGCGAGGACGCCGTGGAAAGCTACATCCGCCGCGTGGCCCAGTCGCGGTTCGATGCGGTCTCGCGCGCCGCGGCCGCGACGGCCGCCGCCGCGGCAAGGCCGAGCGCCGGCCCGCCGCCCGCGCCGGAGGCCGCATGATCCGGTTCGAGTATCCGTGGCTGCTCGCGCTGCTCGGCTTGTTGCCGGCGCTGCTGCTGTGGCGTGCGCGGCGCCCCGCGACGCGGCCGCCGGCACTGCTGTGGGGCTCCGCCGTGAGCCTGCCGGCGCCGGGCCTCGCCCGCTGGCTGTGGCTCGTGGTGCGCCTGCTGCCGTGGGCTTCGCTCGTACTGGCACTGTTCGCTGCGGCCCGGCCACAGCAGGGCCTGCAACAGAGCGAGGTGGACTCGCGCGGCGTGGACATCGTGCTCGCGATCGACATCTCGCCCAGCATGCGCGCCGGCGACATGGGCGGCGGCGACCGGCTGATGGTGGCCCGCGCCACCGCACGAGACTTCATCAAGGGCCGCCCGCACGATCGCATCGGGCTGGTGGGTTTCGCCGCCACGGCGTTCACCCAGTGCCCGCTCACGCTCGACCACGAGACGCTCCAGGACCTGTTGGCTCAGCTGGACTTCGGCCTGGCCGAGGACGGCACCGCCATCGGCATGGGACTCGCCACGGCAGTCCAGCGGCTGCGCGAGAGCCGCACACCGAGCAAAGTGATCGTGCTCTTGACCGACGGCGAGAACAATCGCGGCGCCATCGACCCGTTGACTTCGGCCGACCTCGCGCGCGCCATGGGAGTGCGCGTCTACTCGGTGCTAGTCGGCCGTCCGTCCGTGGCGCCGGTCGAGGTGATCGACCCGGTGCTCGGCCGCACCACGGTGATGCAGGAGGTGAGCGTGGACGAGCGACCGCTGATCGAGATCGCGCGCATCACCGGCGGGCGGTTCTTCCGCGCGGGAGACACGGCGTCGCTCACCGCCATCTATTCCGAGATCGATCGCATGGAGCGCGCCCCCATCCGGGCGCTCGTGTATCGTGAGTTCCGCGACCTGGGTCCGCTGCTGCTGGCGCTGGCCGCCATCCTGTTGGCGCTGTATGGCTGGTCGAACGCCACGTGGGCGTTCCGGGTGCCATGAGGATGCGAACGACCAAGCGAGCGAGGAGCAGCGGGGGGGGCGTGCGATGACGTTCCAGAATCCCCTGTGGCTGCTGTGGTTGCTGCTGCTGGTACCGCTCGCCTTTCTCGAATGGCGCATGCTGGCGCGCGCGAGCCGCTCGCTGCGGTTGTTGCTCGGTACCCGGCCACTGCCCGGGCTGCTCGTGCAGCTGCTGCCGCGCCAGCGCGTGACCGCGGTGCTGCTACGCATGGGTGCCGTGCTGCTGCTCGGCGTGGGCGCGGCGGGACCCCAGTGGGGCCGCGAGGCGGTGCGCCGCCAGTCCCAGGGTTCCGACATCGCGTTCGTGATCGACGTGTCGTCGAGCATGGAGGCGCGCGACGTCGCGCCTTCGCGCATGGAAGAGGCCCGCCGCGAGGCCGTGACGTTGCTCGAGCGACTCCAGGGCAGCCGGGTCGGCGTGGTCGCATTCGCCGGCGACGCCGTGCGCCTGTGCCCACTCACGCTGGACCAGGCCGCGGTGCGCCTGACACTCGAGACCATCGGTCCGGGCACCGTGAGCGAGCCGGGCAGCGACCTGGGCCGGGCACTCCGCATGGGGCTCAAGCTGCTGCCGGCGGGGCGCCGCGATGAGCAGGCGATGGTGGTGTGGACCGATGGCGAGGACCTCGAGGGCCACGCCCGCGAGGCGATTTTGGAGTTGCGCCGCGCGGGCCTGCGCGTATTCGTGGTGGGAGTGGGCACGGCCGCGGGCGACGTGATCCCCATCCTCGACGTGACGGGGCTCACCGTGGACGTGAAGCGCGACGAGAACGGCGAGGTGGTGCGTTCGCGGTTGGACGAGCCGCTGCTGCGCGAAGTGGCGCGCGGCACGGGCGGCTCCTACTTCAGCGCGGCGCGCTCGGGTGGCGAGGTGGTGCGGCTTGCCGGCTCGCTTGGCTCGCTCGCGCGCTCACGCCGGGGCACGCGGTTGGTCGAGCGGCCCGTGGCGCGCTTCCCGTTGATGGCGCTGGTGGCGTCGGCCTGCCTCACGACGCTGATCGCCGCGCCACGTCGGCGCATTGTGCGGCGTTCGATCACGCTGCTCGCCTCGCGAGCGGCCCGGGCGGCCCGCTCGGGCCGCGGCGCGCACGCCGCTCGTGCCGTGGCGGTCGCGGGCCTGCTCCTGCTGGTCCTGCCGCGCTCGGTCGGCGCACAAAGCGATTGGGCGCGCGGCGACGCCGCGTTCAAGCGCAAGGAATGGGCGCGCGCCGAAAGTCTTTATGCGAAGCGGGCCCTTCGGGCCCGCGCGCCGTCGGGATTGCTCGCCAATCTCGCCACGGCGAGGGCGCACCTCCAGCGCGCGGACAGCGTGGAACAGCAGCTCGCGCGGCTCACCGTTCGCCCCGACGCGGCGGGGCGCATGGCGGGCTACAACCTCGGCACGCTGCTCGGCGGCCGCGGCGAGTACGACCAGGCGCTGGGCGAGCTGCGCCGCGTGCTCGAGCGCGACCCGAACGACGCCGACGCACGCTGGAACTACGAGTGGCTGGAGCGGCAGCGTGAGCAGGCCTCCCGGAAACCCGACCCCGAGCCGCAGGGACAGCAGCCGGAGCAGGGCGACCCGAAGCCCGACCCGCAGCAGCAGCCACAGCCCGGGCAGGGGGAGTCGCAGCCGGACCAGCCGCCGCAGCCGAACGCGGGGGACTCGCGCTCGACGCCGGCGGAAACCCCGCCCGCGCCCGGGATGCAGCAGCCCATGACGCAGGCGCAAGCGGAGCAGCTACTCGGCTCGTTGGGCGACCTCGAGCGCATCGAGAAGCAGGATCGGCGACGCACGCGCGCGCAACGCGAGAAGCGGGGGAAGGACTGGTGATCCGCCGCGTGGTGGTGGGGTGGCGTGCGGGCCTGCTGGCGGTCGTGCTCGTGGTCGCGAGCGGGCGTCCCGCGATCGCGGCGGTGGACGTCGAGGCGCGGCTGAGCATGGGTGCGATCGAGGTGGGCGGCGTCGTGTCGCTGCTCGTGACGGTGACCGATCCCCGGGGCAGCGTGGCGGATCCGCAGTTCCCGCTGCCCGCCGGCATCGAGCTGCTGGGAAGCTCGCGCTCGCAGCAGTTCAGCTGGGTGAACGGCCGCTCCACGAACCAGGTGCTGTTTCGCTTCGAGCTGGGCGCGTCGCGTGCCGGCCGCTATTCGGTGGGCCCGATCCGCGTCACCGTCGGCGGCCAGACCTATCGGAGCGGCGAGATGCCGCTCGTGGTGAGTGCCGCCGCGGCCACGTCGGCGGCTCCGGCGCGTGGGCGCGGCCGGGGCAGCCACGCGGCCTCGCTCATGCTATCGCTCGATCCGCCCGCGCCGGTGGTGGGGCAGGCCTGTCTGCTGCGCGTGCAGCTCGTCCAGCGGGTGAGCATGGCCGAGGACAGCGAGTACGACCCGCCCGCGACACCGGGGTTCTGGAGCGAGACGTGGGGAGAGGCCTCGAGCTACCGCGCGAAGGAAGGACGCAATGAGGTCTCGGTGACCGAGCGGTCGCTCCGCCTCTATCCGCTGGCGCCCGGCCCCGCCGTCATCTCGCCCGCGCGCGGCGTGGTCTCGCCCGCCGCAGGTGGAGGGTTGGATCTGTTGGGCGGGGGCCTCGCGAGCAATCGGTTACAGATCCGGAGCGACAGCCTGCGCGTTTCGGTGCGACCGCTTCCCGCCGATCCGCCCGCAGGCTTCGGGGGCGGCGTGGGGGAGTTCAATCTCGAGTGGAGCGCCGATCGTTCGCACACCACGCAGGACCAGGCGATCACCGCGCGGCTCGACATTCGCGGCCTCGGCAACCTGCCGCTGCTGCGCGCCCCGCGTTATGCGCCCAACGACTTCGAGGTGTTCTCCTCGACGGTCGAGGACAGCCTGCCCGCCGCGGGACGATTCGGACCCGGCCGGCGCACGTTCCTGTGGACGCTGCTGCCCAAACGCGCGGGCCGACTGCGCATGGCCGGACCCACGGTGTCATGGTTCGAGCCGAATGCCTCGCGCTACGTCACGCAGACGCCGCCGGCACTGGCGATCAATGTGCTGTCCGCGCGTGGGGGGCCCACGGGCGAGGACGCGGATGGCCTCCCGACCGTGTTCCGCTCGCGCCCCAGCCGCCCCGGCGGCCGCGCAGCTTGGCCACCCGTTGCGCTCGCGGGCGGACTGCTGATCGCGCTCGCGTTCGGGGCGGGGCGCCGCTCGCGCGCGCCGGATCCGTCCGCCGCCGATCGCGCGCGAGAGCGCGAGTGGTTGCGCTCGATCGGGCTCGCGCGTGGCTCCGACTTCTGGCGCGCCGCGGACGAGGCCTCGACGTGGCTTCAGTCGCGCGGCGACCAGGTGCTGCGCATCCGCGAGGCCATCTCGGCCGCGCGCTACGGCGGGCGCACCGATCAAGAGGCCGACGTGCGTCGCTGGCTGGTGGAGCGCCTGGCCGCGGCCATGCCCGCGCCGCCCGCCCGCTGGCCGTGGCAGTTGGCCGCGGCCGTGGCGATCGTGCTGGGCTTGGCACTCGCGGTGTGGGCAATGCCGCGTGCCGGGGTGAAACGCTTGAATGACCGCGCCGTGGACGCCGACACACACGCGCGCTCGGGCGACGTGGCGCGCGCCGAGGCGGAGTGGGCACGCCTGTGGGACGAGAATCCGGGCGACCCCGCGCTCGCCGCGCGACTCGCGTGGGGCGCGCTCCAGCGCGACGATGTCGCGGCCGCCACCGTGTGGGCGATCCGGGGCGATCGCCGCGAGGCACGCGACGCGGCACTCGCGGTGGTGGCCGCGCGCGTGCGAGACGCCGGTGGCCTCGTGGGCGCGCCGGGACGCGCACTCCCGTTACGGTCGTGGGAGTGGGCCGCGATGGCGTTTGTGGTGGCCGCCTTGGCGGGCTATCTCTGGCCGCGACGGCCATGGGCGCCGGGCCTGCTCGTGCTAGCGGTCTTGGCGGGTGTGTGGTGGCCGCTCGAAAGCCTGTGGCGCACGAACCAGCGCCTGGCGGTCGTGCGCACGAGCATCGTGCTCCCACCCGGGGACATCCTGCTCGACTCGGGCCAGGTGGTCCGCGTTCGGCAGCGTGCCGGGGACCAGGTCACGGTGCGGGCCGCGAGCGACCTCGAGGGCACGCTTCCGGCGAGTGCGTTCTGGTTCCCGGGGCCGCGCTGATGCCGATCGCCCGCGCTCTTCTGCTGGGACTGCTCGTGGCCTGGCCGCTCCAGGCGATGGATGACGCGATGCGCGCGTGGGTCCAGGCGCACCAGGATCCCGGCATGCACATGTTCATGGGCGCGGTGAGCTCCAAGAGCCGCGTGGTGCTGATCGGTGGGGCGGTGCTGGGGCTCGCCGCGGGAGTATCGGGTCGGGCGTTCGTGGCCGACGCAGTGGTGGCACTGCTGCCGGTCAATGGCGTGGTCGAGGGCCTCAAGTGGACGGTGGCTCGCACGCGCCCCGACGGCGACACGAACCGGCGCAACTCCTCGTTCCCCTCGAGCCACGCCGCCAATGCGTTCACGATGGCCGCCGTGTTGACGCGGCGCTGGCCGAAGAGCGCGGTTCCGGCGTGGCTCGCGGCCGCACTGGTGGCATTCTCGCGCCTGTATCTCGACCGTCACTGGTTGAGCGACGTGTTGTTCTCGGCATTGCTCGCGCTTGCAGGCGCCTGGTGCTCGGCCTGGCTGCGACGCAAGTGGCGGGAACGAAGCGACGCCAAGCGAACGAGTTAGCCTTCGACCCTCGCGCGGTGCAGGAAGTGCGATCCAGCACGCGACCCAGTTCGTTCGCGAGGAGTTGGTCGCGCCTGCCGTGCTGCGGGCCAACGAGATCACTCCGGGCCACGCGCCATCTGTTACTCTCCTCCTGTCGCGAGGGAGGAGAGAACCCATGGCGATCGCCGAGATCTTCCCGCTCACCGACACCCCGCTCGACCTCCTCGAACTGCGGCACCGGCGCCGCGAATCCGCGTTTCATCAGTTCGTGCAGTGTGCGATCGAGCGTCGCGCGGTGCGTCACCCCGAGTTGATCACCACGCAGCTCGCCCGTCGCGAGCGGCTGGGGAGCACCGCGCTTGGCCGCGGCTTCGCCGTGACCGGCGCCTGGTCGTTGTGCGTGCGCGCCCCGCTCGTGCTGGTGGGACTCTCGGAGCGCGGGCTCGAGTGGGATGCCGCGGATGCGTTGCCCGTGCACGTCGCCGCGTTCGTCCTGACGCCCGGCGAGTCGCCCGAGGACCTGCACATGCGTCGCGTCGCGGCGGTGGTGTCGGCGCTTCGCCTGCAGCGCACTCGCCAGCGACTGCTCGAGCGCCGCGACCCGCTGCTGCTCGCGAGCCTGTTGCGCGAGGTGCCACGGTGAGCGTGGCGATCACGTTCCTCGAACTGCACGAGCTCGACCAGTTGCTGGTGCAGGTGAAGGATCCCGCCCGCGCCGCTCGCTGGCGGCAGATGGGCTACGCGCTTGGTCCCGCCCCGGCCGTGGTGCGCGAACGCGAGCGACTCGCCGAGAAGCTGGATCGCCGCTGGCTGGTCATCTACGAGCGCTGCCTCGGGCGCTATGGCCGCGGGCTCTCGACGGTGCGGAACCGTGTCTGTCTCGGTTGTCGGCTCACGCTGCCCACGTCAGCGGCGCCGCCTCCCGGCGAGGCGCACCTGCATATCTGCGAGGGCTGCGGCCGGTTGCTGCTCTGGGACTGACCGCCCGGGTTCGGGCCACGCCCGCTTGCCCGCAGTGACCGCGCCGCCTAACCTTGTGGCGTTCCCCCTCGCCCAGACCGGGCCTCCCACCGGGAGATCGGAGACGTCCTCGATGATCCGCACCCGCGCCCTGTCGGGCGCCGTGCTCGCGCTGTGGCTGGCGGCGAGCGGATGTACCACGCTGCGCGAGATCCCGCGCGCCGACTACCACCTGGTGCCCGAGCGTCGTGGCGTGCGCGTCGAGACGCGGGAGGGGCTGGTGTACGACTTCGACTACGCCACGGTCGCGGGGGACTCGCTCACCGGCGTCCGCCACCGGAGCGACGTCGAGGGCCCCGTCGATCAAACGGTGAGCTTCCAGATCGCGCTCGACGACATCCAGCAGCTGACCACACGCCGATTCGACTGGTACCGCACCGGACTGGTCGGGGGCAGCGTGGTAGCGGGCGTGATCGTTGCGGCACTTGGCGCGCAGGCAGCGCGCGGCGACGAAGCGAGAGGCGGCGGCGGTGGTGGCGGCAAGGGCGGGCCGGACTGACGCTCGCGCACTGGCCGCTCGCTCACGGGGCGCGGCCGCGGACGCTGATCATCGCCACACCCACTCCGACGGCATCCGCGGCGAGGTCCATGGCCTCGGCCCCTTCATGGTGCGAGTCCCAGTACTCCTTCGCCACGCCCATTGCGAGCGTGACCCCGGCCGCACTCGCGCGATCCCGGAACGCCACCGTGAGCGCCGCCGCCAGCGTGAACGAGAGTCCCGCGTGCTCCAGCCGATCTGGACGCAGCAATCCCACCTGCCAGGCGCGAACGCGCGGCGGTGGGAACGAGGCAGGCACTTCGAGCTGCGGTTCGGTCACCGCGGGTGCCGGCAGCGAGACAGTCGCCCGGAGCGAGTCCACGGCGAAAGCGTAGGATGGTGCCATGAGCAGCAGAACGAACACCCACGCGGAGCGTACCCCGCCGCCGCGAGCGGGCGCGCTCGACGCATGAGGAGCTGGGCGATGCCGTGGACGGCGGAGCGCGCCCGCCGGCGAGCCGAGCAGCGGCTGAAAGCACACGTGTGGCCCGAGCCGCTGCTCGCCGCACTCGCGCGACTGGAGCAGGGCGGCCACCGTGCGCTGCTGGTGGGCGGCTCGGTGCGCGACGTGCTGCTCGGCCGGCCCGCCGACCGGCGCTGGGACGTGGCCACCGACCTCGAGCCGGCCGCCGTGCGCGAGCGGTTCTCGCGCACCGAGGGCGTGGGCGAGCGCCATGGCACCGTGCTGGTGCTGTGGGAGGGACTCGAGCTCGAGTGCACCACGTTCCGGCGCGAAGGGGAATATGCCGACGCGCGCCGCCCCGACCAGGTGTGGTTCACCCAAGACCCGGTCCAAGACCTGGCGCGCCGCGACCTCACCGTGAACGCGCTCGCGTTCGACGTGGCGCGCGGCGAACTGCTCGATCCGTTCGAGGGAACGCGGGATCTGGCGCGGCGCCGGTTGCGCGCGGTGGGGGAGCCGCTCGACCGCTTCCGCGAGGACGCGCTGCGGCCGTTGCGCGCGGCCCGGTTCGCTGCGGTGCTCGAGATGGAGCTCGATCCCGAAACGCGAGCCGCGCTGGGCGCGGTGCGCGATCGCGCCGCGGGCCTCGCCGTCGAGCGCGTGCGGGAGGAGTTGGAGAAGCTGATGCGAGCGCCGCGGCCCTCGGTCGGTCTCGAGGTGCTGCGCGAGGCGGGGCTCCTCGAACTGTGGCTGCCCGAGCTGGCCGCGTGTCGTGGGGTGCCGCAGAATCGCTTCCATGCCTACGACGTCTATTTCCATTCGATCTACTCCTGCGACGCGGCGAGCCCGGACAAGCCCGAGGTGCGCTGGGCCGCGCTGCTGCACGATATCGGAAAGCCCGGCACGCGGGGCGAGCGCGCGGGCGAGGGCACGTTCCATGGCCACGAGGAGCTGAGCGCCCGACTCGCGGATGCGCTGCTGGAACGCTTGCGCTTCGCCCACGCCGTGCGCGAGCGCATCGTGCACCTCGTGCGCGAGCACATGTTCGACTATCGCTCGGAGTGGAGCGACGCCGCCGTGCGCCGGTTCGTGAAACGCGTGGGCCCCGACGCCGTCGCCGACCTGTTCGACCTGCGCATGGCGGACGCGCTCGGCAACGGCACGCGCGGCCCCGACCCCACGCGCCTAGCGGCCATGGCGCGGCGCATCGATGGCGTGCTCGCGTCCTCGGCCGCGCTCTCGGTGCGCGACCTGGCCGTGGGCGGCGAGGACGTGATGCGCGCACTCGGGCTGGCCCCGGGCCCCGAAGTGGGCCGTGTGCTGGAGCGATTGCTGGAGGATGTGCTGGAGGACCCGTCGCTCAACTCGCCCGAGCGACTGCGCTCGCGGCTCGATCGGCTCGCGGACGCGCGCCGGCTTCCTTGACCGCACCCTGACCCGTCCTTATCTTGCATCGCGCCTTTTCCTTGCCGCTCGCCATCCCCGGACCCTGGAACCCAATGAGCGCCGACCCGAGCATCCTGGCCCTGCAGCGGCCCGTCCGCCGCCAGCTGGACCAGGTACAGGACCGCCTGAAGGGCCTGTTCAAGACGCCCATCCCGATCCTCAACGAGGTGGGCGGTCACGTGCTGGCCACGCGCGGCAAGAAGTTCCGGCCGACGCTGCTGTTGCTCACCGCAAAGCTTCGCGGCCACCTGGGAGAGGACGCGGTCGTGTGCGCCACGGTGGTCGAGTTGGTGCATGCCGCCGCCTTGATCCACGACGACTCCGTGGACCGCAGCCACCTGCGTCGCGGCATGCCCACGGTGAACGGGCTGTGGACCGACGAGATGGCGATCATCATGGGCGACTACCTGTACGCCCAGTCCATGTCGCTGCTCGTGGACAACGGTCACAACCGGGCGATGAGCATCCTCGCGCGCGTGGTGAGCGAGATGTCGTGCGGCGAAGCACTCGAGTTCCAGCATGCCTACGACCTCGGGGTCACGGAGCCGCAGTACGAGGAGCTGATCCGCTCCAAGACCGGTTCGTTGATAGGGGCGTCGACCGAGATCGGCGCCGGGCTGAATGGCGGCGCGCGCGACCTCAAGCGGCGCGAGCGCTACCGGCAGTTCGGCGAAAAGGTCGGCGTGGCGTTCCAGATCGTGGACGACCTGTTCGACTACCTGAGCCATTCCGAGGTCACCGGCAAACCCGTGGGCCACGATCTCGCCGAGGGCAAGGTCACGCTGCCGTTGATCGCCGCATTGCGGCAGGCGAGCGAGGCCGACCGCCGGCGCCTGCTGTCGCTGGCTGGGCGCAAGCGCTGGACGGCGCGCCAGTGGGCGAGCCTTACCGCGCTCATCGAGAAGACCGGCGGATTCCGTTACGCGCGCGAGCGGGCCGCCGCATTGGCCGAGGAGTCGCGCGGCATCCTCGCCGACGAGCGCGCGAGTGCGGCCCGGCGAGCCCTGGACGCGGCGGTCGACTACGCCGTCCAGCGTGACCACTGAGCCGGACGACAGGCGCGCCATGACGTCACCGCGTCCCCAGGCCGCGCTGGCCGCGCCGGTGCTGCTGCGCCTCGCGGCAGAGGCGGCCGCGTCCAAGAAGGCCACCGACATGGTCGGGCTGGACCTGCGTAGCTTGGAGTGCGTGGCGGACTACTTCCTGATCTGCTCGGGCGCGAGCGAGCCGCAGGTCAAGGCCATCGCCGAGGCTGTCGAGGACCAGTTGCGCGAGCGCGGCGCGCGTGTGTGGCACGTCGAGGGCGGCGCTGGGCGGCGCTGGGTGCTACTCGATTTCGTGGACTTCGTGGTGCACGTGTTCCACGAGCAGACGCGCGAGTACTACCTGCTCGAACGGCTGTGGGGCGACGCCAGGAGAGTGGACCTTGGTGTGGAATGAGCTGTCGCGCGGCCTCGCGGCAGCACTCGCCGCCGCGGGGATCCCGGCGTACGACCGCCTCGACAAAGTCGAACTGGCCATCCCGCGCGAGCGGTCGCACGGTGACTGGACGACGAACCTCGCCATGATGCTCGCCAAGTCGGCGCAGCGACCGCCACGCGCGCTGGCCCAGGCGATCGCCCAGAACTTTCCGCTGGAAGGCTCGCCGTTCGGCGCGGTCGAGGTGGCCGGGCCGGGCTTCCTGAACTTCCGCTATCGCGACGCATGGCTGGCCGAGCTTCCGGGCCGCATCATGGCCGACTCGGCGGCATTCGGCCGCTCGGCTGCGGGCGCGGGCGAGCGCGTGCTCGTGGAATACGTGAGCGCCAACCCGACCGGCCCCATGAACATCGTGAGCGCGCGCGCCGCGGCGGTGGGCTCGGCGCTGGTTCGCCTGCTCGAGGCCGCCGGGTACGCCTCGGCGAGCGAGTTCTACGTGAACGACTCGGGCAACCAGGTGGACCTGCTCGGCGAATCGCTCGCCGCGCGCTTCGCCGAGCGCGTGGGAGTTGCGCGTGCGCTGCCGGCCGAGGGCTATCGCGGCGAATACGTGACGGAGCTGGCCGCGCGCCTGAGCGAGGCCGAGGGACGCGCCGCGCTCGCGCGTGCCGACGGCGCGAGCTGGTTTCGCGATCGCGCGCTCGAGCTGGTGGTGGACTGGCAACGGGCCGACCTTGCCGACTACGGCGTGGCATTCGACGGCTGGTTCCGGGAGTCCTCGCTGCACCCGGACGCGGTGGAGCGCACGCGCGTGGCGCTCGAGGCACGTGGTGTCACCTACCGCGCCGAGCGTCCCGAGGGCGTGACCGAGGCCGCCGAATCGCGCGTGCGGGACGAGGCGGGTGCGGCCGGCGGCAGCGGGGTGGCCACATGGCTCCGCACCTCCCAGTACGGCGACGCGATGGACCGCGTCATCGTGCGCAGCGACGGCCGGCCGACCTACCTGCTGCCCGACATCGCCTACCACGCCGACAAGCGCTCGCGCGGCTTCGATCGCGCGATCAACCTGTGGGGACCCGACCATCATGCGTACGTCTCCACGCTGACGGCGGCGCTCCAGGCGTTTGGGCTGGAGAAACATTTCCTGCACGTCCTGATCGTGCAACAGGTGAACCTGCTGCGCGCTGGGCAGGCGGTAAAGATGAGCAAGCGTGCGGGTGAGTTCGACACGCTGCGCGACCTGCTGGACGAAGTGGGCGCGGACTGCGCCAAGTTCTTCTTCCTGCTGCGTTCGAGCAGCTCGCACTTGGACTTCGACCTCGAACTCGCCAAGCGGCAGAACGACGACAACCCCGCGTTCTACGTGCAGTACGCGCATGCCCGCATCTGCTCGGTGCTGCGGAAGGGTGCCGAGGCCGGGTGGTTGCCGGCCGACGGCGCGCCGTCGCCGCTCGCGCACGCTGCCGAGACCGCGTTGGTGCGCCAGCTCGCGACCTGGCCCGAGGTGGTGCGCGGAGCCGCCGCGGCGCGCGAGCCGCATCGCATCCCGGCGTTCCTGGTGGAGACCGCGGCCGAGTTCCATCGTTTCTACCACGAATGCCGCGTCGTCTCGGACGACGTCAGCGTGAGCCGCCACCGCCTGCGCCTGTGCGCCGCGGCGGCGCAGGTGTTGCGCAACGGGCTCGCGCTCATGGGGGTCTCGGCGCCCGAGCGGCTCGAACGTCCGGCGGAGGCGAGCGCGTGAACCCACAGCGCATTCTCGTGGTGGGTTCGGTGGCGCTCGACACCATCCGCACGCCGTACGGCGAGGTCGAGGAGGCGCTCGGCGGTTCGGCGTCCTACTTCTCGTGTTCGGCCAGCCACTTTGCGCCCGTTTCGGTGGTGGCGGTCGTGGGCCAGGACTTCCCCGACCGCCACCGTCGCACGCTCGCGGACCGCGGCATCGACCTGGACGGGCTGGAGGCGGCCAAGGGGCGCACGTTCCGTTGGCGCGGCGAGTACATGGCCGAGCTGGGACACGCGCACACGCTCGAGACCCAGCTCAATGTGTTCGCGGACTTCCATCCCAAGCTCACCGACGCGCATCGTCGCATCCCGTACGTGTTCCTCGCCAACATCGATCCCGACCTGCAGCTCGAGGTGTTGTCGCAGATGCGCAAGCCCCGGCTCGTGCTCTCCGACACCATGAACTACTGGATCGCACGCAAACCCGACCGCGTGCTCGAGGTGCTGCGCCGCGTGGACGTGGCGCTGTTGAACGAGGAGGAGGCCCGCGCGCTGGCGGGCGAGACGCACCTGTCGCGCGCGGCCGAGCGGCTGGTGGAGCAGGGCGCTCACGCGGTGATCATCAAGAAGGGCGAGCACGGCGCGCTCTACCACTCGCGCGACGAGCGCTTCCTCACGCCGGCCTATCCGGTGGTGGCGCTCACCGACCCGACCGGGGCGGGCGACTCGTTCGCGGGTGGCTTCGTGGGACTGCTGGCCCGACTCGACCGCGCCGATGGCGAGGCGCTGCGCCAGGCCATGGCGTGCGGCACGGCGATGGCGTCGCTGGCGATCGAGGCGTTCTCGCCGGAACGACTGGTGGAGACCACGCACCGCGAGATCGAGGGGCGCGTGCGCGAGCTGCACGGGCTGGTCCACTACGACCTGTTCCCGATGTTCCAGGGCGGGCCAGGGACGGGGTAGGATCGGCTCGCCCGCGGGGCCCCGGCGCTGCGCCCGGCTGCTGCACGGATAGCCAACTTACGCCTTCACTTTGGGTTCCGCGAGTATGCTAGGGTGTCACCCGCATCACGGCCCCCCCCGAGCAGTGAGCCGAGAGGCCTGACCATGATGGGATCCCCCCTGGCCGTAAGAGCCGAGGCAGCCATCCGCCGGCTCCGGGATGTGGATGGCGTGAGCGTCCGGGCTGAAGCGGACGATGTGCTGGAAGTGCACGTGGTGAGCAGCAGTGCGCGCTCGCCCAAGCAGATCGTTCGCGACGTGCAGGCCGTGCTGCGCACCGACCTGGGACTCGCGATCGACCATCGCATCGTGTCGGTGGCGCTGGCACGCCCCACGGACCTGGGCCCGCCGGCCGACCCGCCCGCCGCGGGCCGATCGCCGGAGGCCAGGCCCGCGGCATTCGGACAGGTTCGAGCCGAGGCGCGACCTCTACCGGAGCGCGACGATCGTATTCGCTACGAGAACGCCAACCTCATTGTCAACGGGCAGCGCACGCAGGCTCAGGTGGAGTTGCGTTGGAAAGGGCTGCCGCGCGTGGGCAATGCCTCGGGCTGGAGCGCGCGCGACGACGCGCACCGCTTGGTGGCGCAGGCCACGACGCTCGCGGTGCAGGAGTTCCTCGCCGATCCGGTGGCGCTCGGCGTGCACGACGTGACGTTCGTGGAACTGGGCGGTCGGCGCATCGCGGTGGTGGTGCTGTCGCTGCTTGCGCACCGCCACGAGAAAGTGCTCACGGGCAGCTGCACCGTGGAACAGGACACGCCGCAGGCCGTGGTGCTCGCCACGCTCGCCGCGCTCAACCGCCTGGTGGCGGGCATGCGCGTGAAGGAGCCCACCGAGTACGTGTTGCGCGCCGAGAGCTACGTCAGCGAGAACTGAAACCGGCGCGTCCGCGCCATTCGTACGCAACTTGCAGTTTGGGTTTCGGGACCGACAGGCGTCCCGGGAGGAGACCAGCGAAGCGGAGCAGGTGGCACCAGCGAAGCGACCCACCCGCACGGCCCGAGGCCGGAGCGGAGATCCCTCAAAGGAGGTGGGCCGTTCATGGACCTGTTCTTCGATATCATCGAGCTGCTGGGCAAGGCCGGTTGGTAACGGCGCAGCAAGGCAGTTGATGTAGTCTCTTTCCCGTGAGCCGGTGTCGGTCCCGGCTTTTCTTCCCTTCCTCACCGGAAGCCCCCACGATAGGGATATCGTGAACTCGTCCACATCGCCGCGGCGGCCGGTCCTGTTCCGCCTCTACTACGTCGTCGTCGTCGCAGCCGCGCTGCTGCTCGCGGGATTCGCGTGGGCGCAGCACCCGACGGCGGTATGGCCCGTTGTCGTGGCCGGGCTGGTGCTGCTGGTGCTCGCGGAGATCACCCCGGTGCGGCTGCCCGGCGGCGGGCAGATGACGGCGGGCACCATGGTGGACCTGCCGCTGCTGCTCCTGCTTGGCCCGTTCTGGACGGCCGCGCTGGACGTGACGGTCGCGTTCGTGGTGCAGGGCCTGGTACAACGGCGTCCGGCCGTGCGCGTGGCGCACAACGCGGCCATCTACGTGCTCGGCGCGTTCGCGGCCGCCGCGGTGTACGAGCTGCTCGGCGGACACATCGGCCAGGTGCCATTCCCGGGCTCGGCGCTGGCGCTGGCCGGGTGCGGGCTCACGTTCTTCCTCGTGAATTCGATGTGCGTCTCGCTCGCGATCGGGCTCACTGAGGGTCCGAGCCCGTGGCGCATCTGGCAGCGGAACTTCCAGAATGGCATCCTGCACCACCTGTCGTTCGTGGCCCTCGGCACGCTCACGGCCGTGGTGTGGGGCAGCACCGGTGTGTGGGGACTGTTGCTGGTGGCCCTGCCCGTCCTGGTTTCGCGCTACGCGTTCCAGCTGTCCGTGGAACTGAAGAGCGACCTCAAGGACTTCGTGCGAACGCTCACCGAGGTGCTCGAGGAGGTGGATCCCTACACGCGCCACCACTCGGTGCGCGTGTCGACCTACTCCATCCGACTCGCGCGCGGCCTGCGTCGTCCCGAGTCCGAGGTGGAGGAGATCGAGTACGCGGCACTGGTGCACGACCTGGGCAAGATCGGGCCGCAGCACCAGTACATATTGCAAAAGCCCGGCACGCTCACGCACGAAGAGCAACGCACGCTGCGCGCGCACCCCGCGGCCGGCGCCGAGATCGTGGCCAAGGTGCGCACGCTCCGGCGCGTGGCCGAGATCGTGCGCTCGCACCACGAGCGCCCGGACGGCTTGGGCTATCCGTTCGGGCTTCGCTCCGACGACGTTCCCATCGGGGCGCGCATCCTGAACGTGGCCGACGCGTACGACGCCATGACGAGTGACCGGCCCTACCGCCGCGCGCTTCCGGTGCCCGTAGCACTCGCCGAGCTGGAACGCGGCGCCGGCACGCAGTTCGACGCCGGGGTCGTGCACTGCCTGCTGCGCCTGCATGGCGCGGGCAAGTTCCCACTCGTGCCGAGCCCGAGCAGTGAGGATCTCCAATTGCTGCGGCTGCGCACGCGGGTGGGGGGCTGATGCGCTACCGCGACGCCGGCGTGGACGTGCAGCGTTCCGACGCGATCAAGGACGAGATCCTGCGCGAGGTGCGTTCCACGTGGGGCGAGAGCGTGTCGCCGTTGGTGGGCGGCTTCGCGGGCGTGATGCGCTTCCCGGGTGCCAGCGGCCTGCTCGCCGCCACCCTGGACGGCGTGGGCACGAAGCTGCACCTGGCGAAATCGGCAGGCCGGCTGGACGACGCCACGGCCGACCTCGTCTACCACGGTGCCAACGACCTGCTCGTGCACGGGGCCCGCCCACTCGCGTTCCTCGACTACCTGGCGCAGGCGAGGCTCGAGCCGAGTGACGTGCTCGCCGCGGTGCGGGGGCTGGCGCGCGCCTGCCGCGAAGTGGGCGCGGCACTGCTGGGCGGCGAGACGGCCGAGATGCCCGACACCTACCTGCCCGGCGTGATCGACGTGGCGGGCTGCATGTTGGGCACCGTGTCGCCGGGCGTGCTGCTGGACGGCTCGCGCGTCCGCCCGAACGACCTGGTGCTGGGGCTCGCCGGGAGCGGACTCCACACGAACGGCTACTCGCTCGCTCGCCGCGTGTTTGCGGCTTCCGGCTTGTCGCTCGCCGACCCACTGCCAGGCGGCGCTGGGGAGAGCGTGGCGGACGCATTGCTGGCGCCGCATCGCTGGTACGGACGCGCACTCCTTCCGCTGGCCGAGGCCGGTCGCGTGCGGGCGATGGCGCACGTCACGGGCGGCGGCATCGCGGGCAACCTCGTGCGCGTCCTGCCTGCAGGCTGCCGCGCTCGCGTCTCGGCCGAGGCGTGGCCGCGGCCGGCGGTGTTCCGTTGGCTCGTGAGCGCCGGCGACGTGCCCGAGGACGATGCTCGGAGCGCGCTCAATCTCGGAGTCGGCATGCTGGTGGTGGTCGCACCCGAGTCGGCCGCAGAGGTGACCGCCGAGCTCACGCGCGCCGGCGAGTCGGTGTGGCCGCTGGGTACCATCGCGCCCGGCGAGCGCGGCGTGGAGTGGACCCGCCCCTGAATCACGGACGCCCCCGTTCGAATGCCCCCGCTCCCGGAGTTCTGGAGGAGCTTCATGGAACGGTCGTCGCGAGGTGAGGTGGCTGCGAACTTCGAGATTCCCGAGATGATCGGCGATTCCCCGGCGTGGAGGGCGCTCGTGGATCAGCTGCCGCGGGTGGCGGCGAGCGGACTGCCCGTGTTGCTGATGGGCGAGACGGGCAGCGGAAAGGAAGTGGTCTCGCGCGCGCTGCACGCCCTGTCGTCGCGCCGGCGCCAGCCGTTCGTGGCGCAGAACTGCGGCGCCACGCCCGACACGCTCATCGAGAGCGAACTGTTCGGACACGCGCGCGGGGCGTTCACCGGCGCCATCGGCGACCGCGCCGGGCTGTTCGAGGCCGCCGAGGGCGGCACGCTGCTGCTGGACGAGATCGGCGACGCCAGCGCGCTGATGCAGATGAAGCTGCTGCGCGTGCTCCAGGAGGGCGAGGCGCGCCGCGTGGGGGAATCGCGCGCGCGACGCGTGGACGTACGCGTGATCGCGGCGACGCACCGCCCACTCGAGCGCGCCGTGAGCGGCGGCGGTTTCCGCGCCGACCTGTTCTTCCGTCTGGCCGCGGTGCGGCTGCGGCTGCCTTCCTTACGCGAACGCGGCCGGGACGTGCTGCTGCTGGCACGGCACTTCCTGGCGCATGCCGCCGCGCGCGCGGGCGGTCCGCCGCCGGACCTGGTACCCGACCTGGCCGAGCGGATGCTGCGTCACGCCTGGCCCGGGAACGTGCGCGAGCTGGCGAACGCATGCGCGTTCGCGGTGAGTGTGGCGGGGGCACGCACGCGCGTGGGCGCCGAGCACTGGCCCGATGCGCCGTTCGCCGAGGCGGTGGCCGAGGGTGCGGGCCTGCACGCCGAGACACGCGCACTCGAGGAGCGCCGCCTGCGCGAGACGCTGCGCCGCACGCAAGGCAACAAGACGCAGGCGGCTCGTGCGCTCGGGCTCTCGCGACAGGGACTACTCAAGAAGCTCCGTCGCTATGGCCTCGGCGTGCCCCCGACGCTTGACGATGTCGTGGGCGCTGACTAGCTTGGGCCAGCGTTGCGGTGCCCCGCGCAGTCGCGCGGCGCATCCGTCGGGGCGTGTCGTCATCGGAGGCCGCGTGGCGAAGAAGACGCTGAAAGTCGCACTCGTCGGGGTGGGCGCCGCCGCCCAGATCAACCACCTGCCCGCGCTCAAGAAACTCGAGGACGTGGAGTTGGTGGCGCTGTGTGATCGCGACCCCGAGAAGGCGGCGCGGGTGGCCGCGAAGTTCGGCGTCCCGACGTCCTACTCGAGGCTCGAGGAGCTGCTGGCGGCCGACGCGATCGACGCCGTGGACCTGACCACGCCGAACTACCTGCACGCGCCCATGGCGCTGGCGGCACTCGAAGCGGGCAAGCACGTGCTGTGCGAGCGCCCGCTGGCCCGCAGTGGCACGGAGGCCGCCGCGATGGCCAAGGCGGCCAAGAAGGCCGATCGCTTGCTCATGTGCGCACTGCAGCACCGATTCCGCCCCGACGCGCAGCTTCTTCGCAAGTTCGTGGACAAGGGCGATCTTGGCGACATCTTCCTCGCCAAGGGCGGCTGGCTGCGACAGAAGACCGAGTGGGACTCCGACGAGTGGCGCGCGCAGCAGCGCGAGTCGGGCGGCGGAGTCGTGCTCGACCTGGGCTTCCAGATGCTCGACCTGGGGCTTTGGGTCATGGGGAGCCCGAAGGTGGTCTCGGTCACCGCCAGCGTGCATCGCTCGCGCAAGGGTGAGGTGGAGGACTCGGCCACGGCGTTCCTGCGACTGGAGTCGGGCGCCACGCTCACGCTCGAGCTCACCTGGGGACTGCTCATGGAAAAGGACTTCGCCTACCTGAACCTGTTCGGCTCGGGGGGTGCTGCGCTCCTGAACCCGTTCCGTGTGCACAAGGGCATGCACGGCACGCTCGTGAACGTGACGCCCACGCTCGAGACCTCGCGCAACCAGTACCGGCAATCCATGGAAGCCCAGATCCAGCACTTCGCCGATGCACTCCGCGGCGCCAAGCACCCCATGGGCCTGGCGGCGGAGATCCTGCCGGTCATGGAACTCATGGATGCCATCTATCGCAGCGCGGACCAGGGCAGGGAAGTGAAGGTCGGCTGACGTGGCCGCTCCCGGCCGCCGGGACCTCGCATACGCCGCCGCGTCGGGCCTCGCGCTCGGCGCGGCGTTCCTGCCCCGAGTCCCGGGCGTGCTGGCGTGGGTGGCACTCGTCCCCCTGCTCCTGGCACTCGAGCGCCGCGCGGCCGGGGGCCGCATGCGTTCATGTTTCGCGCTCGGGTTCGTGGGCGGCGTGGTGTTCTTCCTGATCGGCACGCACTGGATCGCGCTCCTGAACGACGTCGCGCTCACCATCGGCTGGCTCAAGTACCTGGGCTGGTTGCTGGGATCCCTCTACCTCGCCGTCTACTGGGGGCTCGCGGCCTGGCTGGCGGGTGTGCTGTCCCGCCGCTCCGGCGTTCCGGCGCGCTGGACGTTTGCCGCGACGATGGTGCTCGTCGAAGAACTGCGCGGTTCGGGCGACCTGGGATTCCCGTGGTTCCAGCCCGGTTACACCCAGCACGAGGTGCTGCCGATCCTGCAATTGGCCTCGCTCGGCAGCGTCACGCTGGTGACGCTGTGGCTGCTGCTCGTGAACGCAGCACTCGTCTCCGTGGTGCGCACGCGGCGCGCCGCCGCGGCCGTGCCCGCGCTGTTGCTGCTGGCGCTGCCGCTGGCGTGGGGCTCGCTCGAGCTGTCGCGGCGCCAGGCGCCCGAGGGTCCGCTCGTCGCGTTGGTACAGGGCAACATCCCGGGCGAGATCAAGTGGGCGGGCACACACCAACAGCAGATCCTCGACACGTTCGTGTCGCTCTCGGATTCGGTTGCTCGCGTCGCGCGGCCACGGCTCGTCATCTGGCCCGAGACCGCCACGGGCACCTACCTGCGCCGCAACCCGGCCCAGTCGGTCGCGGTCGCCCGCCTCGCGGCACGGATCGGCGCCCCCGTGCTAATGGGCTTCGCGCACTGGACGTATGGCCCCGACGGCAAGCCACTCACGTGGAACGCGGCCGGGACGTGGAACCCGGATGGTTCGCTGTCTCCGGTCTATGCCAAACGCCACCTGGTGCCGTTCGGCGAGCGCGTCCCGTTCCAGGCGCTGATCCCCGCGTTGGGTCGCTGGGACCTGGGGCAGGCGGAGTGGCAGCCGGGCGTAGGAACGAAACTGTTTCCGGGCCCGGGCGGTCCGGATGGCCAAGTCCAGCCGCTGGCGGTGCTCATCTGCTTCGAGTCGATCTTCCCGGACCTGGCGCGACACGACGTGCGGGCTGGAGCGCGCGGTCTCGTGAACATCACCAACGATGAGTGGTTCGGCGACGGCGCCGCTCTCGCGCAGCATGCGGCGATGGCGCCGTTTCGCGCAGTGGAACATCACGTGCCGTTGCTACGTTGCGCGAACACCGGAGTCACCGCCGTCGTGGACGCACACGGCGTGGTGACCGCGCGACTGCCGACGTTCGAGCCGGGCGTGCTCACCTCGCCCATGCCGGCCGCGGGCGCGCGCACGCCGTTCACGCGTTTCGGCGATTGGCCGGGTGTGCTCGTCGCGCTCGTCTCGCTAGTGCTGGGCTGGGCGCCGTGGCGGTCACGACACAAGCCGGCACGCGTTGACGCTGCCGCGTCGCGCCGGTAGATTGACTCTTTCCTGACGACCTGTCGGACCATCCTCCATGGAGACCCGCACTCGTGTCGCCGGTTGCCGCATCTCCTCGGATCATTCCGCGCCGTGACGCGGAGGGCTGGGTGCCTGAGCGGGGTGGAGCGTGAGTCGCACCGTCGCCATCCTCGGCGCCACCGGCATGGTCGGTCGCACCACCCTCGCGATCCTCGAAGAGCGCGCCTTCCCGCTGGATGAGTTGCGCCTGCTCGCAAGTGAACGATCCGCGTCGCGCACGCTTCGGTTCCGCGGTCGCGACTTACCCGTTCAGGCCGTGTCAGCGCAGGCGTTCGTGGGCGTGTCGCTGGCGCTGTTCGCCACGTCGGCGGAGCTCTCGCGACAGTGGGCACCCGTCGCGCGCGCCGCCGGCGCCCGGGTGGTGGACAACTCGAGCGCCTACCGCATGGACGCGGACGTGCCGTTGGTGGTGCCCGAGGTAAATGGCGCCCTGCTTGACGCGCGACCGGGCCTGGTGGCGAACGGCAACTGCGTGGCGATCCCGCTCGTCATGACGCTGGCGCCGCTGGCCGCCCTGGCGCGACTCGAGCGCGTGGTTGTCTCCAGCTACCAGTCGGTGTCGGGAGCGGGCAGTGAGGCCATGGACGAACTGGAGCGCGGCGTGCGCGCCGGGCTCGACGCCGCGCCGCCGCCGCGGGCCGATGGCCGGCCGCCGTTCGCGTTCAACGTGCTGCCGCACATCGACCGGTTCGACGGCGAGGGCTGGACCGGGGAGGAGCGGAAGATCGTGAACGAGACGCGCCGCATGCTCGGGCGGCCGGATCTGGTCGTCACGCCCACGGCGGTGCGCGTGCCGGTGCGCGTGGGTCACTCGGCGGCGGTCGTTGTGACGTTTGACCATGCGGTCGCGCCTGCGGCCGCACGCGCGGCCTGGCAGGCGTTCCCGGGACTTTGCGTCCTGGACGATCCGGACGCCGAGCGTTACCCGACGCCGCTCGAGGCGAGCGGGCAGGACGACGTGCTCGTGGGGCGCGCGCGCCGCGACCCGTCGGACGATCACTCGGTGGTGTATTTCTTCTCATCGGACAATCTCAGGAAGGGCGCGGCACTCAATGCCGTGCAGATCGCGGAGCGCCTTGCCGGCATCACGGCCGGGACACGGTGACGGCGGCGCGGACGTTCCGCCTTACGATCTCGTACGACGGCACCGCGTTCCACGGCTGGCAGAAGCAGCCGGACACGCGGACGGTGCAGGGTGAACTGGAGGCGGCATTGGGTCGGGTGCTGGCGAGCGGCGACGTGACGGTGGCGGGAGCGGGGCGCACCGACGCGGGCGTGCATGCCCGCGGCCAGGTCGCGTCGTTCGCGCACGAGACGACGCTGCCCGCGCGCGCGTTCCCGCCGCTCCTGAACCGCGAACTGCCGCGCGACATGCGCGTGACGGCCGCGGCCGAGCGCCCCGAGGGGTTCCACGCCCGCCACTCGGCCCGAGCGCGGCGCTATGAGTACCGGCTGCTCGCGGCACCCGACGTGCTGCGCGAGCGCTACGCCTGGGCGCCCGGCGCGTTGCCGCCGCTCGCGGCGCTGCAAGCCTCGGCCGAGCCGCTCGCGGGGACGCACGACTGTTCGGCGTTTCAGGCGGTGGGCAGCTCGCCCGCCGATCCCATGTGCCACGTGCACCACGCGCGCTGGTCGGCGTGCGAGGGCGGCGCGGCGTTCGACGTGATGGCGGATCACTTCCTCTATCACATGGTGCGCAATCTGGTCGGCACCGCGCTCGACGCTGCCGCGACCACGGATCCGGCCGCGCACATGCAGGCGGTGCTGACGTCACGCGATCGCGGGCGCTGCGGCGTCATCGCACCGCCGCACGGCCTGTCGCTGGAGCAGGTCGTCTACGAAGACGCGCCACGGGAGGACGTGGCATGAAGCGCTGGCTCCCCACCGTGTTGTTCGTCGTCGGCGTGGTGCTGGGCGTGGCGGTGACCGGCGGACTGCTTCGCATGGGACCGCGCCTGGGCGAGGCGCGCGTCAAGCCGGAGAGCGTTTCGCACTCGCGCCGCACCGCGATCGTCACCGCGGCCGAGCGCGTGAGCCCGGCCGTGGTCACGGTGAGCGTCGTCGCCACGCGCGTGGTGCGGGCCGACCCGTTCGGGCGGCCATTCCGCGACGAGTTCTTCGAACGCTTCTTCCCGCCCAGCCTCTACAAGCAGCGCGTGCCCGGGCTGGGCTCGGGCGTCATCGTCGACGCGGACGGCATCGTGGTGACCAATTCGCACGTGGTGCGGAACGCCGACGAGATCCGCGTGAACCTGCCGGACGGCCGCCATTTCAACGCCCGCTTGCTCGGGGATTCGCAGGTCTACGACCTAGCCGTGCTGAAGATCGAGGGCGACAACCTGCCGGTGGCCCCGCTCGGCAACAGCGACTCGCTGGTGGTGGGCGAGTGGGCCATTGCCATCGGCAATCCGTTCGGCTACCTGCTCGAGGATCCGCAGCCCACGGTGACCGCGGGCGTGGTGAGCGCGACGCGGCGCGACATCAAGGCCGAGGCGACGCCGTCGGGCATGTACAAGAACATGATCCAGACCGACGCCTCCATCAATCCCGGCAACAGCGGCGGCGCGCTCGTGAATGCCGACGGCGAGGTGATCGGCGTGAACACGTTCATCTTCACGAGTGGGGGCGGCTCGATCGGGCTCGGATTCGCCATCCCCATCAACCTCGCCAAGCGCGTGCTCGCCGAAGTGCGGCGCTTCGGCCGCGTGCGCGTGGCGTGGCCGGGCATGACCGTTCAATCGGTCACCGAGGTCATCGCGCGGCGACTCGGCTGGAAGGAGACCGGCGGCATGGTCGTGTCGGGCGTGGACCGCGGCGGGCCGGCGGATCGTGCGGGCGTGCGCCCGTTGGACCGCATCCGCAAGGTGAATGGCCGCGTCACGAACGACGTCGAGGACGCGCAGAGCAGCATCTACGGCGCCCAGGTGGGGGACCGGCTCACGCTCGAGCTCGAGCGCGACGGTCGGCTCCGCACCGTCACGGTGACACTCGAGGAGGCGCCGCAGCGCTGACATGATCGAACGCTACAGCCGACCCGAGATGGCTAAAGTGTGGAGCGACGATCGCCGGCTCGCTTGGTGGTTCGAGGTGGAACTCGCGGCGAGCGCGGTGCGCGAGGAGCGCGGCGACGTACCGGCGGGCACGTGCGCGCGCATCCGCGAGCGGACCCGGCTGGACCTGGCGCGCATGTTGGCACTCGAGGCCGAGGTGCACCACGACGTGATCGCGTTCCTGAGCATGGTGGCCGAGACCGCCGGCGACGACGCGCGCTACTTACACGCTGGCATGACGTCGTCGGACCTGGTCGACACCGCGCTCGCCTGCCAGCTCCAGGAGGCAGGGCGCGTGCTGGTGGTGGAGGTTGCGCGCCTGCGGCGCGCGGCGTGGACGCTGGCGCAGCGCCACCGGCGCACGCCCATGGTGGGGCGCTCGCATGGCGTGCACGCGGAGCCCATCACGTTCGGGCTCAAGTGCCTGGTGTGGTCCGAGGAACTGGGTCGAGGACTCGACCGACTGCAGTCGGGACTCGCCGAGTGCGCGGTGGGCAAGTACAGCGGCGCCATGGGCACGCTTGCGCACCTCGACGCCGAGACCGAAACACGCGCGCTCGCCCGGCTCTCCCTCGCGCCCGAGCCGGTGGCGAACCAGGTGGTGCAGCGCGACCGGCACGCGGCCCTGGCCTGCGCCATCGCCGTGCTCGGGGGCACCATGGACAAGATCGCCGTCGAGGTGCGGCACTTGATGCGCACCGAGGTGCGCGAGGCCGAGGAACCGTTCAGCGAGCGCCAGAAGGGCTCCTCGGCGATGCCGCACAAGCGGAACCCGGTGCGCTGCGAGCGCGTCTCGGGGCTGGCACGCCTGCTTCGGGCCTACGCGCACGCGGCGCTCGAGAACCAGCCGCTGTGGCACGAGCGCGACATCAGCCACTCCTCCGTGGAGCGCGTGGCGCTGCCGGACACGTTCCTCGCCGCGCACTTCATGGCGCACGACTTGGCCTATGTGCTGGAAGGGCTGCGCGTCAACGAAGCGCGCATGCTCGCGAACCTGGAATCGGGCGGCGGGCTGGTGCACTCGCAGCGCGTGCTGTTGGCGCTCACCGACGCCGGGCTGGCGCGCGACGACGCCTACCGCATCGTCCAACGGCACGCGATGGCCGCAGCCGACGGGGGCACGCCGTTCCGCGACGCACTCGCCGCCGACCCCGTAGTGCGCGAACGGCTCACGCCCGAGCGATTGTCGGAGTGCTTCGACCTCTCGCATCACTTGCGCAGTGTTGACGCCATCTTCGCGCGCGCCGAGGAACCCCGCACGTGAGCCTGCAGACGGCGAGCCGCGAAGCCTGGACCCGAGACGAGGTCCGCGACCCCGCCGCGGTGTCGGCACGGTTGCGGTCGCGCGGCGTCTCGCTCGACCCGGACGAGGTGAGCCTGCTGGGCGAGTTGCTCGGCCGACCGCCACGTTGGGCCGAAGCAGTGCTGTTCGGAATCCTGTGGAGCGAGCACTGCTCGTACAAGAGCACGCGCCATCTCCTGAAACGCCTGCCCACGCAGGCCCCGCAAGTGATCATCGGCCCGGGGGAGGACGCCGGCGTCGTGGCGCTGCCCGCGCCGTGCGACGACACCGTGCTCGTCCTCGGCCACGAGAGCCACAACCACCCGAGCCAGGTGCTGCCGGTGGAGGGCGCGGCCACCGGCGTGGGTGGCATCGTGCGCGACATCGTGTGCATGGGCGCCGAGGTCGTGGGCGTGCTCGACTGCCTACGCTTCGGGGACCCGCGCTCGGGTGTGCACGCGCGCGACGTCCTGCGCGGTGTGGTGGAGGGCATCGCCTCGTACGGCAACGCGCTTGGCGTGCCGAACCTGGGCGGCGATACGGTGTTCGACTCGGGTTTCGACCAGAACTGCCTCGTCAATGTCGTGGCAGTGGGCCTGGCGCCGGCTGCGGGCTTGCTGCGGAGCCGAGTGCCGGAGGGTCCCGGTCCCTGGGCGTTCGTCCTGGTCGGCAAGCCCACCGACGAGAGCGGGTTTGGCGGGGCCGCGTTTGCTTCCGGCGAACTGGGAACCGGGGACCAGCGCGGCGCCGTCCAGCTGCCGGACCCGTTCTTGAAGCGCGTGTTGAATGTGGCCACCCACGAGGCGTTCCGGCGAGTCCGCGAACGTGGCATCCCGTGCGGATTCAAGGACCTGGGCGCGGGCGGCATCGCGTGCGCCACGAGCGAGCTGGCGGCCGCGGGCGGCTGCGGAGCGCACGTGTCGCTGGAACGGGCGCATCGCGTGGCCCGTGAGCTGCCGCCCGAGGTGTTGCTGTGCGCCGAGACGCAGGAGCGCTATTGCTGGGTGGTGCCCGAGGCGTTTGCCGCCGAGCTGTGCGACCTGTACGAACGTGAGTTCGCGCTCGGCCAGGTGCATCCCGGCGCCGGCGCGCGCGTGATCGGTCGGGCCGTGCCGGAACGGCGCTACACCGTGGAGTGGCACGGCGAGACGCTGGTGGAGTGCGAGGTGGAGGCGATCACCACGGGGCGCCGTGTCGAGCGCCCGGCGTCACGGCGCGCCCGACCCAAGCCGCCGCGCGCGCGGCGACGCGCGCTCGACACGCGCAAGGCGCTGCTCACGCTGCTTGCCGGTCTACACGTGGGCTCGCGCGACTACCTTACCCGGCACTACGACGGCGACGTGCAGGGGCGCACCTGGCTGCGCGCGGGCGAGGGCGACGCGGCCGTGTTGCGCGTGCATCCCGAGCGGGCGCTGGGTGTGGCGTTCGGCGTGGCCGGCAACCCGTTCTGGTGCGAGGGCGACCCCGAGGCGGGGGCGGCGCTCGCCGTGGCCGAGGCGGCACGCAGCGTGGCCGTGGTGGGAGCGCGCCCATGGGCGCTCACCGACTGCTTAAACTTCGGCCATCCCGAGGATCCGGACGTGATGGGGGACCTCGAGGACTCGATCGCCGGACTGGCGCGCGCGGCACGCGCGTTAGGCGGACTCGCTGCACCCGGCGCCCCGCTGCCGTTCGTGAGCGGCAATGTCAGCCTCTATAATCAGGTGGGCCGCGCCGCCATTCCGCCCTCGCCGATCGTGATGTGCGCGGGCGTGCT
>CAYQNV010000158.1:0-15914 GCA_964418975.1 uncultured bacterium | reverse complement strand
CCACCAACGACATGTCGGCGGTGCGCATGATGCTCGGCCCCGGCGTGATGTACACGGTCAACACCCTCACGGTGGGCGTCTTGTCGCTGGCGTTCATGCTGACGATCAGCCCGCGGCTCACGCTGTGGTCGCTGCTGCCTTTCCCGCTCATCTCGTTTTCCGTGTGGTGGTTCGGCGACCGCATCCATAGGCGCTTCGAGCGGGTGCAGGAGCGCATGGCCGCGCTCTCGGCGCAGGTGCAGGAGAACCTGGCCGGCGTGCGGGTGGTGCGCGCGTTCGGCGCGGAGCCGCGCGAGTCCGAGCGCTTCGACGCGCTGTCCGAGGACTACCGGAATGGGCACCTCGAGCTGATCCGGGTGAGCGGCATCTTCCAGCCCTCGCTCGCGTTCTGGAGCGGCGTGGGCGCGTTGATCGCCATCTGGATCGGCGGCCGCGAGGTGATCAACGGCCACATCACGCTCGGCCAGTTCGTGGCGTTCACGGTGTACTTGGGCATGCTCAACTGGCCCATGGTCGCACTGGGCTACGTGATCAACCTGTTCCAGCGCGGCTCCGCCTCGTTCCGCCGCATCAACGACTTGCTGGAGGAGCTGCCCGCCGTCGCCAGCGCGCCCGGCGCGCACCGTCCGCCGGGCGCGGCCCGCGGCGAGCTGGAGTTCCGCGACCTCACGTTCCAATACCCCGGCGCGCCGGAGGCCGTCTTGCGCGGGGTCTCGTTCCGCGCGCCGGCCGGCTCCACGGTGGCGCTGGTGGGACGTACGGGCTCGGGAAAGAGCACCGTGCTTGCGGTGCTGCCGCGCATCTTCGATCCGCCCGCTGGCACCGTGTTCGTGGACGGCCACGACGTGCGCACGCTCGATCTGGCGTGGCTCCGCGCGCAGGTCGCGAGCGTGCCGCAGGATCCGTTCCTGTTCTCAGCCACGGTCGCGGCCAATATCGCCTACGGTGTTGAGGAAGAGAACGAAGCGCTCGTCGCGCGCGCCGCGACCGTGGCGCACCTGCACGGCGACATCGCCGGGTTCCCCGCCGGCTATCGCACGTACGTTGGCGAGCGCGGCATCACGCTGTCGGGCGGCCAGAAGCAGCGCACCGCCATCGCGCGCGCCGTGCTGCGTGACGCGCCCATCCTGCTACTCGACGACTGCCTGTCGAACGTGGACACCCACACCGAGGAGGCGATCCTCGGCGGGCTGCGCGGCGAGATGCGCCGCCGCACGACGCTGCTGGTGTCGCACCGCGTGAGCACGGTGCGCGACGCCGACCTGATCCTGGTGCTGGACCACGGCCAGGTGGTGGAGCGCGGGCGCCACGCCGAGCTGCTGGCGCTGGGTGGCCACTACGCCGCACTCCACCGCGCGCAGCAACTCGAAGACGAGATCGCCGCATCGTGAGCATCATCGAGCTGGAAGACGGCGCGGGCCGCGCCTACGAGCATCGCCTCGCGGTGCGCATGCTCGCCTACCTCAAGCCCTACCGCGGGCAGGTGGCGCTCGCGGTGCTGGTCACACTCGCCGCCGCGGGCGTGCAACTGGCCTACCCGTGGCTCACGAAGGAGGCCATCGACCTCGGCATCCGGCATCGCGACACCTATGTGCTGGACCGCATCGCGCTCACCTACCTGTCGGCGCTGCTCATAGGGCTGGGGCTGGGCTACCTGCAAACTCAGATCATGCAGCGCGTAGGGCAGAGCCTCATGCGCGACCTGCGCGCGCACCTGTTCCGCCACCTGCAGCGGCTGCCGGTGTCGTACTTCGACAAGCAGCCGGTCGGGCGCATGATGACGCGCGTCACGAACGACGTGGACGTGCTGAACGAGATGTTCACCGCCGGCGTTGACGCGCTGTTTGGCGACCTGTTCATCCTGATCGGTATCGTGGTGGCCATGGCGCAGTTGAATGTCGAGTTGCTGGTGGTGACGTTCTCGGTGCTGCCGCTCATGGTGCTGGTCACGCTCACGTTCCGCGTGCGGGTGCGCCGCGTGTTCCGCGACGTGCGCGGCTGCGTCGCCCGCCTGAACGCGTTCATGAACGAGAACCTGGGCGGCATGAGCACAGTGCAGCAGCTGGGCCGCGAGGGACGAAACCACGACGAGTTCCGCGGCATCAACGCCGCGCATCGCGACGCGAACCTGCTCGCGAACAAGTACCACGCGGTGTTCTTCCCGCTGCTCGAACTGGTGAGTGCCATGGCCCTGGCGCTGATCGTGTGGTACGGCGGCCGGCAGGTGATGTGGACCGGAATCACGCTGGGCACGCTGGTGGCGTTCATCCAGTACACGCAGCGCTTCTTCCGCCCGCTCTCGGACCTGTCGGAGAAGTACGGCATCCTGCAGCAGGCGATGGCCTCGGCCGAGCGCATCTTCGAACTGCTCGACACCCCGGTCGACCCGGCCGCGGTGGACCTGCCCGGCGCGCGCGTGGCCGACGTGCGCATTCCGGCTCGCGCCGCGGCGCCCACCCCCGCTCGCGCGCTCCCCGCTCCCGCCCCGGATGGGGCCGAGGCCCGCGCCGGCATGCGAGTGGAGTTCGACCATGTGTGGTTCGCCTATTCCGGCGAGCAGTGGGTGCTCGAGGACGTGAGCTTCACGCTGGAACCCGGTGAACGGGTGGCGATCGTGGGCCCGACCGGTTCCGGCAAGACCACGCTCACCAGCCTGCTGCTCCGCTTCTACGCCCCACAGCGGGGGGAGATCCGAGTGAACGGCCGCCCGCTCGCCGAGTGGCCTCCGGACTCCCTCCGTCGGCGGATCGGCCTCGTGCTCCAGGACGTGTTCCTGTTCTCGGGCACCATCGAGGGGAACATCACGCTGGGGGACCCGGCGGTGAGCCCGGCCCAGGCGCGCTCGGCCGCCGCCGAAGTGCATGCCGACGCGGTCGTTGCGCGGCTCCCGGCCGGCTTCGCCGCCGAGGTGCGCGAGCGCGGGGCGACGCTCTCGGCGGGCGAGAAGCAGCTACTGGCGTTCGCCCGCACGCTGGCGCGCGACCCCGACCTGCTGGTGTTGGACGAGGCGACTTCGAGTGTGGACACGCACACCGAGCGGCTGATCCGCTCGGCGCTCCGGCGGCTTCTCGCCGGCCGGACCAGCCTGGTGATCGCCCACCGGCTCTCCACCATCCACGACGTGGACCGGATCGTGGTGCTGCACCACGGTCGGGTGCGCGAGACCGGCAGCCACGCCCAGTTGATGGCCGCGGGCGGGCTCTACCAACGCCTGGTCCAGCTCCAGTACCTGGGAGACGCCGGCGACTCAGGCGGCAGCGAGTCCGTGGAAGCGGTCCCCACTCCCGCCCCCTGACGGGGGGCCGGAATGCGCGGCGCAACGGACGCGGCTGCCGGAAAGGTAGGTGCGGTCGGATTTCGTTCGATGCTCGTTGACTGTCTCTGGACGACTCCCTAAACTCTGTTCTGTCACTTCTCTCTCTCCCTCTCTCTCTCCTCCGGAGGTGACTTCATGCAGTTGGGTCGTAGGATCCGTGACTTGCGGCTACGCCGCGGGCTCACGGTGCAACAGTTGGCTGAAGCCACCGGACTCTCGAAAGGCTTCGTGAGCCAGGTGGAAAACGGCCGAACATCGCCGTCGCTCGCGACATTGCAGGATCTCGCGAAATCGCTGGAGACCTCGGTGGCGTACCTGGTGGTCGAAGAGGACCTGGTGCCCTACGTGGTGCGTCGTAGCGAACGGCCGAACATGAGCGTCAACGGGAACGGCTCACGCGTCGAGGTGCTGTCCGCGCAACCGCGGCGGAACCTCGAGCTGCTCCAGGCCGACCTCCCTGCTGGCGCCTCGATGAGCGACAAGCAGCATTTCCACCACGGCGAAGAGATCGTTCTGTGCGTGGAGGGCCGGCTTCGCTTGTCGTGCGGGGACCACATGGTGCTGCTCGAAGCCGGCGACTCCTGCCACTTCGACGGCCGCGTCCCGCACTCCATCGAGAACGCGGGGGATTCCACCTCTCGCCTGTTCATCGCGCTCACGCCCGCCGCCTTCGAGCCGCTGATGCGGTCGCGAAGCGAAGCGACCAACGGGCACACGGTGGATACGGCGATCCTCGATTCGGTCGGCTGAAGCCGCATGTGATGTGAGGGGCGGTGGCCCGACCGGGCCGCCGCCCCGATTCTTTTTCGGCAAGGAGGCTGGAATCACATGACGCCGGTGATCGCCGCATGGAGAGACTTCCGCGACGCGGCGCGACTGTTCTCGCGCCCGGCGCGTCTCTACCTGGGCGCGGAGTTCCTCATGTGGAGCGCGCACGGCATCTTCTCCGTGCTGTTCAACCTCTACCTGGTCGAGGCCGGCCGGAGCGAGGGCTTCGTCGGGCGCGCCATCTCGGCGAGTGCCCTAGGCATGGTGGCCGCCGCGTTGCCCGCGGGCTGGCTGGCCGACCGTTGGGGACGCCGCAACACGCTCATGCTGGGCGCGGTGCTCGAGGGCGTGGGCCACTTGCTGCGCGCGCTCACCACCGATGGCGCGCTGGTGCTGGGCGCTGGCTTCGTGGCGGGGCTCGGGCAATCGCTGTTCACCATCGCTGCGGCGCCGTTCTTGACCGACCATTCCACGCCGCGCGAACGCACGCACCTGTTCAGCATGTTCTTCGCGAGCGCGCTCTTGGCGGGCGTGCTCGGCAACGCGTTGGGTGGCGCGCTGCCGGTATGGGTGCGGCTCGTGGCACCCGCCACGTCGCTGTTCGACGCTTACCGCGTGGCGCTGTTGGTGGGAGCTTTCTGCGCAGCGGCCGCGGCGCTCCCGCTGCTCGCGTTGCGCGGCCTCGCCGAGCCGCGCGCCGCGGCGGGTGCCACGCCGCCACCGGTGCACGAGACGCGCAAGCTCCGGCCCATCGCGCTGAATGCCCTGCTCATCGGCATGGGGGCCGGGCTCGTCATTCCGTTCATGAATCTCTACTTCCAGAACCGCTTCGCGTGCACCAGCGCCCAGATCGGCACCTACTTCAGCGTGGCGCAAGTGCTCACCGCCCTGGCGGCGCTGGCGGCACCCGCGGTGGCTCGGCGCTACGGCAAGCTGCGCACCGCGGTGGCGTCGGAGCTTTTGTCGCTCCCATTCCTCGTGACGCTCGGCGGCGAACGGCACCTGCCGGTGGCGGTGGGTGCGTTCTGGCTGCGGGCCACGTTCATGCAGGCCTCCACCCCGCTGCTCCAGGCATTCGTGATGGAAGTGCTGCCGCAGGACCTGCGCGCGCGCTCGACCAGCTTGAACAACATGCTGTGGAACATCGGCTGGGCGGTGAGCGCGACGCTGGCGGGTGTGGTGATCGAACGCTTCGGCTACGCGGTGCCGTTCTACCTGACCGCCACGCTCTACCTGATCGCGGCGGTCACGTTCTACCGCGCGTTCCGCGGCACGCGTGAGTCGCCCGTCGCCGAGGTGCGGCTCTCCGAGGAGGCCAAAGGCCTGCGCGGCGACGGCCCGGCGAGCGAGTAACGGCGCAAGACGCTGGCTTGGCGCGCCGCCAGAGGCGCGACTATGCTGCGCGGCGGCCCACGGATGGGCCCTGTGCTTCGGAGGGAACCGATGCAGCGCTGGCTATGGATCGCGCTGGGACTCGCGATCGCGTGGTACGGCTGGAACCAGACCGCCCGGACGCGCGCGCGCGGTGCGCACGAGATCGTGGCCGTCAACCGCAGCGGGCAACCGCTGGAGCGGCTGCGCTTCACGGTGGCAGGCCGCCGCGTGGTTGTGGCCGCGCTCGAGCCCGGCGCCAGCGCCCGCATGCCCTTCCGCTCGGATCGTGACGGCACGTTTGACGTGGCGTGGCGGCCGCGCGGTGGCGATCACGACCGGCACTGGACAGGCGGCCGGTTCACGCACGGGCCATTGCCCATGCGCCACCGCTTCGAGTTCGTGCGGGGCGATGGGATCGTGTGGCGGACCGATCGCCAGCCGGCCAGGAAGTGAGGCCTGACTCCTGCCCCCGGGCCGAGCGCTGATGACCCCGCCTGCGGGGAGCGCGTATGCTCCCCGCACGTTTGAACCGTCCCTGCTTCCGGGAGGTAGGCGATGATCAAGAGATTGCTGCTGCTCGCATTGGTTGTGGCGGCCGCGTGGTATGGCTCGAAGAACTACACCACGTTGTTCCCGTCCGGGAGCGGTGACGTGGTGGTGGTGAACAACTCGGGGCGCGCCGCCGAGCGCCTGCGAATCTCGGTCTTCGACCAGACCGTGGTCGTCGAGACTCTCGAGGACGGTGCAACGGCCCGCGTCCCGTTCCAGCCCCAGCGCAATGGCGCGTTCCGTTTGGTGTGGTCGTCTCGCGGCGCACTTGGTGAGCGCGAGTGGTCGGGCGGGACCGCCACGCGCGGAACGGTGCTCATGACGCACCAATTCGAGCTCCGCCCGGACAACAGCGTGCTTTGGACCAGCGAGATGAAGGCCAAGCGCTAGGCGACTGTCAGGGATTCGGCAGTTGATTCGAGCCTGGACCCACCCACGATTTCTGTTGACACGCACTCGGACCCGACCTTTTGCGTCGCGCGGGTGCTCCGCTGGCCGCGCGCCAGCGTGCGGAGGATGCGCTCCGACGACCCGAAGCCTGCTCCGCCGAGAAAACTTTCGTCGTGCTTCGTTCTGCGCAGCGTCCGCCGCTCTCCGAGCGCTGCGAACACGCATGCTATGAATTGTGGTGCCCCCGCGATTCGTCTCTATCGCGGAGTCCTGCCATGAAGAGCTTCTCGCTGTCGCATCTCGCGGACCACGTGCTGTTGCGCGATCTCACTGCGCTCGTGTCTCAGGAGCGCACTACGACCGCCACGCTGCTGGCCCACCTCGCCGAAGTCGACGCGCGCAAGCTCTACCTGCCCGCGGCCTATCCGTCGATGCACGCTTGGTGCGTGGGCGAACTGCATCTCTCCGAGGACGCGGCTTCCAAACGCATTCACGCGGCGCGCGCAGCCAGACAATTCCCTGCCATCTTCCCGGCACTGGCCGACGGCCGGTTGCACCTGAGCGCCGTCGTTCTCCTGGCGCCGCACCTGACCGAGGAGACCGCTGAGGAGTTGCTGGCGGTGGCCGCGCACCGCACCAAAGGCGAGATCGAGGTGATGCTCGCACAACGCTTTCCGCGGCCAGACCTGCCGACCAGGGTGCAGGCGATCGCACCCTCTCGGCTCGCCAACGAACATGCCCCGGGGCATGTTGAGGCGTCGCCCGAGCAACATGCCCCAGGGCATGTTGGGTCATCTTCCCCGCGAGCCAAGGTCGCGCCACTGTCGTCCGAGCGATTCGCGCTGCAAGTGACCATCGCACAGGGCACGCACGACAAACTGCGCCGCGCGCAGGAGTTGCTCGGGCACGCCGTCCCTTCCGGCGACGTCGCCCAAGTGCTCGACCGCGCGCTCGATGCGCTGCTCGCCCAGCTCGAGAAGCGCAAGTGCGCGGCCGCCTCCCGACCGGGCCCGCGGCGCCGGTCCGAGAACGAGCGCCATGTCCCTGCCGACGTCCGGCGCAAGGTCTGGCAGCGCGATGGCGGCCAGTGCACGTTCGAGAGCGACCGCGGGAAGCGGTGCGAGGCGCGCACGCGGCTCGAGCTTGATCACGTTGAGGCGGTCGGTCGCGGGAGCATCGCGACGACGGACGGGATTCGGCTCCGCTGCCAAGCGCACAACCAGTTCACCGCCGAGCAAACCTACGGGACCGAGTTCATGCGCCACAAGCGGGAGGAAGCGCGACGCAGGACGGAGCAGGCCCGCGAGGCGGTCGGCGCGCGCACGCGGCCGGAGGCCGCGGAGGCTCCGACAGCCGACCAAGACGTGACCCCATGGCTGCGTGCCCTGGGCTTCCGGGCCGACGAAGCACGTCGTGCGGCCGCGCTATGTGATGAGAGGATCCCCGACGCCTCGCTCGAGGAGCGGGTCAAGTTCGCGTGTTCGAGCTTCAGTCCGAGGGGCGTGCGCCGGGAGTCGTACGCACCGCAGCAACCCGCGTGACGCACGCGGGCGGTGGAGGTTTGCGGATCCAGGCAGTGGTCAGCCGAATCACTGAAGCTCGGCTACCCCTCCACGAATCGCGCTATCTCCCCGAGCGCCTTCCGCTTGATGTCGGGCACCTGCACGCCCTCCGCCGGGTAGCCCGCCACCACCAGCATCACCGCCCGCTCGTTGGCCGGCCGGCCGAGCCGCTCGGACAGGAAACCCATTGGGCTCGGGGTGTGGGTGAGCGTGGCGAGTCCCGCGTGATGGAGCGCGGTGATCAGCATGCCGCAGGCGATGCCGACGGATTCCTGCACGTAGTAGTGCTTATGCTTCTCGCCGTCGGCCGCTTCTCCCCAGAGCCGAGCGAACACGGCGATCAGCCAAGGCGCTGTCTCCAGGTAAGGCTTGTGCTCGTCCGTGCCGAGCGGCGCGAGCGCCTCGAGCCACTCTTTCGGCGCGACTCCACTGTAGAACTCACGCTCGGCTTCCTCTGCCCGCACACGAATGTCGGCCTTGACCGCCGGGTCGCTCACCGCCACGAAGTACCATGGCTGCTGGTGGGCGCCGCTTGGAGCGGAGCCGGCGGCCAGCACGCACTGCTCGATCACCTCGCGCGCAACGGGCCGCGGGCTGAACGCGCGAATGGTGCGTCGCCGCTGCATCTCGTCATTGAACTCATGAGCTCGGCGAAGCATTTCGGCTTTGGGGTACTCGATGTGATCGGTGTACGGAGTGAATCGTGGCTCGGGCATCATTCTCCCCCGGTATCGTGCGGACTGCCGCCGTTTGAGGCGCTCGCCTCCGTGGCCTAACGTGGCCCGCCATGTCCGACCGTGACCAATCCAAGCCGCGCGAGCAAGCGCCTTCTGCGACTGCCGCCGATGCGGCGGCCGAGCGGAGCGAGGCCGTTCGTAAATCGCTCGACCGCTTCGCCAAGAAGCTCGCGCGCCGGCTCGACGCACTGCGTGGCGACCTCGTGGACGCCGCCCGCGCCTCGGAATGGCGTCGTTACGCCGAGGCGCTGCTCACCTATCCGCACCTGGTCCCGGCGCGCGCCAAGAGCGTGTCGCTCGCGGACCCCGCCGATCCCGACCGCACGCTCGAGATCGAGCTGGACCCGGGCGTGGCCGCACCAGCCAACGCCGCGCGTTACTTCAAGCGCGCCGCCAAGGCCGAGCGCGGCCAGCGCGAGATCCCGCCGCGCATCGAGGCGGTCAAGCGCGAGCACGACGAGTTGCGCGGCAAGCTCGCGCGCGCAGCCGAGACCGCAGCAGCCGCCGAGCAAGCCGGGCCTGAGGAAGACGAGGAGGCTGAAGCGGCTCATCTGGAACTAGAGCGCGTACTGGCCACGCTCTCGGTCGGCACGCGTGCGTCATTGCGCGCGCCCGAGCCGCTCCCCCGCCGGAAGCTCGGGCTCGCATCGGCCGATGCCGCTGACAAGCCCGCGGGCCCCAGACCGCCCACGACGGCTGCCCCGCAACGCGGCCGCCACGACGTGCCCGCCAAGTTCGTGCCATGGAGATTCAGGAGTAAAGACGGCTGGGACGTGTTGATCGGCCGGAGCAGCGAGGCCAACGACCACCTCACATTGCACATGGCGCGGCCCGAGGACTACTGGTTCCATGCGCACGGCTGCCCTGGCTCGCACGTGGTGTTGCGCCGCGGCAAGGGCGTGAACGAGCCGAGCAAGGCCACGCTGGAAGAAGTCGCGAGTTGGGCGGCGTTCCACAGCAAGTCGCGCACCGCCGGCAAGGTGCCGGTGATCTACACGCAGAAGAAGTACGTGCGAAAGCCGCGCGGCACCAAGGCCGGCACTGTGTACGTGGAGCGCGAGAAGATGCTCATGGTGCGGCCGGTGGAACCGCCGCGCGAGCAGATGGCGGATGGCGGGGTCGCGCCGTCACCAACGTGAGCCGGCCGTCGCAGGGCCGCGACGAGTGCACGCCGCGGCCCCGCGACGCTGCTAATGCGACAGCACGATCCGTCGCACGAGTTGCGCGCCGCCGAGCGTGAGCCGCGCGAAGTAGATGCCGCTCGGCGCCAGCGCGCCGCCGGATTCGCGGCCGTCCCAGCGCGCGACGTGCTCACCTGCCTCACGATCGCCCGCGAACAGTTCGCGCACCATGCGACCATGTACGTCGTAGAGAGCCACCCGCACGATGCCCAGCGCAGGCAACGCGTAGCGGAGCGTCGCGCCATGTGAAGCTGGGTTCGCCGACACCACCGCCAGCGCCAGCTCGCGCGGTAGCACGTCTCCCGGCGTATCGAGCGTTCCGCCCGGCGTTACCAGTGCATAGCCGCTGCGATTGCCGTGCGCGTCCACGGCCGCGAGTTTGTAATACTGGCCGACGGCGGCGTCCAAATGCGATGTGCCTGTGGGCGTCGCGATCAAAGTGCTGCCGTCGGGCACGAATCCCGCGCTTGCGCCGCGATGCAGCTCGTAGCCCGCGAGGTCCGGCTCGGTGTTGGCGCCCCAGGTGAGATGCGTGGACGCTCCACCCATGAGGGCGGCGGCGAACGGTGACGGCGTTGCCGGCGGCAGGTTGTCCACCGAATGCCCCGAGTCGGGCACGGACGACCAGTGGGCGGCGCCACCTCCCATGACCGCCTCGACCATGTAGACCGTGTTCGCCGGGCCACTCCCGCTGGAGTCCGACACCGACGTGAGCGTGATGCTGTAGGCCGGGAACCCGGCGGCGATCTGAGACGTGACGTACTCCCATGCAAACGTAGCGCCATTCTGCTCGTCGAGCCGGATCGCACCGGGCGACAGTGCGTCGCCCTCGCCCGCGGTCACTTGCGCCGCACCCGCTGCCAGCCGCTCCTGCGCGAACGCCACCGGCACCTGACGCCAGATGCGATACGGATCGACCGGGCCCTGGATCGGCGGGTTGTCCAGATAGCTGGCCGACCACGCCAGTCGCACGTGCCCGCCCTGATCCCCCGCCACGTCCCTCACCGACAGGATGCGCGGCGCGCCGTCGTAGGCGCCGAAGCGATCCACGCGCATGGCGTACGAGTGTCGATCAAAGGTCACCGCCGCATCGTGCGAGAAGATAAGCGCGCCTTCGTTGCCGTCGCCGCATACCGCGGCCAGCTGCACGTCGGCCGGGCGCTGCGTGGCGACCCAGCCGTCGGGCGTGGGCAGTGCGCCGAACGCCGCCAGGTTGGGGCCGTTGAGCGTGAGCCGCACGGCACCGCTCGTCAGCACGCGACCGAACGTGGCCAGGATGCTGCCGCTGGTGTGAGGCAGTACCCCGACCGGGTGGGTCATGGCGAGTCCGCCGCTGGTGAGTACGGACGTGCCCCCCAGGCCGCCGTCCGCCGTGACCAATGTTTGCAGGAGCGAATTGCCGGGCGTGGCGGACCACACCAGCCAGTTGCGGAAGTTGCCTGCGTACACGAAGTCCACCAACTCGTAGGTTTCGCTTGGGGCCCCATTGACCGGCGGATAGAACACGATGTCGTCAGGAGTCATTCGTATCAGCCGCAGCGACGGCGTGCCCGCGATGTCACCGACATACGCGATGAACGTGCCGCCCCAGCCGTCGGGCGCCACCTTGGGATGCGTGGTGATGTCGGCCGAGTTGTTGCCGATTCCAGCCATCTGCGTGCCGAACACGGCTTGTCGCTGTTCGATCCGCACCACATCCGGCGCCATCATCCACACCACGCTGACGATGCCGGGTGTGTGAACACCCATCGAAGGGTTCCGATCGTCCGCAGCGGTCCCTCCCAACACCGCCACCCACGAGATCGTGCCATCGGGCGCCACTCGCCCGCTGTGGATGTCGTGATTCAATGGCCCGAACTCGTACTCCCACGCCACCCCCATGCCGCCCACGCCGTCGGCGACGACCTTGGGTGCGTGCTGGGCGTTCACGTGAACCGCGTCAATGAGTACACCGTCCGCGGGGAAGCCCGCGGCGATGGCGCCGCTGGCGAGCACGCGCGTGGCGTAGTTCTTGGGTGTGCCCAAGCGAGGGTCGAGCCAGCTCACGAATGCTCCGTCGGCGCCGTCGCTGACGGCCACGATGTTCGACTGGTCGCCGATGGCGGAACAGATCGGGACACCCTCCGCGGGCCAGACAGGATCCACGTCGCCGGTCGGCAGCAGGTGTAGCGCGTACACGTCCCAGTTGTTCGCACGAAAGTCGCGGAAGAACACGAACGCGCCGCCGTTACCGTCCGGGGCCGCGGCCTCGACCGTCCCCGCAACGCCGAACTCGGGTGAGATGGATGCCGGCGTTCGCGGATCGTGCGACCAACCGGCGTGGGCGGGTGTGGCGAGCGCCACGAGTACGAAGGCCAGGAGCGGCAGCGAGCGATGCTTGGGCGAACCCATTGGGGACCCTCCTTGGTCGGTCTACTTCCCTGATCCGCGCTACGTCTAGTTCGGCTTCGCCGGCACGATTCCCGCCTTGGTCATCTCGGGCAGGAACGACTTCTCGACTTTGCGCTTGATGAGCCCCACGTCCACGCCGTCGGTGGTGGCACTGGTGCCCGACCACACGAGGCGGCCGCCCTCGGCGGGCGTCCACACGTCGGTCTGGAAGATGGCCACTGTGTTGGATTCGACGCGATCCGGTACCTGCACCTCCCGCCACACGGTGTAGTAAGCACCGGTGAACGAGCTCTGCTTGGTGACCGCCTCGCGGCGGTTGTAACCCGGGATAAGCGTCTGCTGAGTGCCATCCGGGTGGCGCATGTTCACCAGCACGCCGTCGTAGCCGTCGCGACGCACCGCTTCGATGACTTGTTGCGTGTCGGGCACGTCGTTCACCCACAGCGAGTAGGACGGCGTGGCCTTGGCGCCGCGCGACGTGAAACCGTTGACGAAGCCGTCCTCCCACATGCGGCGGCGCACCACGTCGCCACGCACGGCCACCACCAACACGTTCTTCATGGCCGGCGCTTGGAATGACTCGTCGCGCCACATGTTGGACATTCGCCCCGCGGCGCAGCCGCCCGATAGCACCACCACACCCAGCATCAGCAACCATGCGCCGCGCGAGTGCGGCCCCTGAGACGCGCGCATCGATATCTCCTTGGGATCGTGAAGCGATCGACTGCGGGAATTGTGATCGTGACCGTAGCGTGCCGTCGAGCGTGGGTGCAACGGGTGTTGGCCCCGCGCCCGGCGCGCTCCGGCGCACGAATCAGTGAAGGTCGCGCGCCTCGAACCGCGCCACCGAGGCGCGCTGGTCGTCGAGCAGGTCCAGGTGCGCGCCCGTGATGCGATAGCACTGCACTTTGCCCAGCGCCTCGAGGAACGGCGTCTCGAGGTTGGTGCCTGCGCACGCCATGCGCGTGCTCACGATGGCGCCGAACGTAATCTGGCCGCTGCCCGCGGCGACACGGGTGAATGGACCGTTGAAGCGATTGCAGCCCGTGAATCCTGTAACGCGCGCTGACTTGGTGTCGAACGCCATGAACGCTTCGCGCTGCTCCGCTGCGAGCCGCACGGGCTCATGCCCGATGCGCGTGAGCACCCAGCGCGTGCCCTCGAACGAGGATTCGACTCCTCGCGCGCCGCAGGTTTCGCCGGGGAACGCCTCGAGGAAGCGCTCAACGATGAGCGTGGGCTTATCGCCTTCGATACCCTCGGGCGGACGGGCGGCGACGCGGCCCTCGAGCGACAGCAACAGTTCGCGACGTTCGTCCGGCTTGTCGTTCGCGCGCTTGGGGCTGGTCTCGGCGATGAACGCCTTCTCCAGTTCGCTCGCCGCCGCGCCCGGCGCCACCGGCCAGCGAAGCCCGCTGGCGCAATCGGTGAACACCGCCGCGTCGGCCATGAAGAAGTAGGAACCGCGCAGCGTGAGCCGCGGCTCCATCGGGATCAGTTTCGGTTCACGGCGCAGGTCGTAGGGAAGGCGAGATTCGATCGGCCGGCTCTCCAGATTGAGCGGTCGAATGACCTTGCGGCCCTTGAGCGTGAACTGCTTCCGGCTCGGCGCCCCGCTGTCGAGCGTGAGCACCGACGAATCCGGCGAGACCGACCAGCTGCCCAGCTCGTGAAACGTCTCGTCGTGGCCGCGCTTGAAGTAGCTGAGCGCCTGCATGTACGCACCGCCCGGAAGCAGGTTCAGCTGGTGGCGGATGCCCGCGCAATCCGCGCAGTGCAGCACGCCGGAGTAGCTGGCGGGGAGCGGCCCCAGTCGGACCGGGGCGGCGGAAGCGGCGGTGTCGAGCGCGAGCGTGACCGCGATGCAGATGATCCAGGGGCGCATGCGGGCTCCTCCTCGGGTGGGAGCCTATCACCTCGGACCGCGACGCACGGTTGCCGATTGGGAGCTGGCTGGCCTAGCTTTGGTGTTCGATTCGCTGGACCGCGACGACCCGATGGACTTTGGAGGCCCCACGTGAGGAACGCCTCGCTGCTGTGCGCGCTGTTCGTTGCGGCAACGTCGCTTGCCCATGCCCAGGCGCCCGCGCGGCCCGGCAACGGCGTGCACTACGTGTACCTGATCCGCCACGGCATCTACGACCGCGACACGTTGGCCACCGACGATCGCGTGGCGAACGGGCTCAATGCGCTGGGGCACGAACAGGCGAAACTCGTGGGCGAGCGCCTGGCCGCGCTTCCGCTCAAGTTCGACCACCTGGTGAGCAGCGAGCTCATGCGAGCCGTGCAGACGTCGGACGACATGGCGCGCGCGATGAAGATGACGCCCTCACGCGACGCGTCGCTCAACGAGTGCACGCCCACCAGCAGCAACGCGCGCCTGATGGCCAGTGAAAAGCCGCACGACATGGCCGAGTGCGACTCGGCGCGCGTGGTGGCATGGGACCGCTGGTTCAAGCCCACGCCCGAGCGCGACACCTACGACGTGCTCGTGTGCCACGGCAACATCATCCGCTGGACGCTGATGAAGACCGTGGGCGCCGACACCAAGAACTGGCTCAACATGGACTGCGGAAACGGCTCGCTGACGATTGTGGCGGTGAGGCCGGACGGCTCCACGCGGCTGGTGATGTACAGCGACGTGGGGCATGTGCCGGTGGAGAAGCAGACGTGGAGCGGGCGGGGGGGCGGGTGGGTGGGGGTCAAGAAGTAGACCCCTTGTCGTCCTGCTCGCGGTTCTCGCGAAGCAAATCGTTAATCTTATTGACATCCCCTCTAAGGCAACGCGAAGCATTTCGATCTCCGTCGTCTCATCGTAGTCGCCATTCTCATTCGCTTGGATCATCGAGCCCCAAGTGTCGAAGTCATGAAGCAACTCCGAGGCACTGAGATAGAACTCCTCGGCCAAGCCAGGATTGGCGGCGAAGGCAGTCGCGACGACTTGGGCGAATGGGCGATTTGGCATGATTGCGAGCCTGGCCTGGATTTCGGACGGCTGCAACATTACGAATCCGACCGCCCCAGCTCGCACCACCGTCCAGCTACGAGAACTCTTGAAAGCCGACCGCAAGTAACCACTCGAAGGTTTCGTCGAGCTCCTTCAGAGGAGGTACGAAAACGACGCTCCCGTCTCGGCCCCTCGTCAGCAGGACCCGGTAGACATTCATTCTGAGCGCGAGCCTGTCTTTCAGCGGCCGTCGGTATCCCGAGGAAAGCCTGTCCGTCCACACCTTGCCTTCACGGCGCAGGTCGGAGCCCCAAGCTACGATCGCGAAGTCGAGTTCTAGGCCCTGTGAAGCAAACTCAGTTGCAACAGTTTCAAGCTGGCAGCACGACTCAGGCTCGCTGGGCTGGGCGTTGTACCACGGACCCTCTCGAAGGCGTTTGGTTGTCTGGAAGGTGTTGTCGATGCCGTGCTTGGGGAGCAGCCTGTCCTTGGACGAGGCCACAAGACCGTACCGAGCAAGTGGGGCCTCGCCATATCGCTCTCGGACGTAGGATTTGGGGCTCCTCTCATCTTTCCGTGACCTCATAGCACGATTCTCGCCCACGGATTGTCGGGCATCGAGCAGCGCTGGAAGATCTTGAGCTTGAAGTACTCGGCCTTCCGATAGCCGCGCGCCTGCCTGCGCAGCACGGCGATCTT
>CAYQNV010000157.1:0-12740 GCA_964418975.1 uncultured bacterium | reverse complement strand
GTAAAAGTCATCCTCGAGACCGCGCTGCTGTCGCACGACGAGAAAGTCATGGGCTGCACGCTCGCCAAGGCCGCCGGCGCGGACTTTGTGAAGACGTCCACCGGATTCGGCGGCGGCGGTGCGACCGTCGAGGACGTGCAGCTCATGCGCGACACCGTGGGCCCCGAGATGGGCGTGAAAGCCTCGGGCGGCGTGCGCACGCGAGACGACGCCGAGAAGATGGTGGCCGCGGGTGCGACACGACTGGGGGCTTCGGCCGGCGTGAAGATCGTGCGCGGCGAGGCAGCGGGTGAGGGGAAGTACTGATGTCGAGCCGTGTCGAGCAGCGGAGTCTTCGGCTGCCCGCTCGTTCGATCTCGGGTGCGACTCCCTGCCGGTTCCTGGCGAATCGGTACATCGCATGAGTCTCGACCCTCGCGAGTTCATCCGCACCAAGCGTGACGGCCGTGCGCACGATCCCGATTCGCTGCGCGCGTTCGTCGCCGCGTGCGCCGCGCGCGAGATCCCCGACTATCAGGCGAGCGCCTGGCTCATGGCTGCGTTCCTGCGCGGCCTGGACGCCACCGAGACCGACGCGCTCACCCAGGCGTTCCTGCACTCGGGCCGCGTCTTCGACTGGTCGCGACTCGGCGTGGCGGCCGACCAGCACTCCACCGGTGGCGTGGGCGACAAGATCTCGCTGGTGTTGGCCCCGCTGGTGGCCGCCTGCGGCGTGCCCGTGCCCATGGTGAGCGGCCGGGGCCTGGGCCACACCGGCGGCACGCTCGACAAGCTGGAGAGCATCCCCGGTTTCCGCACCCAGCTGGAGCCCGCGCGAATGACCGAGCAACTTCAGAGCCTGGGTGTGGTGATGGTGGGGCAGGGGCCCGACCTCGCACCCGCCGACGGTCTCTTCTACTCGCTGCGCGACGTCACCGCCACGGTCGAGTTCGAGCCTTTCATCGTCTCGAGCATCGTGTCCAAGAAGATCGCCGAGGGCGCACGCGCTGTTTGTTACGACGTCAAGTGCGGCAGTGGCGCGTTCATGAAGTCACGAGACAGCGCTCGCTCGCTCGCCACGCGACTCGTGGCCACCACGCGCGCCATGGGCGCCGCCGCATCGGCGTGCATCACCGACATGAACTGGCCCATCGGCATGGCTGTGGGGAACGCGCTGGAGGTGGTGGAGGCGTGGCGCGTGTTGCGCGGCGATCGCGTGCCCGGCACGCGGGCGCTTACGCTGGCGCTGGCGGCGGAGATGGTGCGGCTCGCGGGCTCGGAGCCGGATGCTGCGGCGGCGCTAGCGCGCGTGACGCGGGCGCTCGACGACGGCAAGGCCGCCGAGAAGTTCCTGGCGCTATCGAGCGCCCAGGGCGGCGACACCCGCTCACTCGAGCACGGTGAGCCGTTCCAGCCTGCACCCGTCGTGGTGGAGCTGCTGGCGCCGCGGGCGGGTGTGCTGGCCGCGTGCGACTGCTTCGCGCTGGGCGAGCTTGTGGTGGCGCTGGGCGGCGGGCGGCGGGCGAAGGAAGACGCGGTGGATCCGCGCGTGGGGCTCGTGATGCTGCGCGAGCGCGGCGCGCGGATCACGAAGGGAGAGGCGTTCGCACGGCTGCATCTGGCGGCGGAGGATGCGGGGGCGGTGGATCGTGCGGGGGCATGCTTCACGATCGCCGACGAGGCGCCGGCGCCGCAGCCCGAGGACTTGGTGTTGGAGCGGGTGGAGCGCGTGCAGGCTTGAGGCCGCACATCTACGTGGACGCCGACGCGTGCCCGGTCAAGTCCGAGGTGTTCAAGGTCGCCGCCCGGCACGAGTTGCAGGTCACGCTGGTGGCCGCTGCGTGGATGCGCGTCCCGGATCTGGCGCGAGTGCGGCTCGAGGTGGTCACCGCGGGCTTCGATGCCGCAGACGACTGGATCGTGGAGCGCATCGCGGCCGGCGACATCGTGGTGACGGCGGACATCCCGCTCGCGTCGCGCTGCCTCGCCAAAGGCGCGCGCGCCATCGGCAACACCGGGCGGCCATTCACCGAGGACAACATCGGCGATGCCATGGCGACGCGCTCGCTGCTCGCCGACCTACGCGGCGCGGGCGAGCAGACACGCGGCCCGGCGCCGTTCGATCCGCGCGACCGCTCGCGCTTCCTGCAGGCGCTGGAGAAGGCCGTGCAGGCGTCACTGCGCGACGGGGCGTAGTGCGGGACAAGCTGGATCTTGGAGCGGGTTCTCCAGCCGGCCTCTCAGGGCTGAGTGATCTCCACTTTCACCCACTCCGCGAACTGTCGGCGATCGGGATACCCGTACTTCGCCTCGACCCTTCGGCCCTTCTGTAAGTCCGCGAAGCGCCCGGAGGTGTTCGACTTCTTGAGTTTGCTGCGATCGAGCCAGATGCGTGTCGTATCCGTGATCTGGACCGTCTTCGGACCGGCGCTGTCGGCGATCGTGATCGTGCGGGTAAGTGGATTCACATCCGTGATCGATCCCAGGGAAGTGTACTTCCCGGACACTCCGGGTGATTGGCCGATCGGGATGTATTGCTCGGTTGCCTTCTGACCGTGGGCAAACGATGTGCCGCAAAGCATCGCGACGACGATGGCGCACCCGCTCAGGAGCGTGCGCATGACGTTCCTCCTTCGTCTCATGGTGGTCATTGCGCTTCCTCGATCAGCAGGCCGCGCGCCCGTTCCTGCGCCCGTGTCGCCTCGCCAGCGAGCCCGCGTCGACTGAGCAGACTGCCCGCCGCGCGCTGTGTCAGTGCCTTGGCCCGCTGGAGCTCGGCGACGACCTCCGGATGCAGCCCGCCGCCCGACAGCACCGCGATGCCGTCCCCGGTCTCGTGGGCGGCGCGATCCAGTAGCTCCTTCCCTCGACTGCGCTCGAAGAAACCGAGCGTCTCGACATGCCGCAACTCGGCGAGCGCCTCCCGAATGTTCTCGAGCCCATTGATGACGCGCAGGAACGCGGCCACCGCGACCACCTGAGTCGCATCGAGTTGGATGCCGACGCGGTTGGGGTCGATGCTGGCCAGGAAGCGACCGGACGGCGAGCTGTTGAACGTCTGACCGTCGTAAAACGCCACCGCTCCTTCGATGGTCTCGATGGAGTTGTTGTGAAAGAACGGCCCAGTGTCGGCGGATTCGACGAGCGGCGGCGTGTTGAACGTGCTGTCGCCAGGCGTGCGGAACCCGTCGTCCCTTGGGATCAACTCACCGACCAAGCGCGCGGGCTGATCGGGCAGGTCTTCCACGCCCGTGTTGAAGTTCGAATTGCCGATATTCCGCCCGCCGAGCGAGGTGGTGGCCCCCGCGTTGCTGTGACAGATATTGCACTTGCCGAGCGCGTCGTCCATGAAGATCGTCTGGCCTCGCGTGGCGACGGTGCCCTTGAGCGACAAGGGGAGCACCAGATCGCTTTGGCGTCCGAGCGAGAGCTGGAACGCCTCGAGCGCGTCGAGTTCCTCAGCCGTCGGCAGCCGGAAATCCACGCCCGCGACACGATCGAGTGTCTTGGTGAAGTGTTGGATCACGGCGCCGACCGCAAACGAGCGCAACGAGCCATCGGCCGGCGCGCCGTCCCCGGACCAGCCGGTACGTGGACCCGCGGGGCTTTGTATCGACGTCCCGAGCGCAAGGGTGTGGGGCACGCCGCGCATGGTGAATCGGCTGGCGAGACTATCGAACCCGTCGAGATTCTCCTTGATCAGACCGAACTCGCGCATGAGCCGGGGGTTCTCGAAGTTCTCCTTGAGCGCGGGGACGAACTCCGCGACGAACAGCGGATCGTCCTTGGGCAGCGTGGCGATGAATGCCGGCGTGATCGTGAGGTTGTCCTCTTGCCGATGACAGGTCCCGCAGGTCCGCCCGTTTCCGCCAAATGTCTCGTTGAAGAACAGCTCGCGGCCCTTGGCGATCAGTGCCGCCTTCGGATCGAGGGGCTTGGGCTGGCAGGCCACGAACGCCGCGAGTCCCGCGGCCGTCATGAGGAGCGCCGCCAGAAGGCGCAGCGTGAGCGAGCTGCGCGCCGCCGCTGCGCCAGAAGGGTCAGGCATGATGACCTCCTTGTCTGTTCGAGCTGGGAATCCTCCCGACCGCATTCGAGTCGCACGCCGAACGGCGATCGGGATCTTCCATGCGCTCGGGCCGGAGCATACGCCCAAAGCGCCCTCCGTGGACTACCACGCTTCACGAGCGCCGTCCCGAGCACGGCCCCCGAGGTCAGCCTGCCGTTACGGCCGCACACCGATGGAGAGGTAAGCGCCGGCATGGGAGCGCTCGACCGATGTTGCTGCGAAAGTCTGTGACCCACTTCCGCTCGTGACCGTGTACGGACCCACGTCGTACTTGCGTCTGCGCCGGTCCCCGACGCCAGGGCTCTCACCATCGCGAGATTCCGTCCGTTCGCAGCGAGATTGAGCTGACCTGACAGAGAGTTACAGCCCAGGACACCACCCATCTGACGTCCCTCGTATGGGTCGGGAGATCAAACCGGCCTGAGGATCGCCCGGCCGCCGAGGCCCCCAGATTCCGCTTGACCAAATCGCCGGGAGCAGGAGTAGTCTGCCCACGCTACGGTGACTAGCGGTGGGGGGACGCTTCGCCGCGTGCCGTGCCGCTCAGGCACAAGGCAGAGCGGGACGTTGAGGGCAGGAGCCCGCTTGGACTCTTGATCACAATAACGCGCCGCCAATAGTATGACGAGCGATATAGAGAGGGTCGAAGAACACCTTCTCGACCTCGTTTGTGCTGGACATGAGCTAAGCCGAAAGGAGTATTTCGAATGAAGGCGATCGCCGTGATGATGCTGGTTTTCGGCACGAGTTGGATACCAGTTGGGCAGTCGTTCGCTCAAGGTTGAATACTGGCTAGGCAAACTGCACCCGTGATTGGTGCAGAAGGTGAGGCCTACAGTTCGCCAGGCAGTTGGCAGGTTTCGATATTCTACCGCAATCAACATTCGGACCGCCGCTTCCGGGGCAATCACGAAGAGCCCCATCCTCACACCGCAATCAACGATCTACACATCTTCGATCTATCCATCAATTACGCGTTGGCCTCTCGCTACAGCCTGGACCTGAACGTTTCAATGCTTAGTATGAACAGGGAGCAGTCCATTCGTGCTGGGCAAACCTTTGGCAGCCGCTTTGCCACGCAAGCAGGCGGATTGGGTGATTTATCAATCAATGCGCGGGGATGGCTCTTCGATCCGGCAAAACACCAGCAACAGAATATCTCGTTGGGTCTCGGAATTAAGATTCCAACAGGGAAAGATAATGTGACAGATACATTTCAAACTTTCGGGAGTCCTGTCGTGCAAACCGTCGATCAGTCCATTCAACCAGGTGATGGCGGATGGGGAATCGGGTTGAAGGCCTCGGCTTTCAAGACATTGAGAGATGCTTACGTGCTGTTTTCATCAGTAGACTACCTGAGTAATCCATTGGGAACGAACGGCGTACCAACATACCGGCCCCGTCCGTCCGAAGCCATCATGTCCGTTCCGGATCAGTATCTGGGCCGCTTTGGAATCCAATTTCCAATATGGTCGAAACTGAACTTACGGGGGACTCTGGCAGCTCGCATGGAAGGAGTTCCGGTCCGTGATCTTTTTGGACCAAGCACCGGCTTCCGGCGGCCCGGCTACGCGGTAGCGATCGAGCCGGGGCTCAGCCTTTCCCACAGGTCAAACTCATTTGTCGTTTCAGTTCCCTATGCCATCCATCGAACTCGCACGAAATCAGTTCCTGATCAGCTCGACGAGCCGATCCCGCTGACGCTCGGAAACGGAGATGCAGGATTCGCCGACTACCTGTTGCTCATCGGATACTCCCGCACTTTCTAACTCCCCGCGCCATGCCGCGCGGCCACGCACGAATGAGCTCTCCGGCCCCCGTTGGCGCGAGCGAGTAGTTGTGGTAGTCCGGAGCATGTCTTTAGCACGGCGCTCCAGCCGCAGCTGCCGGGTCCCATTGCGCAGTCGGACCAGTTCTTCGCGCTCGATCGTATCCGCCATTCGGGAGCTGTCCTCGATCACGGGTCAAGCCCACTCGGCCTCCCAGCGCGGGCTGTGGAGAGGCTGATGTAGGGGCCGGCCGACACCGGTGCAAGAGGTCATGAGGTAGTCTCCACCCATGCCAACTTCCCCGGGCACCCGCATCGGTCCCTACGAGGTACTCGCGCCGCTCGGTGCAGGCGGGATGGGCGAGGTGTGGCGCGCCCGCGACACCCGGCTCGGGCGCGACGTCGCGATCAAGACCCTGCCCACCGAGCTTGCGCGCGACCCCGAACTGCTGGGGCGGCTCAAGCGCGAAGCCCGACTGCTGGCCTCGCTCCGTCACCCGGGCATCACCACCATCTACGGTCTCGAGGAGATCGACGGCCAGCGCTACCTGGTGCTCGAATGCGTCGAGGGGCCGACGCTGGCGGAGCGGCTGGAGCAGGGGCCGCTGCCGCTCAAGGAGGCGCTCGAAGTATGCCGGCAGATCGCGACGGCGATGGAAGCGGCCCACGAGAGCGGCGTCATTCACCGCGACCTCAAGCCTGCGAACGTGAAGCTGGTGCCAGGCGGCGAGGTCAAGGTGCTGGACTTCGGCATCGGGAAAGCTGCAGTCCCCCCGGGTCTCGCGAGAGAAGCGACCCAGTCCCAGACGCTGACGGTGGAGGCGACGGGCCTGGGCGCGATCATGGGAACGGCGCCCTACATGAGCCCGGAACAGGCGCTGGGGCATATGGTGGACCGGCGCACCGACATCTGGTCGTTCGGGTGTGTGTTGTACGAGTGTCTGAGCGGGTCGCAGACGTTTGGGGGGCAGGGGTTCTCGGCCACGGTGGCGCGGGTGCTGGAGCGGGAGCCGGAGTGGAGTGCGCTGCCCGAGAACACGCCGGCGCGGGTGCGAGCCCTGCTGAGCCAGTGCTTGGTCAAGAATCCGAAGGAGCGGCTGCGCGACATGGGCGACGCGCGTCTCGAGCTCGAGCGGGTGATTCGCGATGGGGGCGAGGCGGGTGGCGAGGTCGGCGCGTCAGCGGAGCGCTCAAAGGCGGCGAGCGCGGACCGCCTGCGCAAGAGCGCGGCCTCACGGCGCTCCAATCACCTGCTCCGCCGCCTGGGAGCGATCGCCGGCTTCGCGTTGATCGCTCTGGCCCTCGTCTGGATCGTGGAACGCGTACGCCGCCCGAAGTACGCGCCACCGAAATCGAGCATCGATCTCGTGTCCCTCGCCGTGCTGCCGCTCAGAAACCTCTCGGGCGATTCCAACCAGGATTACCTGGCCGACGGAATGACGGAATCGCTGATCGCTGCCTTGGCGCGGACGCATGGTCTCCTCGTCCTGGATCGGAACAGCGTCCTCGGTTACAAGGGCAAGCCGGTCGACCCGGGACGAGTCGGTCGTGAGCTGGGCGCACAGTACCTGCTCGATGGAGGCCTTCAGCGAGCCGGTGGCCGCCTGCGGGTCAGCGCCCGGCTCGTCGAGACCGGCACCCTGCGTTCGCTCTGGACAGATCAATTCGAGCGGAGGACGGACGATTCTTTCACCCTGCAAGACGAGATCGCCGGGCGCGTCGCGACCGCCCTGCGCTCGGTTCTCCCGGCGGAAGCCCACGCGTCCGGTGCAGAGCGCCGCCCGGCGGGCCCGCCGACGCAGAACAGCGAGGCCTACGACCTCTTCCTCAAGGCAGGCTACCTCTTTAACAGGAGCACCCGAGACGGCCGACAGGAGGCGCATGATTTGCTGTTGCGCGCCGTGGCTCTCGATCCCGGCTTCGCCCAGGCGCAGGCCCGCCTGGGCTTCGTCGCCGCGCACCAGTACTACTTCGACGAGCCCCGCGCAGAGTGGGAGCAGCGGGCATTCGTGTCGATCGAGAAGGCCCTGGCCCTTGACCCACGGCTAGCGCAGGCGTACGTGGCGCGGGCGATCCTCGTCTGGAGCCTCCCGAAGGGCTTCCAGCACGAGTCCGCCCTGCGCGACCTGCTCAAAGCCATCGAGTTCGAGCCCAATTCCATGCTCGCCCACTACTGGCTGGGGTTCATCACGCTGCATCTGGGCCTCTACGAGCGGTCGGCCGCGGAGTTCCGCCAGACGTTGCGGCTGGATCCCACTAACAACCTTGCGGGGGGCTACCTGGCCAAGATCGAGATCGAGCTCGGACGACCCGAGGCGGCTCTGCAGATGTACGAGCGCAACCCCAGGCTCGCCGTCGGCAACCCCGGGCTCGCCTCCGGGCCAGATGAGGCGCTGCTTCGGCTCGGTCATCTAGATGAGGCGCGACGCCGCGTCGAGGCTGAGCTTGCCAAGGCCCCCGACGACGGCGTGAACCTGGCCAAGTACGCGCTCGTGCTGGCGCGCGCCGGCGAACTGGCCAAAGTCGGGACGCTTCTGCGGCAGGCGGCGGAGCACCTGCCTGACGTCGGGCACATCCATCACGTCGAGTACGACATCGCCCGCGCTCATGCGATCCTGGGCCGCAAGCCCGAGGCGCTCGCTTGGATGGAGCGGACGGCCCGCGACGGAATGCCGAACTACACACTCTTCGCGACGGACCCCAGTCTCGCGAATCTCCATGGAGATTCGGCGTCCAAGGAGTTCCTCGGGCGCGTGAAACTCCAGCACGACTACTACCTGGCGCTGATCGAAGGCGGCTCCGCCCCAGGTCGATGACCGACCTGAAAGATTGGTCTCGCTGCCAACGTTCGTGAGACACCGAAGCCCGAAAATTTGGACCCACGCGATGCGACGGTATGGATCGGCTGCCGACAGGAGCCTTTGGATCCGAGTCGACGGGCAGGACCCGGGATCAGCGCACGACGCAGGCGCGGGAGGTGAGCGAACGTGGGCCCTGGGTGAGGCGGACCAGGTAAATGCCGGGGCGCCAGCGTGCGGCCTCGGTGAATGTGACCACGTGCTGACCCGCTCCCAGCGAGCCTGCATCGCGCAAGCCCACCATCCGCCCGACGACATCGACCACCTCGAGCCGGGCAGGTGCGGCGCTCGGCAAAGTGAATGCGATTGCTAGGCGTTCCGTGGCGGGATTCGGCGCAGGCGTTGCGAGTGCGAGCATCCATTCGCTCGGCACGCTGACCGATGTCTCACCGTAGAACTCCTCGGATCCACCGGCCTGAATGCCGAGCCGGTAGTCGTAGCGCTCTCCGGGCCGCACGTTCACGTCCTCGAACCTGAACCTGCCCGTTCCGTCGGCGGCGATGCTCGCAATCGCCGTCCATGCGGCCGCTTCGGACCGCCGGTAGACGGTTGCGCTCGCACCCGCCATGGTGGCGCCATACCAACTGAGCTCCACGTGACGGGGATCGGCGCTGGCGTTCACGAGCGCGAGTGTGGTCGGGGTCGGGATGCCACTGCCCGTGTTGAGCAGCACCGAGACTGTGTTGGAGCCCGCGTTCGCCACCGCCAGGTCCGGCCGCCCGTCCGCGTTGAGGTCCGCGATCGCCACCGAGCGGGGAACGCTCCCGGTGCCAAAGTCGGTCTTGACCTCGAACGTGCCGTCCCCGTTGCCGAGCAGGACCGAGACCGTGTTCGAGGACCGGTTCGCCACCGCCAGGTCCGGCCGCCCGTCGGCGTTGAGGTCCGCGATCGCCACCGAGGTGGCAAGTCCCCCGGTGCCGAAGTCGGTCCTGGCCCCGAACGTGCCGTCCCCGTTCCCGAGCAGCACCGAGACCGTGTTGGAGTTCTCGTTCGCCACCGCCAGGTCCGGCCGCCCGTCCGCATTGAGGTTCGCGATCACCACCGAGTTGGGACCGCCCCCGGTGGCGAAGTCGGTCTTCACCCCGAACGTGCCATCGCCGTTCCCGAGCAGCACCGATACAGAGCTCGAACCAGCGTTCGCCACCGCCAGGTCCGGCCGCCCATCCGCGTTGAGGTCCGCGATTGCCACCGAGTAGGAACCGTCCCCGGCGTCAAACGACAGGAAGGGCGCCGCAAAGAGAAGGGCAGCGCGGGAAGTCCCCGGAACTGCAGCCACAGCTGCCAGTATGAGGAGAGCAAGCGGCGCCAGGCAGACCACACGTTGGGTCTGCGCGCGAAGAGGGAGTGACGGGGTGCCGAGGCTGAGCATGAGCGACCTGCTCCCGCTGCATGAGGACCGGTCCCCCCGTCAAAGCGGCTGACTCGGAAGGTGAGGACATGGGACGTCGCGTGCGGGCCCGCGGGAGTCCGTCCCGGGAGGCGCAAGGGCCCGACCGGCGCGGACGATCCACAGGTGAAGGGTAGCACGGCCTCCGGGTCAGCCTGACGATCTTCCTTGGCGCCTCCATCCGCTCAGGGGACCTCTGCCCTGTCGTTCGAGTGCCCGACTCGCTGGGCGAGACGGCCCTGTGCCGGAACTGTGCCGACCTCGGCGACCGATTGCGCCCACAGCAGTCCATCTACGTCCCGCAAGAAATGAGGAACCCCAACGAGGCGAACTCGTTGGGGTGACTGGCAAAGCGAAGTGCTCGGCGGAGTTCCGGGCGTCGAAGCGATGTGATCGTCAGACTAGCACTAGCAGTTTTCGAGACCGCCCGATTCAGCGGCTCTCGCGCAGTCGTTGGGCGGCCTCTCGCGTGAAAGCCGCACGAAGTCGGGGCAGCTCGAAGGCCCCACCAGCTCGATGAACGAGATGCCGGCGAAGCACGCACGCTACGGCCTCACCCCGACCGAGAAGTACACGCCGGTGTGCGAGCGTTCGACCGGCGTACGCGCGAATTCCTGCGATCCACTGCCGCTGGTGACCGTGTAGGGTCCCACGTCGTACTTGCCGAGCTGCCAGCGCTGAAGCGAGAGATCCAGCACGAATACGGAACGAGTGCGGCACGAGATACCCGCTTCCAGCAACAGTCCGACCCGTGTCGTGGACGTGGCAGAGCTTGCGCCGGATCCCGACGCCAGAACTCTCACCGTCGAAATGGCTGGCCCGAGCGTCGCGCGCCCGTGCAGGCGGTTTCCAAAGTCGTCACCTCGCGAGAACGGCTTTTCGAACCCCACGACCATCGCGAGATTCCGCCCCTTCGCAGAGAGATTGAGCTGACCTGCCTGAGCGTTCCACCCCAAGACGCCTCCCAACTGGCGATTCTCGTAAACTACGCCAAGGTGAAGGCCACTCGGAAATGTGTAGCCGGCGGTGACAACAGTCGCGCCCGTGGTTCCATCGCCGTCCTTGGGATAATAGGTCGGTTCCCAGCAAAAGTAGAATGGGAAATAGAAACAGCCGCCCGGCGAGGTGTCGCTGAATCCAGGGGAATACATCGCCGTCGTGATGTCGCGGGTGAATTCCTGGGGCGTTCCCGAGACTCCGATCGCGAACATGCACGAACAGTTCGATGTCGGGGCGCGCGTTCTCCCCGCTGAGCGCCTCGGCGGGGCCGGCACAGGGGGCGGCTCGCTCGGTGCGGGCACGACAAGCGAATCCGTGACGGTGGCGGAGGTCGAGTCCGATCCCGTGAGGTGCGCCCTACCTGACGCTGAAGCGGCGTGAACTCGCGGAGGGCTCCATGGCCGGACACGAGCGTCCGCATACCCGGCCAGAGCGAGCATCGCGATCGCGATGACCACGAGCTGACGACCGAAGCGCGACCGTGGGAGCGAACTTCTGTCGGACGTCGGCATGCGGCCTCTCCGTGGGTCAGGAGAGGCGCGGAACGATGCCAGCGTCGTCGTCGAAAGGACTCCGGCGACAGCTGCCCTCTCCACACCCGACCATAACAAGGGCAAGTGAGGGCTGACAGGTTTCTTCTGCCCCGCACAAAGCGCGTGGCAACGCCCTTCGCACTACTCGAGCGGCCTTCCGAACTGTGCATCCCACGTGGCCAGCGCCGGCTTCGGCGTGAGCGCGCTGTTCACCACGCCCAATCTCGAGAACGGCAATAGGCCGGCAGCCAGCGCGGGTGGGAACGCGCCCAGCTCGAAGTCGGTGTCGATCCCCTGACGTCGCACGAAGTCGACGAGCGGCACGCCGGGCCGCGTTCCGCTCTTGCCGCAGCCGCCGAGCAGGGGGGTGCGCCGGCAACCAGCACGAGCAACGCGAGTGCTTTCAGGTCGCGCGCCCCTTGAAGGCCAGCGCGGGGGACTCGACCAGATGCCACGACAAGACCGCCAGCACGAGCGTCGCGGGGGCGGCGAACGCCACCAGTTCGGGCTGCGTCGTCTCGGGCCGGCGAAGCATGATCCATTGCTGGATCGGGAACTGCCAGAGGTAGAAGCCGTACGAATAGTCCCCCAGCCGGTTGTAGAGCCGCAGCGGCCCTGCGGGCACGAGCGCCAGCCACAAGACGATGTAGCCGAGCGCAAGCGGATAGAGCGCCAGCCACGCACCGCCCAGCGCCATGGCCAGCGCGATCGAAGCGAGCGCTCCCAAGAACAGCGGCAGCGTGAGCGGCACGCGGTCGCGCATCAGTTGCAGGCTCGCGGCGGCGAAGAACAGCGCCACCAAGCGCAAGCCCTGCACCACCTCGAAACGCCCCGAGAGCGCCAGCGCCTCGTTCAAGCCATGCCCCAGCGTGGCTCCGGCGGCGAGCGCCAGCACGACGCCACGCAGGTTCGAACGCTCGCCGGCCCCGCGGCGACGCAGCAGTCCTGCGCCCAGCACGCCCAGCATCACGTACATCGTCAGCTCCCACGGCAGCGACCACAGCGCGCCGTTGACGGCCGGCCCGCCCGGATTCCCCAGGAACACGCCGGGCAGCCACCAGCGCACGCCGAGCGGCCAGGTGACCGAGTTCTGGAGCGCATAGCGCCACGTGTCCCATTCGGCGAAGTAGCGAGCGACCGGCAGCGC
>CAYQNV010000156.1:0-46042 GCA_964418975.1 uncultured bacterium | reverse complement strand
GAACCCCGGTATGGGGATGCGGATCACCGATCGTATTCCTGACCCCGGCGATTTGTCTGACCCCAATCAGAAAGCGGCGCTCGACAAAGCGCTCCGCTATATGGATTTGCGTCCCGGCGCGACTTTGCTGGGCCACCCGGTGGACGTGGTCGAGGCGGTGGCGCGGGGCGTGGATATGATGGACTGCGTACTGCCCACGCGGAACGCGCGACGCGGCACGGTGTTCATCGGCAGCGGCCGGCTCGTTGTGCGCAATGCCGCCTACGCGCACGACGAGCGACCGCTCGACCCCGACTGCGACTGCGCCACGTGTCGCAAGTACACGCGCGCCTACCTGCGCCACCTGTTCGTCTCCGGCGAGATCCTCGGCATGCGGTTGGCGTCGGTTCACGCGGTGCATCACATGGTGTCGCTGGTGCGCCGCGCGCGCGCGGCCATCCAGCAGGGCCGCTATGCGGCGTTCCGGAGTCAGTTCCTCGAGCAGTTCGCGAGCGGCGAAACGCTCGCGCGGGTCGCGTCCTGACGGGCGCGACCCATTCCCATAACCGAAAGGAAGCGGAATGTTCGTGACGGATGCGTTCGCACAGGGTGCGGGAGCCACGCCCGTGGACAGCTCGCCGATGGCGCAATTCTTCGGCGGTGGCATGAGCTTCCCCGTGATGATGGCGCTCATGTTCGCCATTCTCTACTTCATGGTGATCCGCCCGCAGAACTCGGAGCGGAAGAAGCTGCAGCAGCGCGTCGAAGCGCTCAAGAAGGGCGACAAGGTGCTCACCTCGAGCGGCATCTTCGCCACCGTCGTGAGCATCGAGGCGGACCGTGCGGTGCTGCGCATCTCAGATGAGACCAAGGTCGAGTTCGCCAAGAGCGCCATCACCCAGGTGCTCACATCGGAAGTGAAGTAATGGCCCTGCGTCCTGTCCGCATCTACGGCGACCCGGTGCTGCGCGAGAAATCGCGCGACGTGCGCGAGTTCGACGAGTCGTTGCGCGCCCTGGTGACCGACTTGTTCGATACCATGAGCGCCTATACGGGCGTGGGACTGGCCGCGAACCAGGTGGGCGTGGCGCAGCGCGTGTTCGTGGTGGACGTGCCGCGCGAGGACGGCACGCACGACCGCTTCGCGGTCGTGAATCCGGTGCTCGACAAGCGCTCGGGCAAGGACAAGTCCGAGGAGGGTTGCTTGTCCATGCCCGGCATTCTCGCCGACGTCGAGCGCGCGACGAAGCTGCACCTGCGCGGTTTCGACGAGCACGGCCAGCCCATCGACCGCGTGGTCGAGGGCTTCCTCGCCCGTGCGGTGCAGCACGAGACCGACCACCTGGACGGCGTGTTGTTCACCGACCGGCTGTCGCCGCTCAAACGTACGTTCTTGCGTCGCGACCTCGACGCGCTTGCGCGCGGCGAGGTGCCCTCGGGCTACCACCCGGGTCGCGCCGAGGGGGCCATGTGAAACCCCGAGTGGTGTTCATGGGCACGCCGGAGTTCGCGGTGCCCGCCCTACGGGCGGTGGCCGAGGCGTGCGACGTGGTGCGCGTGGTCACGCAGCCGGATCGCCCGCGCGGCCGCGGCCAGCGCACGAGCGAGTCACCCATCGCCGTGACCGCGGGCGAGTTGGGGCTGCCGGTCGCGCGGCCCGCGAACATGAAGGCGGCCGAGGTGCGCGACGAACTGGCCGCACTCGGGGCCGACGTGTTCGCCGTGGTGGCGTTCGGCGCGATCCTCACGCCCGCCGTGCTCGGCCTGCCGCGAGCCGGTTGCGTCAACCTGCACGGCTCGCTGCTGCCGGATTACCGCGGTGCCTCGCCCGTGCAGCGCGCGCTCTGGGATGGCCGCAGCGAGACCGGCGTGTGCACGCTGTTCATGGACGACGGCATCGACACCGGTGATGTCATCCGTTGCGTTCGCGTGCCGATCCTCGACGACGACGACGCGGCGACGCTCGCCGCTCGGCTCGCGATGCTCGGCGGACCGCTGCTCGCCGAGAGTGTGTGCCTCGCAGCCGAGGGTCGCGCGCCGCGCAAGCCTCAGGACCGCATGGCCGGAAGCTACGCGAAGAAGTTGCGCAAGGAGGACGGCACGGTGGACTGGGATCTGCCCGCACGCGAGGTGTGGGCGCACGCCCGCGCGGTGACGCCGTGGCCGGGCGCCACGACGATGTTTCGCGGGCGGCGGGTACTGCTCGTGCGTTCGCAACTCGAGGCGATGGCGGACAGCGCCGCGCCGGGGACGCTGTTGGGAAGTGACCAGGATGGACTTCGCGTGGCGTGCGCCGACGGCGCTTTGCGCGTGACGAGACTCAAGCCGGAGGGGCGCGCCGAACTCGACGCCGCCGAGTGGGCGCGAGGTGCGCGGCCGCAGCCCGGGGAACGATTCGATCGCATGAAGGAGATGACCACGTGAGCACCGAGAGACGCAGCACCGCCAAGCCGACCCGTCGGCCCGCCCCCGGCGGCAGTTCGCGCCCTGCGACCGGGGCTGCCCGTCCACGTCCCAGCGGCCCCCGATCGAACGCACCCCCGAGTGCGGGGTCGCGCAAGGGTTACGCTCCGCGAGGCCGCGCGACGAGTGCGCCGCGCGAGGGCTACAAACCGCGCGAGGGCTACGCGCCGCGAGGCCGTGCGACGAGTGCGCCGCGAGAAGGCTACAAGCCGCGCGAAGGCTACGCGCCACGTGGTAGAGCGACGGGTGCGCCGCGAGAAGGCTACAAGCCACGCGAGGGGTTCAAGCCGCGCGAGGGCTACGCGCCGCGAGGCCGTGCGACGAGTGCGCCACGTGAAGGCTACAAGCCGCGCGAGGGCTACGCGCCGCGAGGCCGCGCGACGAGTGCGCCACGTGAAGGCTACAAGCCACGCGAGGGCGACGCACCGCGAGTTCGTCCAGCCGGGGCGCCGCGCGAGGGGTTCAGGCCGCGCGAAGGCTACGCGCCGCGTGGTCGTGCGACGAGTGCGCCGCGTGAAGGCTACAAGCCCCGCGAGGGATTCGCGCCGCGGCCAGCGAGCAAGCGTCCCTTCGTGCGTCGCGAGCAGGGCGGAGCGCCGTCGCGCGAGGGATTCCGGCCGCGCCCCGAGGGAGCCCGTCCGAGTTTCAACCGACCGCGCCCCGCAGCACGCTCCGATCGGCAGGGCTTCGATCAGCGTCCACGGTTCGAGCGTCCGCGCGATGAGCGTCCGCGAACCGACCGCCCGCACACGGAACGGCCGGAGTTCCATGACGATGGCGGCGACCAGACCGGAGCGGTGAACCGCTCGCGTCCGGTATATCCGCAGGGACCCGCCGTTCGTTGGCGGCGCGACGGCAAGCCGTCGCAGCGTCCCGCAGCATGGGGCGCGCCACACACCGATGAACGTCCGAGCGTCCGCAATGGCGGGCCCGGCTTGCGACCTGGCCGCCCCGGCACCCCGCCGCGCGGCGACGCGCGCGAGGAGCGTCGCTCGCCCGCGCCGTTTGGCGCCGACGGGCCGTCCCTACCCGCGGACCCGCGCGAGGCGGCGCTGCGCATCCTGCACGCCGTGGACACGCGCAGCGCGTTCAGTGACCGTCTGCTGGATGGCGCGCACGCGCGCGCCGGCGCGGACCCACGTGATCGTGCGCTGCTGCACGAGCTCGTGAAGGGCTCACTCCGCTGGCGCGGGCGGCTCGACGCGGCGCTCGACGCACGTGTGCACGTGGGCCTCGCGAACACGCAGCCGTGGATCCGCAACATCCTTCGGCTCGGCGCCTACCAGATCCTGTTCCTCGATCGCGTGCCGATGCACGCGGCCGTGGACGAGTCGGTGAAGCTGGCGCACAAATACGCGCACCCGGGAGCGGCTGGGCTCGTGAACAGCGTGCTGCGCCGACTGGCCGAGGAGCGCGGCACGCTGGTGTGGCCCGAGGGCGACGATGCCGTGTCGCTCGCGGCGTGGGGCTCGCACCCGCTGTGGATCGTGGAGCGTTGGCTGGAGCGCTTCGGTCCCGCCGATACGCGCGCGCTGCTCTCCGCCGACAACCGCACGGTGCCCACCGGGCTCCGTACCAATACGCTCAAGAACACGCGCGAGCAGTTGATGGAGATGCTCGCTCGCGAGGGCGTGGAGTCGCGGGTCGCGGAGCTGTCGCCCGACCTCGTGTGGGTGGAGGGGCATCACTCGCCCGGCGCGTTGCACTGTTTCCGCGAGGGATTGTGCACCGCCCAGGACGAGAGCGAGTCGCTGGTGGGTCGCGTCGTGGCGCCCCGCCCGCACGAGCGCATCCTCGACCTGTGCGCCGCGCCGGGCGGCAAGAGCACGCACCTGGCCGAGCTCATGGGCGACGAGGGCGAGGTGTGGGCCATGGAGCGCGATGTTCATCGCGTGGAGACGCTCAAGGCCACGCTCGAACGACTCGGAACGCACTCGGTGCACGTGGTGCACGGCGACGGGCGCACTTACGTGTTCCCGATGCCGTTCGACCACGTGCTGGTGGACGCGCCATGCAGCGGCATGGGAGTGCTGGCGCGGCGCGCCGACGCGCGCTGGCGGAAGGGCCCCGAAGTGCTGGCCGAGATGCCGCCGGTGCAGTTGGAGCTATTGCGCTCGGCCGCGCGGCACCTGTCGCCGGGTGGCTCGCTCGTCTACAGCGTGTGCTCGTTCGAACCCGAAGAGACCGAGCACGTGGTGGCGCGCTTCCTTGCCGAGCACCCGGGCTGGGTCATCGAGAGCGTTGCGGGCTCCGTACCCGCCGCGGTGGTGACTCCCGAAGGCACCATGCTCGTGTTGCCGCATCGGCACGGTTGTGACGGCGCGTTCGCCGTGAGGTTGCGCAAGCCTTGAGCGACTCGACCGAGCCCGGATCCCCCCAAGAGTCCGCGGGTAAGCCGCCGCGTGCGCCGGCGAAGCCGTGGCGCGACGTGCTGTTCACCGCCGTCGTTGCGGTCTCGGCGTTCGTGGTGGGGCTGCTGGTGTTCAACAGTGTGCTCATGCCGCGACTGATCCATCGCGAGGGCGAGGTACGCGTGCCCGACCTGGCCAACCTCACCGTGGAGCAGGCCCAGAAGGCGCTCGAGCCCACCGGGCTGCCGCTGTCGCGGGCGGGTGAGCGGTTCGACGCCGGCGTGCCGCGGGGACGCATCGTGCAGCAGGACCCGGGCGCGGGCACGCCCGTGCGGGGCCGCCGCCGCGTGAGCGTCACGGTGAGCCTCGGCGAGGAGTTCAGCTCCGTCCCGGCGCTGTTCGGCGAGACGCGCCGCGGCGCCGAGCTGCTGCTGGAGCAATCCGGGCTGCGCGTGGGCGGCCTCACGCGCGCCCCGAGCGATGCCGTCGGTGAGGGGCTGGTGGTGGCCACCGACCCGCCGGCCGAGAGTGTGCTACCGCGCGGAACGCCGGTGGCGTTGCTGCTGTCGTCCGGGCTCGGCGAGGAAGTGCTCGTGATGCCCGACCTGGTCGGGCGCGAGATCGGACGCGCCCGCAAGCAGCTCGAGGCACAGGGATTCAAGGTGCTCTCGCCGCCGTCCGGCCCCAGCACGGGCCCCATCGTGGCGCAGGACCCAGCCGCGGGTTCGCGCCTCACGCGCGACATGAGCATCACGATCCAGGCCGCGGGACGAGTGGTGCGCTAGATCGGCGGATGCCGTCGCCGACCTCGCTGATTCATGCGAGACCGGCTAGAGTGCCGTTCCGCGATTCCTCCACGATCGGTCCCAGGCCGAGACGGGGATCCGGACCCAAGGCGTCGGGGAGTGCACTTCATGACCGTCACCCTCAAGGTCAACGGCAAGCCAGCTCGGGTGGATGTCCCACCCGACATGCCCTTGCTCTGGGTCTTGCGCGACGTGCTGGGGCTCAAGGGCACCAAGTTCGGGTGTGGCGTGGCGCAGTGCGGCGCCTGCACGGTGTGGGTGAATGGCGCGCCGACTCGTTCGTGCGTCACGCCGGCCGCGGGACTCGATGGCGCGGAGATCACCACGATCGAAGGGCTGTCACCTGACGCCACTCACCCGCTGCAGCGCGCATGGCGGGAACTGGACGTGCCGCAGTGCGGATACTGCCAGGCGGGCCAGCTCATGTCGGCCGCAGCGCTCCTCGCCAACACGCCGAACCCCACCGACGGCGAGATCGACGACGCCATGAGTGGAAACATCTGCCGCTGCTGCACCTACCTCCGCATCCGCCAGGCGATCCACCGGGCCGCCGCGGCTCCGGCCGGACGTCGCACCCCGGCTGGCCGTCTACCGCAGCCGGGCGGGTCCGGACGCTAGCCATGGACGCCACCTCGAACGTCAACCGACGACACTTCCTTCAGGTCACTGCACTCGCGGGCGGCGGCATGCTGCTCGGATTCCGGCTCGACCCGCTCGACGGGGGCGTCGCGCTGGCGGCCGAGCCCGCGGCCGACTTCGTCCCGAACGCGTTCATCCGCATCGCGACGGATGGCCGGGTCACGCTCACCGCGAAGAACCCCGAGATCGGCCAGGGCGTGAAGACGATGCTGCCCATGCTCATCGCCGAGGAACTCGACGCCGACTGGAAGCTCGTGCAGATCGAGCAGGCCGCATTCGATCCGACCCGGTTCGGCGTGCAGGTCGCGGGCGGGAGCACCGCCACGCCCAACACCTGGTTGCCCATGCGGCGTGTGGGCGCGGCCGCCCGCACCATGCTGGTTGCGGCGGCGGCACAGGCGTGGGACGTGCCGGAGGCAGAGTGCGAGACCGCGGCAGGCGTGGTGCGGCATCGCAAGAGCGGACGCAAGCTCGGTTACGGCGCGCTCGTAAACCGGGCCGCCCGGCTCACCCCGCCCGACCTCGAGTCGGTGCGGCTCAAGCAGCCCAAGGACTTCACCCTCATCGGCACGAAGGTTCCCGGTGTGGACGTGCCCGCCATCGTCACGGGCCGGCCGCTGTTCGGCATCGACGTCGCGCTCCCCGGCATGCTGCACGCGGTGTTCGAGAAGTGCCCGGTCTTCGGCGGCAAGGTGGCCAGCGCGAACCTCGACGAGGTGAAGGCGTTGCCGGGGGTGCGGTACGCATTCGCGGTGGACGGCGGCACGGCGCTCAGCGGCCTGTTGGGCGGCGTGGCGATCGTGGCGGACACCTGGTGGGCCGCGCACAGCGCCCGGCAGCAGTTGAAGGTCACCTGGAACGAGGGTCCGGCCGCGGCGCAGGACAGCGCGGGTTTCGCCCGGCGAGCCGCGGAGCTGGCGCAGCAGCCACCGCACCGCTCGCTCCGCAGGGACGGCGACGTGGCGGCCGCGCTCGCGGGCGCCGCCCAGGTGGTGCGCGCCGAGTACGCCTATCCGTTCCTCGCGCATGCGGCACTCGAGCCGATGAACTGCACCGCGCATTACAAAGACGGCCGGCTCCATCTCTGGGCACCCACGCAGACGCCGGAACGCGGTCGCACGCTGGTGGCGCAGACGCTCGGCATGCCGGAGAGCGACATCACGCTTGAACTCGTGCGCTGCGGCGGTGGCTTCGGCCGCAGGCTGAGCAATGACTACCTGGCGGAGGCCGCGTGGATCGCCCGGCAGATCGGAGAGCCAGTGAAGTTGTTGTGGACGCGCGAGGACGACATGCGACACGACTTCTACCGTCCCGCCGGCTTTCATCACCTGACCGGTGGACTCGACGAGCGTGGCGAGCTGGTGGCGTGGCGGAACCACTTCGTCACGTTCGGCGAGGGCGAGACCTTCGCCCCGAGCGCGGGCATGGGAGCGGCCGAGTTCCCCGCCCGCTTCCTGCCGCACCTGGCACTCGAGGTGTCGGTCATGCCACCTCATGTTCCGACCGGGGCGCTGCGGGCGCCGGGCAGCAACGGCATCTCGTTCGTGGTGCAATCCTTCCTGGATGAACTGGCGCACGCGGCGGGCAAGGACCCGTTGCGATTCCGTCTCGAGCTCCTGTCACGCGAACCGCTGCCGCCGCCTGCGCCGCCCAGCGGCTCGAACAATCCGCCGCCCCCGGCGTTCGATGCCGCCCGCATGCGAGGAGTGCTCGAACTGGTCGCGGAGAAGTCCGCCTGGGGAAAACGCGCGCTGCCGCGCGGGAGCGGCATGGGGGTCGCGTTCCACTTCAGCCATCGCGGCCACTTCGCGGAGGTCGTGCAGGCGAGCGTGGCCCGCGACGGCACGCTCGCCGTGGAGAAGGTGTGGGTGGCGGGCGACGTGGGCAGCACGATCATCAATCCCCTCAACGCCGAACACCAGGTGCAGGGTGCGGTGCTGGACGGCCTGGCGCAGGCGCTCGACCAGGAGATCACCATCGAGCGCGGGCGCACGCAACAGTCCAGCTTTGCGGATTTCCCGCTGCTGCGCATGAAGCAATCGGTGCCGGTCGAGGTGCATCTCCGCAGCACCGAGTTCCCGCCCACAGGCCTCGGCGAGCCGGCGTTGCCGCCGGTGCTGCCGGCGCTCGGCAACGCGATCTTCGCCGCGACGGGCAAGCGCATCCGCTCGCTGCCGCTCTCGAGGCACGACCTGCGCTGGGTCTGAACCCGGTGCGAACCCGCTCGGCGGGCGCGGCCCGACCGAGAAGCGCCACACGACCGGAGCATCCATGACCGCACGGCCGCCCATCGCAGCACCCAGCATGCTGTCCGCCGACTTCTCGCGCCTCGGCGAGGAGCTGGCGCTCGTGGACCCGGCGCTCGACTGGCTCCACTGCGACGTCATGGACCACCACTTCGTGCCGAACCTGAGCTTTGGCCCGCTGCTCGTGGCCGCCGCGCGCAAGCTGACCCAGGCGTGCGTGGATGTGCACCTCATGATGGAGCGGCCCTGGCTCATGGTGGATGCGTTCCGCGAGGCCGGTGCCGACGTGATCACGGTGCATCTCGAGGCCTGCCGCGAGACGCGCGAGGTGTTGCGCCAGATCCGCGCCACCGGGGCGAAGGCGGGTCTCGCCGTCAAACCCGGCACGCCCTACGCCGCCACCGCGCCCTACCTGCCGGACCTGGACCTGTTGCTGGTCATGAGCGTGGAACCCGGCTTCGGCGGGCAGGCGTTCATGCCCGAGATGATGGAAAAGGTCTCGGCGGCACGCGACGAGCGCGCGCGGAAGAAACTCGACTTCATGATCGAGGTGGACGGGGGCATCGGCGAAGCCACCGCGCGCATCGCGCGCGCCGCGGGCGCCGACGTGTTCGTGGCGGGGCACGCCGTGTTCCGAGCAGCGGACCCGCGCGCGGCGCTCGTCGCCCTGCGCGCGGCGATCGCGGGTTAGCACTGCCCACCATGTCGCGCGCACCACGGACCTTTGCATCTGCGCTCCTGCTGGCATCGTGCGGACTCTTCGTTCCTGATGCCCGCGCTGGCTTCCCGCCGTTCCCGAACGTGACCGTGCCCCCGTGCATCACGCTCGTCGGTTCGGACGGTGTCGCGGCGAGTGCTTCCGGCGCGTTCATCGTGACCGTTCGCGACCTGGCGAACTACCCCGTCCCCGGCGTCCACGTGACGTTCGAGGTGTCGAGCGCGTTCGACCTGCGCCTGTGCGCCGCGCAGCTGGATACGAACATGGTCCTCAACTGCGGGGCGCTCAGCGTCACCTCCGTGTCGGACGCGCTCGGCATCGCTCGATTCACCGTGATGGGCGGCGGCGTGGGGCTCGTGGGATCGGGTTCGCTGGGGAACGCGGGCAGGGTCTACGCGAATGGCATCCTCGTCGCTTCCCCGAGCGTGTCCACCTACGACCTCGATGGGGTCTCCGGTGTGGGAGCGAACGACCTGTCGCTGTGGCTCACGGACTTCGGCACCGGCGAGCCCTTCGGTCGCTCGGACTATGACTGCAGCGGCGGCGTCGGCTCGAACGACCTTTCGTTCTGGCTCTCGGCGTTCGGCTCGCGAACCCAGACCGTGTCGTGTGGAGCGAGCTGCCCCTAGGCCAAAAGCCGTCGCCAGGATGCGACGTGCGCTTTCTGGGTGGGTGATCGGGGGGCTTGAGCGCGCCTGTCCAGCTTCGTGTCGCGTGTGCTATTTTCCCCGTTTCTCACCTACCCCTGAGGGTCCCCTTTGTTCGAATCACTGTCTGACCGGCTGCAAGGCATCTTCCGCTCGTTGAGCGGACAGGGTCGCCTGACGCCGGAAAATGTCCGCGAAAGCCTGCGCGACGTACGCCGCGCGCTGCTCGAGGCGGATGTGCCTGTGGCGGTGGCCAGGGACTTCGTCGCCCGCGTGGAAGAGCGCGCCGTGGGCGAGGACGTCTTGAAGAGCCTCACGCCTGCGCAACAGGTCATCGGCGTGGTGCGCGACGAGCTGGTACGCATGCTCGGCGACTCGCGTGTGACGCTCGCGGGCTCACCGCACTTGCCCACGGTGGTGCTGCTCGCCGGGCTCCAGGGATCGGGCAAGACCACGTTCGCGGGCAAGCTGGCGGTGTGGTTGAAGGCGCGCTCCAAGCGCACGCTGCTCGTGAGCGCCGACGTCTATCGCCCGGCCGCCATCGACCAGCTGGAGCGCGTGGCGCAAACCGCCGGCGCGGGCTTCTGGCGCGCGCCGGAGGGCACCGCTCCGCGCGACATCGCCGCGGGCGCACTGGAGCACGCGCGCGTGCGCGGGTTCGACTTCCTCGTGCTCGACACGGCCGGCCGACTGCAGATCGACGACCCGTTGATGGCCGAGCTGGAGGAGCTCAAGCGCACCGTGCGCGCGCACCAGGTGCTGCTGGTGGTGGACGGCATGATCGGGCAGGAGTCGGTGCGCGTGGGGACGACGTTCGCCGAGCGCATCGGCGTGGACGGTGTGGTGCTGTCCAAGATGGACGGCGACGCACGCGGCGGCGCGGCGCTATCGCTACGGCAAGTCACCGGCAAACCCATCCTGTTCCTGGGCGTGGGCGAAAAGCTCGACGGCCTCGAGGTGTTCAGCGCCGAGCGGCTGGCCGGACGCATCCTCGGCATGGGCGACGTGGTCGGCTTGGTGGAGAAGGCGCAACAGGCCGTGTCGGCCGCCGACGCCGAGAAACTGGCTGCGCGCATGCGCAAGTCGGATTTCACGCTCGAGGATTTCTTGGAGCAGATGCGCAGCGTGCGCAAGATGGGCCCGCTCGAGGACATCATGAAGATGCTCCCCGGCATGCCCAAGGGGGCCATGGAGCAGCTTGTGCCCCAGAAGGACAAGGTCAAGCGCTACGAGGCGATCCTGCTGTCCATGACGCTCAAGGAGCGGCGCATTCCGCGCCTCCTCGACGGGAGCCGTCGGCGGCGGATCGCCGCGGGTAGCGGCACGTCGGTGCCCGAGGTGAATCGCCTACTCAAGGATTTCGAGCAAGCGAAAGTGATGATGAAGGCGCTCAAGCAGGGCCCGCGCGGCCTTGCGGCCCTGCGCGGCAGGATGCGCTAGGATACGCTCGAACCCCGGGTCGCTTCCGAGCGGCCCATGAACCCACAAGGAGAATCCTCAGCATGGCGGTCGTCATTCGCATGATGCGGGCCGGCGCGAAGAAGCGGCCCTTCTACCGGATCGTGGTGGCCGATTCGCGCCGTCAGCGCGACGGGCGCTTCGTCGAGATCCTGGGTTACTACGACCCGATGGCGAAGCCGTTCGCCGTGAAGATGGACGAGACGAAGGTGAAGGGCTGGATCGCGCAGGGTGCGCAGCCGTCCACGCAGGCGGCGTCGCTGTTCCGCAAGGCGGGCATCATCGCTGCGCGCCCGAGCAAGTCCACCAAGAAAGCCGTCGCGCCCGGCGCCAAGAAGAAAGCCGTGAAGCGTTCGCGGCCGAGCAAGGTGACCCCGCGCAAGGTACGAGCCAAGGCCACGCGCGCGAAGAAGAAGGCCAAGGCGGCCGCCGCCGCGAAGGCCTGAACGCACCACGGCCCGCTTGCGGCGGAGCCCGCCGGGCCTCCCAACAGGGGAGGCGTGGCGGCGACGCTCGGCGGGCCGAGTCGCATCCGGGAGGGGAGTCATGGCGGACCTGCGCGAGGTGCTCGAGAACAATCGGCGTTGGGCGGAGGCGACGCGCGCCCAGGACCCCGAGTTCTTCGAACGCCTGGCGTCCATCCAGTCGCCCAAGATCCTGTGGATCGGCTGCTCCGACAGCCGCGTGCCCGCCAACCAGATCACCGGGCACCAGCCGGGCGAGGTATTCGTGCACCGCAACCTGGCGAATGTCGTGGTGCACACGGATCTCAATTGCCTGTCGGCACTTCAGTTCGGCGTGGACGTGCTGCACGTGCGCCACATCATCGTGTGCGGCCACTATGGTTGCTCGGGCGTAAAGGCGGCGCTCGACAGCCAGCAGTTGGGACTCGTGGACAACTGGCTGCGCCACGTGACCGACGTTCGGGACGCGCATGCGGCCGCGCTGGCCGAAGCACGCGGCGAACAGGCGCGCTGGGACCGACTGTGCGAGCTGAACGTGGTGGAGCAGGTGCTGCACGTGGCGCAGACCACGGTGATGCGCGATGCGTGGGCGCGCGACGCGGACGTGACGGTGCACGGCTGGATCTACGGACTGCGCGACGGCCGATTGCGCGATCTGGGCGTGAGCACGGCCTCGGCCGAGGAGGGCGAGCGGCTCCACGAGGCCGCCGTGCGCCCGGGAGCGAGGCGGCCGTGACGGCGCGCGGCTGGTGCGGCGCGGGGCTGGTGCTGGCGGCACTCGTGCTCGGCGCGTGCAGCGGGCCGCCGCCGGCGGAGCCCGACACGGCGGAGAGCGTGCGGTTGCGGGTGCAGGCGCTGATCGATTCCGGCAGCTCCGCTTATCGCGCGGGCGACTTCACGGCGGCGGCCAAGCGCTACGCCGCGGCAGCCGTGGTGAACCCCGAGGATCCGGCCGCGTTTTATGGCCTGGGCATGGCGCTCTCCAAGCTGGGACGCGACGACGAGGCACGCGTGGCCTACGCGCGGTCGCGCGAGTTGTCGCGCGGAGAACTCGACGACGAGAGCATGCCGCGCGAGGTGCGCCATCGGCGGACGCGCCACCCCTGAGCGAGCGTTACCCGACGGGGTGCGCGGCGCGAGTCACGGCCGCGACAGGTAGCCCGTGATCCAGTTCAGGATCATCTCGTAGTCGAGAAACGAAAGCCCTGCCCGGACGTACATGGAGTTGCGCGGGCGGCACTTCACGATCACGAGGCAGCTGGGACTGCCCGCGACGACGTTGGGTGCCACGCTCGTTCCCGCGCCAAACAGGGCCGCATAGCTGTCGGTCCGGTACGCGCCCGCGGGATTCGTGGCACCGTGGCATCCGCTGCAGCGCGCGTCGAAAAGGGCCTGCATCGGCTGGGCGTAGCCAAGTCCGGTGCGAAAGGTCGCGCTGCGATCCCCGGTCGAGACCCCGAAGTAGTCGAGCACGCCGCGCGTTCGCACCTCCATCGGAATGTCGTCCTTCGTGGGATCCCCGAGCCAGTCCGGCACCAGGAGCTGGACGACCCGAAGCGAAACGGTGTCGATCAGCGTCGCGCTGGCGATCGTGGCCGGTGTGCCGGGGCTGCCGGGAGGATGGAGCAAGTAATGGGAGGGATCCTCCGCGCTGGCCCGATCCAACGGCTCCGCGAACTCGACATCGACTGCGTAGGGGGCGGCCGAGGCGGCGCGCAGCGGCGCGCTGGGTGCTAGTCGGCGCGCCGCGTGGCAGCCGCCGGCGGACAGCGCCGCCGCTGCCGCGAGGACAGCGGTAACCAGCGCCAACAAGCACAGGGCGACGGAACGGAGTAGAGGGGGGCTTGCCGGATCACCCGAGGAGCCCGGCAGGACCTGCCTCACGGGGTACCCTCTTCGAGTTCAGGAGAACGGCGCCAGAGGTCGGTCGACCATTCGAGGGCCAGGCCCAACTGCTTCACGCGATAGCTTCCACTGTCCGAGGTGGGGGGCGCCGGGGTGCCGAGTTGGGCGCTGTTGTCCTCGAAGCGGAAGAACCCGCGCATCGCCCAATGGGGGCGATAGCCGACACGGAGCCCAAGCTCGACGATCTGGAGCACGTCGCTGCGGCCAAAATGATAGCGGTCCGCCACCAGTTTCGACTCGTACTGTCGGGTCTCCAGCTGGTAGGCGAGATCGCCGCCCAGGCGCCACGGACCGGTCCGCTTGAACTCCATGCGGCCGTCGATCCGGGCCACGAGACCGTGATAGCTCAGGTCATCATCGTCGCGCACACCCCCCACCTCGTCGCCGTCGGTGGCTTGCGATCTGCTCACGCGGTAGCCAGCCTGGAGGCCGACGTTTCCTCGCCGCGGGAGGCGGTTCCAATCCAGCGAGAGCTCGCCTTGATGCAGGCCGGCGTTTCGCTCCTGGAAATCGAGGTTGTAGCGGCGGCGTTCGAACCGATAGGCCAGCCCCGCCAGTCTCCCGCGGCCGGCACGTTGCTGCCAGCCTGCGGTCGCGATCTGCAGATCGAATTGTGCCGAGCGGTAGCGGGAGTCCCCCAGCGCCGCTGGCAGGTCCTCGTCACGCAATTGGCGCAGGTAGAAGTCGGGGAGGACGAAGTAGCCCGCCGATAACCGCCGGTCACGCCTGAACGACTCGCGCCAGTTGACGCTGTACGATTGGAAATCGGCGATGCCGTTCTTCTCGTGGAAGTCTCCCTCGCCACGGATACGCAGGGAGTGCCGCCGGCCACGCCCCTGGTCCAGTTCCCAGGTGATCGCCAGCCATGGATTGTAGACGACGTCATCGGTGGTCCTGACGGCAAAGCGCAATGGATGCGTGCCCGCCTCGAAGTCACGCAGTTGATTGTCGGAGAGCTCGAGAAAGTTGTCGTCGTAGCCGGTTGAGAATCCGGCGGTCAGCCCGAGGCTCTGGCCGCCCGCGGCTCGGGTGGGGGCGGCCGACATGCAGGCCACGAGGGCCAGCAGGGTGGTGAGCGCGGTGGTGCCCACGCCGTGGCGGAACGCGGCCCTCATTCCTGGTTCCCCACCGCCGGCTGTGGGATCCGCGCGTGGATCTCAGCCGTCGCTCCGGACGGCGCCAGCAACTCGATGGTGACCTCATGAGTGCCGTCGCCGAACGGGAGCTGGAACCGGTCGAGCTTGGATGGCACGCGGTCCTTGAGATTGGTGTAGGACGCGGTGGTCGCCTTCGTGGTCTTGAACTCGACCTCGCGTAGGCGCCGACCGCGCTCGGAGATCGCCAGCCGGTAGGTCGCGGTGCCGCGCATGGTGGCGTCGAAGTCGAGGCGAGAGATGACCTGGAGCGAGGTCGGGCCGACCAGCCGCAGCCTCACGGGGTTGCCCGGCATGACGCTGTAGTAGGGAATGGTCTTCTCTCCTTCGGCCACCAGCACGCTGCGCGCCGCCTCGATCGGCGTGAGGCTGACGGTCTGCTCGGCGCCCCGTGCCGGAGCGGCCTGATGCAGGCGCACGAGCAGGGCGGACACGCCTTCGACCGCCAGGCTCAGTTCGTGCCGGCCGGCCGGAACGTCAACTGTCATGCGCCGGCTCTTGCCCACCGGATCCTCTCCGTCGCCCCCGCGCACGCGGCTCGATGGGGCGGTCTCGGTCGCTTGGTGTTCCAGCTCCTGGCCGCCTTCGTGCACGCGAAGCCTGTACGAGACGATCTGGCTCGCACCGGTCGCGAATTCGGCGCGCGAGGTGATCCGCAGGCGCGCCGGGCCTTCGATCGGGACGCCCAGCGAGCGTTGCGGGGTGATGCGGAAATAGAGGCGCGGCTTCTCGTCCACCAGCACCGTGATCGGTGACTGGCCGGGCAGGCGCTCGATGGACTTCCAGGTGGCCGCCGCGGCGGGTGCCGCCGGACCGCCGGTAGCGAGTAGGGCGGCGAGCAGCGCGAGGGCGGCGATCCCCACAGTGGGGCGAGCGGTCGGGCGTCGGGTCATGTCAGGGGATTCCTCTCTGGGTGCGGTTGGCCGAGCAGCTTGTGCTGCAGGTCGAGGCGCAGGACGACAGCGTTGAGGGCCAGCACAAGAGCCGCTGCGCTACCGACGATCCACAGGTTGTAGCGGTACTTGATGAAGAGCAATCCGCGCCCGGGGTGCACGACCACGCCCGACGCATCGGTAATGTCGTACTGGCGTGCCAGCTGCTCGACCTGGAGGAGATGGATGACGGGCAGCCCGCGATCGGCGAGCACGTTGAGAACGCCACGATTGGGATAACTCTTCCTCGCCAGCTTGCGGGTGTAGCCGGCGGGGATCAGGCGGGCGTTCTGCGACCCGCCGAGGCTGGCGACGCCGCCGCCCACGTTGACGTACACGCGAATCGGGCGGCCCCGGGCGGTGGCGATCGAATCGTAGACCGCGACCCGCTCCTTCACCGCATCGAGCACGGTCTCGCCCTGGAGCAGGCGCGCGCCGCTGCGCCCGATCGCGTCGATGAGCAACTGTCGCCCGGCCGGCGAAAGACCGCGCCCCACGTCACCCCCGCCGCCGAGCGAGGCCCCGACCGAGCGGGAGGACCACACGCCGTTGTCCGCCACGACCCGCTCCATGTCGAGCCAGGTGAGTTCGGGATCGTTCGCTCCGAACATGGACGCCCCGAGCGAGGTGATCGCGATCGGCTCGGCGCCGAGGGCCCGGCAGGCCGCGAGCACGGCCAGATTGAGCCCCGGGAGCGAACCGGTCATGCCGATCGCCACCAGGTCGCCCGGCCCCACACGAGCCTGCAGGAGCATCTGCGCGGTTGCGGCTGCGAAATTGGGGTGGGCAGCCAGCGACTTGGCCGATTGCGAGCCGCGATCGGTCGTGATGAGTGTGAATTGCGGCCCGATGACCCCGTAATGCCCGGGATCGTTTCGGGTGTCGATGGCGATGCCGCGTTCAGCTTTCGCACCGGCGATCACTTGCTCGGCGCGCTGCATCAGCCGCACGGCCTCGAGCTTCTTGCGGTAGGCCTCGGTGTGGACCGGCCGCACCGAGCGCTCGGCGACCCCGTAGGCGATGAGCGCAACGACGGCAAGTCCCACCAGCCCGGGGGTGGAGGCGCGGGCGAGGCTCATCGGATCAGGTTCCCGCCGTTGAACAGCATGAGCAACAGCCGCACCAGTACCGCGGTGGTGGTCATGACGCACAGCGTCTGGATCACGCCCTGGCGCTCCATCCAATTCGCGATCAGCCCCGGGATGACGAAGCCGATGGTGCGCATGTCGATCGGCGCGCCGCGCGGGTGCAGGAGCAGGAAGTCGCGCGACAGCGCGCCGAACACGAAGCCGATGAGGATCGCCACCACGATCCGACGGCGTCCGTAGATGAGCGTGTAGCGCGAGAGAAGCTTGAGCAGCCCGAGCGTCAGGAGTGCGCACACGATGGTGCCCAGGATGCGCAGCGGCTCGTGGATCATGAGCGCGAGGTAGCCTGGCACCACCATGCCCCCGGCCGCGAGACCCAGGGTCTCCGAGAAGATGAGGCTGATGACCAGCCCGAGCCCGATGGCGGTCTCAACCATGCGACACGGCCCGGTTCCGGAAGTGCATCACGATCTTCTCCCCGAGGCCGACGATATTGCCGATGCCGACCACCATGGCGCGGTCCTCGACACGGTCCAACACGTTCTCGTAGACCTCCTCCGCCGTCCGAGACCCCAGGTCGGTGATCCGGTCGCGCGAAAGCCCCTTCTGCACCGCCTGGTACGCGACCAGTTCGGTGCCGAGCCCGGTAAGGATCGTGTGGTCGGCCTGCACGCTGCGGGCGACGAACTCGGCGATCTGGCCGGAGCGCTGCAACCGATCGTCGCGGCAGTTGGCGAGTACGATGCGCTTGACGCCCGGCTCGCTCCGTTCCAGCCCCAGCCGCTGCCATATGAGGAGTGTCGATTCGGGGTCGTTGGCCGCGAAGGCGTTGACGAAGGTGACGGTCTTCTCCCCGGAGCGCACCGTGTAGCGGCGGAGCACGCCAGGGTCGGGGGTGGCGCGATGCATCCCGCCCAGCGCCGTCTCGCGCGACACGCCAAGATGGCCGCACACGGCGAGAGCCAGGGCGAGGTTCTCGGCGTGTTCGAAATAGGAGAAGCCCGACAGCTCCGATGCCGAGACTCCGGCCTCGTCCGTGACGTGCACCTCGCTGCCGCGCGCCCGCGCGACCCGCTCGATCAGGTGGACCCGCACGCGTTCGGCAGTGAACAGGTGGCCGTCGCGCGGCACGGTCTGCGCCAGGGCGATTGCCACGTCGTCCACGGTCGGACCCATCACGTCGAGATGGTCGGCGCGCGCATTGGTGATCACACCCACCGTGCTGCGGATGAGCCGAAGCTCGGAGATGGGCTGCAACTCCGGGCTGACGGCCATACACTCGACGACCATGGCCTCGGCGCCGCACTCCACCGCGCGCCGGACGATGCGAGTCTGCTCGATGATATTGGGCCGGCCCACGCGGTACACGTCCGTTTCGGCCCCGTCGGGCCAGATGATGCGCGCCATCGTCCCGGTGGTCTTGCCGAAGGTGCGCCTCCCGCCGGCGCGCAGTCCCGCGGCGATCAGCCGGGTCACGGATGACTTGCCGCGGGTGCCGTTGACGTGCACACGCACCGGCACCAGTGCCAGGTGACGCTGGTGCCGGCGTGACTCCCACACCCCATAGGCCGCGAGGGCGGCGGTGAGGCCTGCCGCGATGAGCGTTATGGCTCTACCTCCCTGTTCGCGAGACCCGCATCGTGCGCTGGCCCGCAGCAGTTCGCAACCGCACGAAGTAGAGCCCCGGCCCGACCCGCTGGCCGCCCGCTTCGCGTGCATCCCAGGTCAGCAAGTGCGTCCCGGGCCCGACCGACGCCGCGCTCTGGAGCGTGCGGACGCGGGCGCCGGAGAGGTCGAAGACCGCGACCTCCACCGGACCACGCGCGGGCAGGCTGTAGCGCATCTGAAGCGTTCCACCCTCGGCCGGGTTCGGCCACGCGGTCAGCGTCAGACTACCCTCGGCGAGCGTTGGCTCATCGCCAACCGTCAACAGCGAGTAGCTGCTCAGAGCCCAGACGCCATTGTTGGTTCCCGCGTACACCATCTGTCGCTGGCCGTCCACGGCGAGGGACCGAACGCGCAGGTTTCCCAGACCCGATTGTCCGAATACCGCGGCCCAGCTCTCGCCGCCGTCCCGGCTCTCGAACACGCCCGAGCCAAAGAGCCCGGCGAAGAGCACCTGCGGACGCAGTGGATCCTGCGCGAGCGCCCGCACCCCTCCGAGCGGGCCCATCGGCAGGCCGGTGCGCGCGGGGATCCAGTTCGTCCCTCCGTCCACCGTCTTGAAGACGCCCGAGTCCGTGCCGGCGAAGGCCGTCAGCGGAGCGCTTGGGTGGACGAGCAGCGTATGGATGAAGTCGGTCGGGATGCCCGTGCTCGCCGCGGACCAGCTTGCGCCACCGTCGACCGACTTCCACACCCCGGCGGCGTCGCTGCCGGCGTAGAGGGTCGCCGGCGCGCCGGGGACGAGCGCGAGGGCGCGTACGCTGAACGAGGCGGGTAGGCCGGCGCTGCGCGGATTCCAGTGAGCGCCACCATCCAGGGTCTCCCAGACACCGATTCCCGAGCCGACGAACAGGTGACCGGAACGTCCGGGCCATGCTACGAGGTCGCGCACGAAGGGGTTGCCGGGCGTGAGGTTCAGACTGTCCGGGTCGTACCATGTCGCCCCGTCGTCGTCGCTGCGGTGCACCCCGGTGCCATAGGCGGAAAGATAGACCGTCTGCCGCGATTTCGGGTCCGCCACCACCCCGTGCACGGAGCCATGCCAATTGAAGTGGTCTGCGCGCGTCCAGGTAGCGCCGCCATCGCCGGTGCGCCAGACCTGGTCGCCGAATCCAGTCCCAACGTACACCGTCCCGGTGGAGGGGCGCACGGCCAGCGAGAACCCATACGTGTCGAGCAGGCCGCCATCGAGCTGGTTCCAGAACGCGCCGCGGTTGGTCGTGCGAAAGATGCCACCGCCTGAACTGCCGGCCCAACAGGTGCTCGGCTCACTCGCATGTGCCAGAAGCGCGCCCACGACCGGACTCGTGATGCCGGTCGAGGCCGGGTGCCAGGTCGTGTCGTTGAGCGTCGTATGGAACACTCCGGAGCCGTCAGTGCCAACGTAACGCAAGGTGTCCACAACGCAAAGTGAGCGGGTGCGGAAGTTGGTGAGGCCCCCGTTGATCCGGGTCCAGGTCACGCCCCGATCGGGACTCTTGAGCACCCCGCGGTCGAGGGTCGCGGCGTAGACCCGGGTCGGGTCCAGCGCGTCGAACTGGATCTGCTCGATGGCGCCGTCGCTGGCCGTGGTGTCGGCGACCTGCGCCCAGGTGAGGCCGCCATTGAGGCTCCGGTGCACGCCCCCGCCCGTGCCCGTGGCGGCGAGCAGCGTCTCGGGCTTGGCCGGATCGATGGCGACGTCGCGCACACTTGTGTTGACCAGCCCCAGATTGATCGCGCTCCAGCTCAAGCCGCCATTGTTGGACTTGAAGATGCCGGTCCCGGACGTCGCGGCATAGATCACCCCTGTACGGACCGGTCGGATGGCGATCGAACGGACCGAGGCGCTGGTCGAGAGGAGGCTCTCCCAGTTGACGCCGCCGTCCACGCTGAGGAAGACGCCGTCATTCGTGCCGCAATACACCGAATCGGGATGCACGGGCTCCACCGCCAGGCAGCGGACGAATGTGTTGGTGAGGCCTGCGCGGTGCGTGGTCCAGGTGACGCCGCCGTCCAGCGAGCGGGCCACACCGGCGCCGAACGTCGCCGCCCACATGCGGGTCGGTGTGATCGGGTCCGCGGCGATCGCCTCGATATCCTTGGCACGCGGTGAGCCCCCGGTCCACACCTCCGTGCCGGCGCAAGCGGGCGAAGGCCCGGCCATCGAATGCCCGCCCAAGAGCAGGCAGAAGATCAGCCTGACCAATGCCGGGCGTTTTCGTCGCGTCGCTCGGTCCGAAGGCATGGGGGACTCCGAATCTCGGTTGCAAGGCCATGTTCCCAAGCGGTCTTCAGTGAATTGATGGCTCCAGTGTCACATCCCAAAGATACTCGACGCAAGGGCCATCCATGCGGCTCGCGAAGGCATCGGTCACGACAATTCCACGAGTTCGGTGGGGTGCGCCGAACGGATCTGGCGTGCTGATGGAGATGAGGTGGCCTGCCCGTCAGTCTATGCGGGTCGCCAAGGCGAAGCCCTGCACACAATGCCAGTCCCTGGTCGAACCATGAGCGGCCTCCACGCCACGTGGACGATCTCGGTCCACCAACGCACGCCGGTCCGAACTCGCAGGCATCGATACGAAGCGCCGCGCGGGGTGGTCCGGGCGTCTCCCGGTGCACGCGGGCGCCTTGCGCCCGCGCCGCGATTCGCGTTTCATGTCGCCCGAATCCGACCGCACTCGCAGGCCCGAACCTCTCGCCCGGAATCCCATGCACGATCTCAAGTTCCTCCGCCAGCACCGCGACAAGGTCGAGGCCGGCGTCGCGCTCAAAGGTGTGCAACTGGACCTGTCGCGCTTCTACCAGATCGAGGAGCGCCGGCTGGCACTCCTGCACGAGTCCGAGCAGATGAAGGCCAAGCGCAACGCTGCCAGCGAGGATATCGCCCAGCTCAAGAAGTCGGGCCAGGACGCCTCGGGCCCGATCGCGGCGATGCGCGAGCTGGGCGACCGGGTCAAGGAGCTGGACCAGGAGCTGCGCCAGCTCGAGGAGGAGTCGCTGAACCTCGCGGCGTGGATCCCCAACCTGCCGCATCCCTCGGTGCCGCCGGGCTCGAACGCCACCCAGAACCAGGTGGTGCGCACGTGGGGCACCGTGCGCAAGTTCGACTTCGAGCCCAAGCCGCACTGGGACCTGGCCACGAACCTGGGGCTGCTGGACTTCGATCGCGCTGCCAAAATCTCGGGCTCGGGCTTCCTGCTGTTCACCGGCATGGGGGCGCGGCTCGAACGCGCGCTCATCAACTTCATGCTCGACTTCCACGTGCAGCACCACGGCTACACCGAAGTATCGCCGCCGCACGTGGTGCGGCGTGCCGCACTCTACGGCACGGGCCAGTTGCCCAAGCTCGAAGGTGACATGTATCACATCGGCGAAGACGACCTGTTCCTGAATCCCACCGCCGAGGTGCCGGTCACGAACATCCATCGCGACGAGATCCTCGAGCCCGGCTCGCTGCCGCGCTACCTCACCGCGTACTGCGCGTCCTACCGGCGCGAGGCCGGTGCCGCGGGCCGCGACACGCGTGGCATGGTGCGCGTGCACCAGTTCGACAAGGTCGAACTGGTCAAGTTCGTGCCGGCCGAGACCAGCTACGACGAGCACGAGAAGCTCGCGCGCGACGTGGCGGACATCTTCGAGGCGCTGGAGCTGCCCTACCGCGTGCTGCTGCTGTGCAGCGGCGACTTGAGTTTCGCCGCCGCCAAGTGCTACGACTTCGAAGTGTGGTCGCCGGGCCAGCAGGCGTGGCTCGAGTGCAGCTCATGTTCCAATTTCGAAGACTTCCAGGCCCGCCGCATGGGTATGCGGTATCGCCGCGGGGCCGGAGCCAAGGTGGAGCACCCGCACACGCTCAACGCGTCCGGCGTGGCGCTGCCGCGCACGTTCGCCACGCTGCTCGAGAACCATCAGCAGGCGGATGGTTCGGTGGTGATCCCGAAGGCGCTGCGGCCGTGGTTGGGCGGGCTCGAGGTGTTGCAGCCCGGCGCATGAGGCGACGTCGTCCGGGTGGCACCGCCGGACGGCAGCGCCACGGGAGGGTTCGCTCGGCATGAAGCGTCTCGGCGGGACCTCGTCCTCTCGCGGCAAGCAGCTGCTCAAGACCGCGCTGTTCGTGGGCGGCAGTTTGCTCGTGGTGGCCGTGTTCCTGTTCACGCAGAATGCCGTGGGCCGGCTCACGAACGAGGTGTCCACCACGTCCGAGCTGCTCGCCAAGGTGGCGGCGCAGGCGACGCTGCCCTCCACGATCAATCCCCAGCTGCAGCGCGTCCTCGGCGAGATGCAGCGCGGCATCAGCTTCCCGATCATCATCACGGACACCACCGGCACGCCACGTGCGTGGAGCCGCATCCCGGTGAGCGGCGATCTCGTGCCGCCGGGCTCGCTCGACAGCCTCGCATTCGGGTTGCCTATCGCGCCGGTCATCGCCGCGCGTGTGGACCGCGTGAAGGCCGAGATCCCGGTGCTGGACCGCGCGCATGCGCCCATCCCACTTCGACAGACTCCCGCCGCTCCGGTGATGGGACACCTGCACTACGGCAATCCACCCGTGCTCGAACAACTGCGCTGGATGCCGCTCCTCGCCGTGGCAGGCACGGGGCTTCTGCTGCTGCTGGGACTGTCCGGCCTCACCGGCATCCGCCAGGCGGAGAAGCGCGTGATCTGGGTGGGCATGGCGAAGGAGACCGCGCACCAGCTCGGCACGCCGCTCTCGAGCCTGATGGGCTGGGTGGAACTGTTGCGCGCGCACGCCGAGTCCGCTCCGCCTGGCGGCGAAGTCACCGTGAGTCGCGCCGAGCTGGACGAGACGCTCGCCGATATGGAGGGCGACATCGACCGGCTCTCCAAGGTGGCGCAGCGGTTCAGCCACGTGGGCTCGGCGCCGCAGCTGGTGCTGCAGGACGTGGGACCCGTGGTGCGCGAGGCGGTGCAGTACGTGCGCCGCCGTGTGCCGCAGGCGCAGGGCGCGGTGGAGATCCGCGAGCGCTACGAAGAGGTCCCGCCGATCAACCTGAACCGCGAGCTATTGGAATGGGTGCTGGAGAACCTGTTGAGCAACGCGCTCACCGCACTCGACAAGCCCCAGGGAGTGATTGAGGTGGTGGTGGAGCGCCGCGCCCGAACGGAAGAGGTGGAGATCAGCGTGACCGACAACGGCCGCGGCATGTCGCGCGACGAACTGAAGCGCGCGTTCGAGCCGGGCTACAGCACGAAGCGGCGGGGCTGGGGGCTGGGACTCGCGTTGGCGCGACGCGTGGTCGAGGAATACCACGCAGGTCGGATCGGGATCCGCCATTCGGCGCCAGGTGAGGGAACGACGATGGTGATCCGCTTCCCGACCTAGACCGCGGCTACTCGGACAGTCCCAGGACGATCGAGCCGTCCCTCGTTCGTATGCGCAGCGGCGGGCCGCCGCCGTTCAAGTCGCCGACCAGCGTGTTGCGGTCGGTGTCGCGCCCGGCGGGGAGGGGGAGGTTGACGCGCAGGCGGCCGTCGCGGGTGCGGGCGTCGAGACGCGTGGCGAGGGTGAATGGGATACGCAGTTCGATCGCGCCGTCGCCGCTCTCCAAGGACCACGCGTTCGTCACTTTCGAGCCCGGGCGCGCCGTGACGTCCAGGCGGCCGTCGCGGCTGGAGAGTTCCAACACGTCGAAGCGGCCATCCGTCGTGAGCCGGCCATCGCCGGTGTGCACGCGCAGCGTGCCGTCCAGCTCCGCCAGGATCATGCGGCCGTCTCCCGTGGTCACGTCAATGTCGCCCTTCAGGCCCTTCGCACGCACGGCGCCATCGGTGCTCTCGAAGTGGAAGCGCCCCTCGAGCGGCTCGCAGTCGAGCGCGCCATCGGTGCTGCGCACGTTCAGCGTGATGTTGTGCGGCACGGTCACGTCCACGGTGAAGTGCTCATCGTAGCCACCCACCACGGCGATGCCTTTGGGATCGCGGGCATTGATCCACACCTCGTCGCCCTTGCGCTCGAACACCACCACGGGCGCGCTCACGCCAAGCAGCAGTCCCCAGCGCTTCACCTCGTACTCGACGCGCGTGGACACGCGGCCGGCGGGTCCGCTGTGCACGCGAACGTGGCCGTCGTCCACGCGCACGTGCACGATCGGCTTGGACGTGACCGTCCATTCCTGGGTCCAGACCTTAGGAGTCGCGAGCACCGGCGTGGCCGTCAGGAGCAGGGCGAGGCCGAAGCCGGCGAACAGTGTCTGACGCATAGGGATCACCTCGATTCGGGAGGGCGGGGTTCTGCCTGACCCTGTGCGCTACGGCCCCACGGGTGACCGGGTTGCGCTTCAGGGTCGTGGGCCGAAACGGCTTCCGAAGAAATCACCCGGATGCCAGCGCGGCGCTGGCGCGCTGTCGGCCACCAGCCAGGTCGCCCAGAACGCCATGGACGTGAAGCGCCCCCCGCTCGGCCAATCGAACGGCTGCGACATATCATCGTTCGGCGAGTGGTAATGGTCGGTCCGCCAGTGGCCCACCTGCTCGCGGCCATCCCCCGAGCCGTCGTTCCCCGACACCGGGAACACCGCGGGGATGCCCTGCTTCACAAACGAGAACTGGTCGCTGCGTATGAAGACCACCTCCTCGGGCATCGGGTCCGGCACGAGCTCCAATCCGGCGGCGGTGGCGGCTTTGTCCATGACGGCGCCGAGCGTGCTGTGCTGTGCGCCGATCGCGATCACCTTGGTGAGTGGCCGCAGCAGCAGCACCATGTCCAGATTCAGGTTGGCGACCACGTCCATGCTGTCCGGCGCGGCATGGCGCGCGAAATAGTCCGAGCCCTGCAGCCCCTTCTCCTCGCCGGTCACCGACAGGAACACGATCGAACGCTTGGGTCTGGCCTTGAGCGCGGAAAACGCGCGCGCCACCTCCAGCATCATGGCGGTGCCCGAGGCGTTGTCGTAAGCGCCGTTGTTCACCGAGTCGCCGTTCACCGGCTGGCTGATCCCCAGGTGATCCAGGTGCGCCGACACCACAACGCATTCGTCGCGCAGCCGCGGGTCCGATCCGCGCAACACGCCGACCACGTTGGGACTGCTCGTGCGCGCGTGCTCGGTGACACGCACGGCCTTTACCGTCCACGCCAGCGGCCGGGACTGCACGCGGCTCGACTCGGCGTCGGCCACGGCCTGCTCGTAGGTGCGATCCGAACCCTCGAACACCTTGCGCTCGGCCGTGGCGGACAGCGTGGCGGACAGCTCGATGCCGGCCTGGGTGTTGCTCGGCGCGCCGCCCGCGTCGGTCCAGCGAAAGCCGGGCAGGCGCGACTGGCGCATGCTGCGCTCCCACGGCGCGCGCGCCTCGTCGTCGGGCTTCGAGATCGAGAGCACGCCGATGGCGCCGCGGGCCGCCGCCATCTGGTCCTTCACGAGCCCGTTCGAGTAGTACGCGCGCTCGTTCGCCGGGAACCGCGGCGGCGCGCCGCGGAACGTCACCAGCACCTTGCCGCGCACGTCGAGCCCTGCGAAGTCGTCGTGACCCAGCTCCGGCGCCGAGACCCCGTAGCCCGCGAACACGAGCGGGGCCTCCGTGGTCCACTTGGTACGCAGGAAGTCCGGCGACAACAACACGTCGCGTCCCACTTCGAGCGGCGCCGAGTCGCCATCGCGGCGCAACTCGAACGCGCACGCCGCCTGCTGGACGTCGCCGCGCAGGAGCGGCACCGGCTGCAGGTAGCCGCCCACGCCGCCGGGCTCGAGTCCGAGCGCCTGCATCTGCTCCGCCACGTATTGGGCGGCGAGGTCATAGCCGCGCGTGGCGGTGCCGCGGCCCTCCATGCGGTCGTCCGCGAGTACTCGAACGTGCGCCTCGAGTCGGCTGGGCTCCACGGCGCGGCCGGCGGCGAGCACGGGTGCCGGCAGTCCCGGGTCGCGCCTGGCGGCGGGCGGTACGGCGCTGCGGGCAATGCCGGCGAGCGCTACCGCCGAGGCGAGAACCAGTGCGACGACGACGGGAAGGCGCAGGCGTGGCATCATGGGGGACCTCGCAAGGGACCGGCGCACGGTCGCGCCATCCGGGCAGGCTAGAAGCCACGGCGTTCCACCGTCAACGCCCCCGCTTGGGCGACCCGCTCGACGGCGCTACCATGTCCGCCGACGTCCGTTCCCTCCCGCCGCGCCCCGCGCGCACGTTCCGAGAGTCATGGCCAGAGAAATCACCCGCCGCATCCTGTGGGCCGACGACGAGATCGACCTGCTGAAGCCGCACATCCGCTTCCTCGAGCAGAAGGGCTATGTCGTCACCCCGGTCCCCAGCGGCAGCGACGCGCTCACGGCCCTCGAGCGCGAGCGCTACGACGTGCTGCTGATCGACGAGATGATGCCGGGCATGGGCGGGCTCGAGACGCTGGACGCCTTGAAGCAAAAGGACGTGAACGTGCCGGTCATCCTGATCACCAAGAGCGAGGAAGAGACGCTCATGGAGGAGGCGATCGGCAAACGCATCACGGACTACTTGATCAAGCCCGTGAATCCGTCGCAGGTGTTCCTGGCATGTAAACGCGTGTTCGATGCGCAAAAGCTCCAAGACTCGCAGCGAGCGCGCGACTACGTGGGCGAGATGCAGCGCTGGCAGGCGCTGGACCTGCGCAAGCTCGACTGGCTGGGCTGGACCGAGCTCGCGGTCGAGGTGTCGCGCTGGGACGTGGCGCTGGACGGTGCGCCCGAGGCGGGGCTGCAGCAGGCGCATGCCGACTTCCAGAAGAGCTTGAACAGCGACTTCGCGCGGTTCATCGAGGAGCGCTACCCGAGCTGGGTGCAGGCCGCCGCCAAGGGCGACCGGTCGAACCGGCCGCTGCTCAGTACCGACGTGGTGCAGCACGCCGTCGTGCCACATCTCAAGGAGGGGCGACGCGTCAACTTCATCATCATCGACTGCATGCGGCTCGACCAGTGGTTCACACTCGAACCGCTGCTCGAGGAGTGGTTCGACGTGCAGCGCGAGTACTACTGCTCCATCCTGCCCACGGCCACGCCCTACTCGCGCAATGCCATCTTCTCCGGGTTGCTGCCGGCGCAGATGTGGAAGAAGCACCCCGACTTATGGCAGGAGAACACCGACGACGAGCGCACGCGCAACCGGTTCGAGCGGCAGTTCCTCGAGCTGCAGTTGCAGCGGCTCGGCGCGACGCCCAGCAAGGGCCTTAAGTACTTGAAGATCTACGACGTGGACGAGGCGCACGCCACGCGTCGGCAGATCAACTCGTTCTCGGGACTCTCACTGGTGGCGATGGTGTTCAACTTCATCGACATCCTGGCGCACGGCCGCAGCGAGAGCGAGATCCTGCAAGAATTGGCCCCGGACGAAGCGGCGTTCCGCTCGGTCATGAAGGCGTGGTTCACGCATTCGCCGCTCTACGAGATCCTGCAGGCCCTGGCCACGCAGGATTGCGTGACGGTGGTGACCACCGACCACGGCGCCGTGCTCGGTCGGCGCGCGGCGCTCGTGCACGGCAATCGCGACACCTCGAGCAACCTGCGCTACAAGTACGGCCTCAACCTGAACACCGATCCGAAGCAGGCGATCATCATACGCAAGCCCATGGACTACCTGCTTCCGGATGACGGCGTGAACAAGAACTACGTCATCGCGCGCGAGGACTTCTACTTCGTGTATCCCACGCGCTTCCACGAGTACGAACGACAGTTCCGCGGCTCGTTCCAACACGGTGGTGTCTCGGTGGAGGAGATGGTGCTCCCCATCATCACGCTGCGGCCCAAGTCCCCACGCTCATGACCGAAGTGACCTGCAAGCGCACCTCGTCGGCGGAGGCGACGGAAAGACTGGGGGCGGCGCTTGCGGTGGTGCTGCGACCGGGCGACGTGCTGGCGCTGTCGGGACCGCTCGGCGCCGGCAAGACACGCCTGGTGTCGGGACTGGTGCAAGCGATCGCGCCGGGGGCGCGCGTGCGGAGCCCTTCGTTCACGCTGGTGAACGAGTTCCCGGGCACGCTCTGGGTGTTCCACCTGGATCTCTATCGTCTCGAGCAGGTGCGCGAAGTCGAGGGGCTCGGGCTCGAGGACTACGCTGCGCGCGGCGCGCTGGTGGTGGAGTGGGGCGAGCGCCTGCCGGGGGCGTGGCTCGCGGATGCGCTGCACGTGGCCATCACGCCGGGCCAGGGAGACGAGCGGTTGTTCTCGGCGTCGGGCGCGGGTGGTCGCGGTCACGAACTGCTCGAGGCATGGTGTGCGCTCCCGGAGTGTTGGTGACGGACGCATCGCGCCCGGGCCTGGCGCTCGAGACCGCCACCGAACACGTCAGCGTCGCGGTCTTGGGGGCCAGCGGCCCCGAGAGCTGCAATGTCGTCGAGGAAGCGGTCGGCCACGGACACACGCGCCGGCTCTCGGCGCTGGTCGCACACGCGCTCTCCGAAGCGGGCGTACGAGCGCGCGACCTGGGCTGGATCGCCACCGACCTGGGACCCGGCTCGTTCACGGGCGTGCGCGTGGGGCTCGCCACGGCGCGCGCTCTGGCGATGGTGTCGGGCGCCAGCCTGCTCGGTGCCTCGAGCCTCGCCTCCCTGGCTCACGCGGCCGGAGGCCGCGATCCGCAGAAATCGCTCGCCATCCCGCTCGTCGGGGCAGGCCGACGTGATCTTTACGCCGGCTTCTTTCGCACCGACAGCCGCGGACGCCCGTTCTTGCTCGCGGCCCCGCGCGTGGGTACGCCCGACGTGCTGCTCGAGGCCGTGGCCGAGGCGCACGCCTTGGTGCCCGACCACGCGGTGCGCTTCGTGGGTCCGGGAGCCGCGCGTGAACGCGAACGGCTCGAGGCCGCATGGCCCGGCAGCACGGCCGATGCGTTCCGCCACGAAGGGCTCTCGGCGTTGGACCTGGCGTCAGCCGCGAGAGCGGAAGGTGGCCCCGGCGTCGGCCTGCCCGCACCCGGACGCGAGATGGAGCCCGCCTACGTCCGCCCCGCGCAGGCCGAGGAGAGAGTGCGGCTCCGGATCGCCGGCATCACCCCACCCACCATCCGCCCGCTCCGGCCCGCGGATCTCCCGGAGGTGGACGAGCTCGAGCACCGGCTGTTCAGCGACCCCTGGCCCCGCACGTTCTTCGTGACTGCGCTCGCTGAACCCACGGCTGTGCTGCTCACGGCCGAGCGCGCCGGAACGGTGGTGGGCTATCTCGTGGCCACGCTGGACCCGCCGCAGGGCGAGCTCCAGAACCTGGCCACGGCGCCCGAGCAACAACGCGGCGGCGTGGCGCGCGCGCTCATGGCCGAGTTGCTCGCGCTGGCCCGCGCCCGTGGCGTGCGCGAACTTCGGCTCGAGGTGCGCGCCTCCAACGCCGCCGCCCAGGCGCTCTACCGTGCGCACGGGTTCCGGCTGGTGGGTCTCCGCCGCGGCTACTACAAGTCGCCGGAGGAGGACGCGCTGTTGATGACGCTCCGGCTGGGGTGAGCGATCACAACCCGTCGTACCTCGAGTACCCGCGCTCGTTCCAGTAGTCGGCCGGCTCGTCCGTGGTGTAGGCGATGTCGGTGAGCGCCTTGATGTTCTTCAAGCCCAGCTTCATGGGCGCCACCAACCGCAACGGCGCGCCGTGGGCGAGCGTCAGCGGGGCTCCGGCGTGGTGCGTCGCGAGCAATGTTTGAGGATGCCGCGCGGTCTCGAGGTCGAGGCTTACGTAGTAGGGCTCGGGTTCGCCGCGGCCATTCAGGCTCACCGCGCTGCGCAGCGCTGCCCAGCGCGCCCCCGGCGCGGGCGGGAACGCGGCGAGCAGGTCGGCGAAGCGCAGGCCACCCCATGCCACCACGTGACTCCATCCCTCCACGCACACGAGACGCGTGTTCATGTCGTGGCGTGTGAAGCGCGCGGTGAGCTCGGCGATCCCCAGACTCTCGACGTGGCCCGAAGCGAGCCCCGATAGGTTCAATCGCCAGCCCGGCAGGTACTCCGGGCCGGGCGTGCGGCCATGATAGTTGTTGCGCAGTGGCTTCGGATCGGGTCGGTCGTACGTGCGCACGCCGCGACCCCTCGAAAAAAGCGCCTCGGCCACATCGTCGTCGAACGTGAGTACGCGGTTGAGCGTCGCCTCGCGCTGCATGCGCGTGAGCCCCACACGCGCGGCCAGCGTGTCGAGCTGGTGATGCGCGCGCGGCAGCCACGTGCGCTTGGTGCGCTCGGGGAGCACCCACCAACCGGTCGCGGCCGCAGCCAAGGCGCCCGCGCCCATCAGCAGGAAATCGCGACGCGATCGGGCCTGGAGCTTGCCGCGCGGCACTTGGACCGTGGCCTCCGGTCGCTCCGCGGCCGCGGCGGCCGCGCTCCGCAGTGTCGTACCGAGGCGCTCGCCCAGCGACGGGCCGCGCGGTTTCTTCGGGGCGTCAGCCATGGTGTTCGCCCTTCAGCCGCAGGCTCCAGCCCGTGACCATGGAGCGGAACGTGTCCCAGCCATCCGCCACCACGAGCAGCACGTGCGGCACCATGAACGAGCCGAGGATCGCCATGCACGCGAAGTGCACAATGCGCGCGCCGTCGTAGTTGATGAACAGCCGCTCGAGCCACGGCAGCGTGGCGGGGTGGTGCATGGCCCAACCCGAGAGCACCACGAGCGCGCCCACGAGCGGCATGGTGAAGTAGGCACCGCGCTGGAGTGCGTTGTATTTGCCGGCCACCGGCGGGTGCGGCCACGGCTTTCTCGCGAGCGCGTGTGGGAGCACGCCCAGGTAGTAGCGGAGCATCGCGATTGCTTCGGCCGGGTCGCTCGCGCGAGGCAGGAGCGCGCGCCAACCGCCGCCACGGACGAGCCCCGCCACGTAGAGCGCACCGCACAGCATGTAAAGGTAAGCGAGGAGCCAGTGGAGCCGGAGCGCGCCGGCCAGCTGCGCGGGTCCCAGGCTCACGCGGTCGTAGAGCCAGAAGCGCGAGTCGCCGGGCGCGCCAAACGCCGCGCCGAGCGCGCGGCCCGCGTCCACCAGGTAGTCGCCGCGCGGGTTCCCCGGCGTGGGCGCGTGCCGGAACACCGGGGCGGCCCAGTAGATGGCGAGCCCGGTCACGATGAGCCCCACGAGCAGCGGCACGTGGAACCAGTGCGAGAGCCGAACCAGGTATTCGTGCTTGCTCGCCACCCGCACCGGTTGCGCAGCGCGGATCTCGTGGACGGCTCGACGGGCGGCGGCGGGGGTGACGATGGGCGTGGGCATAGTGGACCTCGAACCTTACGTGAGCCCCTCTTACGCGTGACCTGGAGCGCCGGATGGGCCCGACAGACCCACACAATGCCGAAAGTGGCGGCCTGGTTCCCGGGGTATTAGATTGTGGCCGAGTCCCAGCCGAAACCCGTGTGGGCGGCCGCAGTACGTCCCGGAGATGCCCCGAACCCCATGTCCTGGCTCAAGCGCGAACGCACCGGGATCAAGCAGGCGGCGAAGCCCGACCGGGGCGAGATGCCGGACGGGCTGTGGACCAAGTGTGACAGTTGCGGCGAGGCCCTGTTCCAGACGGTGCTCGAGGAACACCTGTGGACCTGCCCCAACTGCGGGCACCACTTCCGGGTCTCGGCCCGCACCTACGTGGGCTACCTGACCGACCCGGGCTCGTTCCAGGAGCGCCACGCCAACCTGGTGGCGGGTGACCCGCTCGAGTTCCGCGACGCCAAGATGCCCTACCCCGAGCGCATTGCGGCCGCGCAGGCGGACACCGGCGAGAAGGACGCTGCGCTGTGCGGCGTGGCGACGGTGGGCGGCATACCGGCGAGCGTGGCGCTCATGAACTTCTTCTTCATGGGCGGCAGTATGGGCTCGGTGGTGGGCGAGAAGGTGGCGCGCACGATCGAGACGGCCATGGACGAGCGCCGCGCCTGCGTGGTGGTGTCCGCCACGGGTGGCGCGCGCATGCAGGAGGGCATCCTCTCGCTCATGCAGATGGCCAAGACCAGCGTGCTGCTCGCGCAATTGCGACAGCAGCGCCTGCCGTTCGTGTCCGTGCTCACCGATCCCAGCACCGCCGGCGTGCTTGCCTCGTACGCGTCGCTCGGCGACGTCATCGTGGCCGAGCCCAAGGCGCTCGTGGGCTTCGCCGGCGCGCGCGTCATCCGCCAGACCATCGGCGAGGACCTGCCGCCGGGTTTCCAGCGCGCCGAGTTCGTGCTGGAGAAGGGCTTCATGGATCGAATCATCCATCGCAAGCAGATGCACGAGGAACTCGGCAAGCTACTCGGCTTCTTCTGGCATTCCACCCACGGCTTCGCTCCCGAGGGTGGCCGGTCCCCGCACCGATACGACCCGAACGCTCCCCGTTCGGATTGAGCGGAACGACATCGGCTCCGTGACGCAACTCCTACAGCGACGCCTCGAGACCCTGTGGGGGCTCGAACGCCGACACCTGAAGCCCAATCTCGACGGCACGCGCGAGCTGCTGGCGGCACTGGGCCATCCCGAGACGCGCTTCGCCGCGGTGCACGTGGCGGGCACGAACGGGAAGGGCAGCGTTTGCGCGCTGGTCGAGCGCGTGCTGCGCGCCGCGCGGCACCGCACCGGGCTCTACACGTCGCCGCACCTGGTGGACTTCCGCGAGCGCATCCGCGTGGACGGGCGCTGGGCGAGCGAGACGGCGCTGGGCGCCGGGCTCGACACCGTCGAGGCGCTTCCGGGTGCTTCGTCGCGGACGTTCTTCGAGGTGGCCACGGCGCTGGCGTTCGAACATTTCGCGCGCGAACGCGTGGAGTGGGCCGTGGTCGAGGTGGGCCTGGGGGGCCGGCTCGACAGCAGCAACGTGCTCGTGCCTGCCGTATGCGCGATCACCTCGATCGGTTTGGACCACGCGGAGCTGCTGGGCGACTCGCACGCGGCGATCGCCGCGGAGAAGGCGGGCATCCTCAAACCGGGCGTGCCCGCCGTGACGGGCGTGGAGCACGACGTGGCGGCCTCGGTCATCGCGCGCCGCGCCGCCGAGGTGGGATCCCCACTGGTGGTGGCGCGCGACGTGGCCGACGTGCAGGTGACGCAACAGGGCGAGTGGGGCACGCGGCTGGCCGTGGAATGCGCGCCGTGGGGACGTTTTCAACTTCAGATGCGCCTGCACGGCGGCCATCAGCGCGAGAACGCGCGCACCGCGCTGGCGCTCTTGTCGCAACTGGCGGCGCAGGGCGTGCGCGTGGAGCTGGCGGCGCTCCGCGAGGGCTTCGCCAACGTACGCTGGCCGGGCCGACTCGAGGCCTGCCCCGCCGAGCGGCGGCTGTGGTGGGACGGCGCGCACAACGTGGAGGGCCTGCGCCGCCTGTGCGCGGCCTGGACCGACGACCTGCGATTTCCGCCGCCCTCGGCGATCGTGTTCGCGGCGGGCCGCGACAAGGACGCCCGCACCATGCTCGCCCGCCTTCACTCGCTCGCCTCGGACGCCACACTGCTCGTGACCCGCACCCACAACGAACGCGCCCTCACCGCCGAAGAACTCGTCGCCCTCGCCGCCTCCGTCGGCGTCACGGCCACCCCCGCGCCCTCCGTGCCCGACGCCGTGAAAGCCGCACTCGCGAGCCATGCCAAGGGCCGAGTGCTGCTTTGCGGCTCGCTGTTCGCCGTCGGCGAAGCCATGGCCGTGTTGGGCGGCGCACCGGGAGAGCAGGTATGAGCCCGCGCGAACGCCCGCACCCCGCGCGCCAACTCGTATTGGTCTTCGCGCTACTTGCCGGACTCGATGTGCTGCCAGCGAATTCGCAGCCAGTCGTCACGAACGCAGACAGCTCGCGAGCCACCGCTGTGACCGACTCGTCGAGCGCAACGCCCGACTCGCTTGTCGTCGCCAAGCCCGCCCGCGATTCGGCTGTCGTCATCATCACGCGTCCGCCCGCGAAGAAGAAGGGCGCCAAGGTCGCGCCCGAGCCGCCCTACCGGATCGAGGCCGATCGCATGAGTGGCGGGCGCGGCCCGCAGGGGGACGTGTTGTTCCTGGAGAAGGTCACCATCACGCGCACGCGCACGCGGCTCCAGTCGGAGCGCGGGCGCTACGAGCGCGCCACCGGCATGGTGCACCTGGAGGGAAACGTGCGGATGCGTGATTCCTCGACCACGGTCACCTGCGATCAGGCCTCGTTCTCGGAGAACGAGGACCGGCTCGACCTGCGCGGGAACGTCGTCGTGGTGGACCACGAGGCCACGCTGCGGGCTCCGTTCGGCTGGTACGACCGCAAGGCCGGCATCGCGCGGCTCATGGGCGGGGTGTCCGGGAACGAGAAGAAGCAGCGGATCACCGCCGACGAGGCCGTGTACGAGCGCGACTCCTCCATGGTCCGGGCGCGTGGCCACGTCGTGGGCAACGACGACGAGAATCGCGTGCAGCTCGAAGCCGATGCCGTGGACTTCGACCGGCGCGCCAAGGTGGCCGTCGCCACGGGGCGGCCGCTCATGCGTGTCCGAGACGACGATGGCAAGGAGACGTTGTTGCGGGCCAGGCTGCTGCGGGTGAACTCCGAAACGCGCATCGCCGAAGCGGTGGATTCCGTGTCGGTGGAGCGCGACACCTTACGTGCCACCGCGCGCCACGCGGTATTCGACGATTCCACCGGGCGAGGCCTGCTGTTGGGTGAACCGCGCGCCTGGGACAACGAGACCACGCTCACCGGCGACACGCTGGAGACGTTTGCCGTGAAGCGCCGGCTCGAGCGCATCGTGGTGCGCGGACACGCCAAGATCGACTATGTCGGCGGGCGCGAATCGAACCGCGGCGAGTCCAGCCGGCTTTCGGGCGCGCGCGTGGACATGTTCGTCAACGAGTCGCGCATCGATAGCCTGGTCGCCACGGGATCGGCACGCAACGCCTACACCGCGGTCGCCAAGGAGGGCAAGACGCCGGAGCAGAATCTGGCTTTGGGCGACACCATCATCGTCTATTTCAAGGACCGGAAGATCGATCGCGCCCGCGTGCAGGGGAAAGCCTCGGGCGAATATCGGCCGGCGGTGGCGCTGGACGACACCACCGCTGCGCGCCTCGAGCTCATTGCGTACGACAGCCGTCGCATCGATTTCGTGATCCCCAAGAACAAGATCGTGCTGGACGGCGACGCGCACCTCGGCTACCGCGACATGGAGCTGCGCGCGCGACGCGTGGAGTTCGACAGCGAAAAGAACACACTCGTCGCCGAGGGCAAGCCGCAGCTGGTGGAGAAGGGCGACGAGGTCACGGGCCAGCTCATGACCTACGACATGGACCGTCGCGTCGGCACCATCTACCAGGCCACGACGCAGTACGAGCGCGGCCTCTACCACGGCAAGCAGATCCGCAAGGCCGCCGAGAATCAACTGGACGTGCTGGGAGGCGCCTACAGCACGTGCGATCTCGAAAGTCCGCACTATCACTTCTCGGCGCGGTATATGAAGATCTATCTCAAGGACAAGCTGGTGGCGAAGCCGGTGGTGTTCTACCTGCGCAACGTTCCCATCCTCGCACTGCCGTTTTATGTGTTTCCCATCAAGCCGGGCCGGCACTCGGGCTTCCTGTTCCCACAGTTCGAGTTCGGCTTCAATAACCGCACCGGCCAGTTCATCCGCAATGCCGGCTATTACTGGGCACCCAACGACTACATGGATCTCACCGGCGCAGGCGACTACTATCAGGCGCAGCCGGCGTGGATGTTGCGCGGCGAGATCAACTACAAGTTGCTGTACGCGTTCGACGGGCACCTGGAAGGACGCTTCGAGCACAACGACCAGTCTGGCAGCGACGACCACCAGTTTTATGGCACGCATCAGCAGACCCTGGGCCAACGCACGCGGCTCTCGGCGCTCGGCAACTTCGTGTCGAGCCGGGAGTACAGCGGCAGCGCCCTTTCGGGACAGACGCTGCAACAGCGGCTGAACCGCTTCCTCACCTCGAGCGTGCAGCTGTCGCACTACGCCGACTGGATCTCCCTGAACGCGGTGGTGGATCGCCGGCAGGACCTGGACGCCGATGTTTCGCTGGCGGCGCCGGACGGCAACGGGCGGCTGCCGATCGTGGGCTCCGTTTCGCGCCTGGCGAACCTCACCGTGACCGCGCCGTCGCTGTCGGCCTCGTTGCCGACGCGGGCGCTGGGCTCCTATGCGCTGCTCAAGGACCGGCCGCTCGGCAAACTCCTGAACAGCACGTACCTGAGCCTGAGCGGCCGTTTCCTGTCGCTCTACACGCGCAAGGGATTGGTCACCGACCGGGAGTTCTTCACCCACCCCGGCGGCCAACCCGACTCGAGCAACGTGGTCGGCAGTCTCTCCGAGACCCGCCGCGCCGCCTCGAGTACATTCTCGCTCTCCGACTCGCGACGACTGTTCGGCTGGATCAACTTCTCACCCACGATGTTCGGGAACGCCGTGCTGTTCGACCACGACGAGCAGGGCCACAAGTTGGTGCCGGCGGCGGTGTGGCAATCGAGCGCAGGCCTGTCCACCACGCTCTACCGCACGCTGAGTACGCCCGTCTCGGGCCTGGCGCTCCGGCACGTGTTGAGCCCGAGCGCGGTGATCAGCTATTCGCCGGACTTCCCCGGGTTGCAGTTCCGTGATGCGCAGGGGCTTCGACGCGACCGCTTCGATGGCTTCGGCGACATCGGCATCTTCTCGGGACGCAAGACCACGCGCGCCTCGTTCGCGCTGGACCAGCGCATCCAAGCCAAGGTGACGCGCGGCGAAAAGGTCGCGCGTCTGGACAACCTGATCACTTGGACCACCGCCGGCTCCTACGACTTCCTGTGGCGCGAGAACGGGCTTCGACACCCGCTCGGCCCGGTCTCCTCGGGATTGCGATTGCAGCCCCCGGGCTATGTGAATGCCGACGCCAGCGCGGGATTCGATGTCTACTCGCAGCGCCCGCTCCGGTCGTTCGGCTACAACGTGAGCAGTAGCTTCAATAGCCACGGCGGCGGCAAGCCGCAAGCCACGCGCCTCGCGGTCGAATCCGGACCGGGCGTGAGCACCGCCGAGGAGGACGCGAGCGGCTTTCGCGAGAGCTGGTCGGCCTCGCTCGCCTACTCCTACGCCGGCGGCTACTCCGGACCTCGCTGGCAGTCGCGCGAGACGCTGAACGGCGTGTTGCGCTACCAGCTCACCGAGAACTGGACGTTCGACTACCAGGCGGGCTACGACCTGACCTCGCGCGACGTGCTGCTGCAGCGCTACAACCTCACGCGTCGCATCCATTGTTGGGACGCCACGTTCTCACGCTCGTTCACACCGGGCGGCGAGGTCGAATATTACTTCCGCCTCGGCATCCGCGAGCAGAAGGAGATCTTTTACGAGCGCGGGTCGCGCGTGCAGAGCTTCGGTGGCATCCAGTAGCGCCACGCGCTGGCGGTTGGCCTGCGACGGCTGCGGCGCCGACGCGTGGGTGGGACCCACCGCCGGCGGCTACGACGTGTGGTGCGAGTCGTGCCAGTCGGCGTGGTCACTCGAGGCCGCGCCCGGGGCGGGAGTGCGCTGCGAACGCTGCGACGCCCCGCTCGGCGCGTCGCCGCGATTCGTCGAGTTGTGGGGGGAGCTGCAGCACCTCGATGCCGTGCTGGGCGCATGGGCCGGCGACGCGAGCGCACTGCTGACGATCCTGCCCGAGCGCCCGCGCTTCTTGACCGACCTCACACCACCGCCGGCCCGCGCCGACGATCCCGCCGCTCGTGCCGCCCAACTCGCCGCGCTCGCGCATGGCGCGTGGCCCGCCGTGCTCGCGGCGCCGGTCGACAGCGATCCGCGCGCACACGCCGCCCGTGCCATCGCGCACGAACGGCTGGGCGACCCGGCGGGCGCGATCGCGCCCTGGGATGCGGTGCTGGCGGTGGGCGAGGACGCGCGCGCTCGCCTCGCTCGCGGTGCGCTGCGCGCTCGCGCCGGCCGGCTCGCCGAGGCGGTCGCCGACCTGGCGCTCGCTGGCGACACATTCGAGGCGCGCTGGGATCGCGCCGCGGCGCTGCTGCACGACGCGGTCCGCGAGGGCCAGGGGCTGCCGGACGCCGGCGTGCTGTTGCGCGCGCGCGCCGCGGCAGGCCAAGCGTCCGACTATTGGAGCGATCCCACGGTGGGACGGCTGCTGTGGTCGTTGCTCGTGGAACGCGAGCTCGCGCGCGGCGCCGGCATGGGCGCGCCGCTCGAGGATGCCGCTCGCTTCGCGCTGCGCGCCGCCGAGGCCGAGTTCGAGCATGCCACGTTCTGGGATCGCGCCATGGTGCTGGCGGGCTGGGCGCGACTCGGCGTCTCGGACGAGGCGGCGCGCGTGGCGGCGCCGCTCGCCCGCGAGCAGGCGGCCGTGCTCCTGGACGAGCCGTCGCTCTCGGGCACGCCGCTTCTCGCCGTGACGCAGGCGGTGGCCGCGGCCCGCTCGGCCATGGACATGGGCGACCCGGTCGAGGCGCGCCATACGCTGGCCGAGGCGTTCACGCGCGAGGACCTGCGCCGGTTCCGCATCCCCTGCGCCGCCTGTGGCCGGGGCACGCTCGGCATCGAGGAGACCGCCGAGGTGGAGGAGTCCGCGAGCTGACCCGATTCCACGGCCGAACCGAGGTCGAATCGCGTGCGAATCGGGGTCGGCAGGTCCGGGCATTCACACATTCGTCCGGTCCGGGCAAAGCCTGCTGCCCGTGACTGGGGCCCCGTTGCCAAAGTGCCGATGATTCCCCATGCTGGTGTCGGGTCGGCGCGGGTGCGTCGGCTCGTCGAGGCGCGGCCACGGGATGGCGCTGGTGGACACCCCCATGCAGAGGAGGATGCGATGAGGTTCGGCACGCCCTGGCGTTTCGCCGTGCTCGCGTCGCTGACGCTCCTCATGAGCGGCCAGCTCTGCATGCTCACCACCTGTGTGCCGCGCCTCACCCAGCTTCGCGACGCGACCGCGCACGGCTGCTGTCGCACGGCGCCGTCCACGAACGCTCCGCTGGCCCCGGTTCCCGCCGGCGCAATGCCGTGCGAACAGCAGTTGAGCATTGTCGACGCGCCGTCGCTCGCGGCTCCGCAGGCACTCGCGATGCCGGCCGTGTTGGCGGTGGAACTCGCCCCGTCGCTCGCCCCGCCCGTGCGGGTGGCCAGCACGGAGCGGGACCTCGACACCGGGCCCGCGCCCGGTGTGCACCGACCCGCACCCGCGGGACTGCGCGCTCCTCCGCGCGCGTGAGCTCGTGCGGGCCCAAGGCCCGCACGGGGCGGCGCTGACACGCGCCGCGTGAGTGCCCCGCGCGCCCTTGGGCGCGCTCGCCACCTCTCACCCCGCACCCGAGGTCCCGTCATGTCCGTCTCGCTGTCGCGCGGCGCCACACTCGCCGCGCTGATGCTCGTGCTCTGCTGCGGCGCTCCCGTGCCGCACGCGCGCGCGCTCGACCTGGAACAGGTGTTCGCCGAGGTGGACGCGTCCGATCCCGCGCTCGCCGCGCACCGCCACATGGCGCGAGCGGCGCGCGCGCGCCAGGCACGTGCCGGCGCATGGGAGGCACCCATGCTCGAGTTGATGGCCGAGAACGTGCCGGTGGGGGGCGGCTTCGACATGGATCCGATGACCATGCGCGTGCTGGCGCTAGAGCAGCGCGTGGACGTGTTCGGCGCGCGCGGTCTGGCGCGGCGCGCGGCGGGGCGGGACGTCCAGGCAGCCAACGCCAGTGCCGACGGCAGGCGCTGGGAGCGCTTCGCCGAGGCGTGGCGGGCGTACGCCGGCGCGTGGCACGCCGGTCAGCGGGCGCAGGCCGCGCGCGACCACCGTGGCGTCATGCTCCGCATGGTGGCCGCGGCGCGGGCCCGCTACGAGTCGGGGCGCGGCAGGCTCCAAGACCTGCTGCGTGCCGAGGCCGAGCGCGCGCGCCTCGCGGGCGATGCGGCGACGTTCGAGGCCGAAGCGTTCGCGGCGCACGCGACACTCGCCGCCCTGCGCGGTCGCGAGCCCGGTGCGGCCGCGGACTCGTTGGCGGCGCCGCCCGAGTGGTTGGCGCCCGATTCGGCGGACGCATGGCGGGACGTGGCCCTGTCGCACCCGCGCGTGCGTGCGGCCGCCGAGCGTGAGGCTGGGCAGCGCGGCGCTGCCGCCAGCATGCGTCGCATGGGCTGGCCCGAGCTGACACTGCGTGCGTCATACGGCTATCGCAGCGACCTCGCGGGCGGAACCATGTCGCATGGCGCGTCGTTGCCGCAGGACGACATGTGGAGTGCCGGCGTGGGCGTGATGCTGCCTATAGGCAACGGCTCTCGACAGGGAGCCGAGGCCGCCGAGATGACCGCCATGGCCGACGCGTCGGCGGCCGAGCGTCGCGCCACCTCGCTGGCGCTGGCGGCCGAGACCGGCGCGCTCCGGGCACGCGCGCAGGCCGCGCGTCGCATGGCCACGCTGCTCGCCGACACGGTGCTGGTGTCGCAGCGCCGCGCACTTGCGGCCGCATGGAGCGGCTACGAATCCGGAGGCGACGACCTGTCGGGCGTGCTCGCGGCCGCGCATGCCAGCTATGCCGAGGAGATCGACGTCACGCGAGCGCGCCAGGAGCTGGCAGAGACGCTCGCGCAATTGCTTGCGGTCACCGCGCGCCCCGAGCTGTTCGGCGTGCGCGTGCCCGGCACCAGCGGATCGGGGAGGAAGCCGTGAACAACCGGAGCTCGCAACCTTTCGTGCCCTCCGGGCACGAGCCGCCGCCCGGCGCGCCGTTCATGAACGTGGTGCGCTGGGTTCTGTTCGGCGGACTGTCGCTGTTGGCGCTCGTCTCCATCGCGAGCTTCGTGGCTTGGCGGGTCGGCGAGAGCCGTTCGCCCGGCTCGTCGCGAGGCGCGGGCACGGCCACGCTCTACCACTGCCCCATGCACCCGAGTTACACGAGCGACAAGCCGGGGGATTGCCCCATCTGCAATATGCGGCTCGAGCCGGTACCGACCGAGACCGCCGCGAGCCACGCGGGTCACGCGGGCGACGTGCCCGGCCTGGCGCCGGTGCGGATCCCGTCGGACCGTGTGCAGTTGATCGGTGTGCGCCTGGCGCGCGCCGAGCGCGGCTCGCTTGGCGAGGGCGCGCCGCTGGTGGGTTTCGTGACTCCGGACGAGACGCGCCTCCGGCGCGTGCAGCTGCGCGTGGCGGGCTGGGTACAGGACGTGGCCATGAACCGCACTGGCGAGAGCGTGCGCGCCGGGCAGCCCATGTTGTCGCTCTACAGCCCCGAGCTCTACCAGAGCGAACGCGAGTACCTGATCGCCATGGGCGAGGGGCAGGGGAGTGGCGGCCACGACGCTGGGGCCCACGAGTCCTCGCGCGAGCGCCTGCGCCTGATGGGCGTTCCCGACGACGAGGTGGCGCGCCTCGAGCGCGAGCGCGTGGCGTCGTCCCGGCTGGCACTGCGCTCGCCGGTCACGGGCACCGTGCTCGAACGCAACGTGATCGAAGGCCAGTACGTTGGCGCGGACACGCCGCTCTACACGGTGGCGGACCTGTCGCGCGTGTGGGTGCTGGTGGACCTCTACGAGATGGACCTGGGCCGCGTGCGCGTGGGCGACCGCGCGCGCTTCACGGCCGACGGACTGCCCGGGCGCGCGTTCACCGGCACACTCGACTTCATCTACCCGACCGTCTCGAGCGAGACGCGCACGCTCAAGGCGCGCCTGTCGCTGGACAATCGCGAGGGCCTGTTGCGTCCCGGCATGTATGGTCAGGTGGACGTGACCACGCGAGCAGCCGGCAGGGCACCCGCCGCAGGCGGGTCCGGGTCCGGCGGGAGCGCGCTGGTGGTGCCCGCCGAGGCGGTGGTGAACACCGGCGAGGTGTCGTACGTGTTCCTCGCGCGTGGCGAGGGGCACTTCGAGCCGCGCCGAGTGTGGACCGGGCGCGGCGACGGTGACCGTATCACCGTGCTCAAGGGGCTCGCCGAGGGCGACACCGTGGTGTCGAGCGCTTCGTTCCTGATCGACTCCGAGAGCCGCCTGAAGGCCGCCATCGCGGGGCTCAGCGGCCGCGCGAACGGCGATTCCGTTCCCTCCTCCGGTGGCATGCCACCGGGTCACAAGCACTGAGGCCGCGATGATCGCCCGAGTCATCGAATGGTGCGCGACGCGGCGCATGCTGGTGGTGGTGTTGTCCATGATCGCGTTCGTGGGCGCGGTGCTCACCATGCGCCAGGTGCCGCTCGACGCGATCCCCGACCTGTCGGATCCGCAAGTCATCGTGTTCACGGAGTGGATGGGCCGGAGCCCCGACCTGGTCGAGGACCAGGTCACCTACCCGATCGTCTCCAGCCTGCTCGCCGCACCCAAGGTGACCGCGGTGCGCGGCCAGAGCATGTTCGGCATGAGCTTCATCTACGTGATCTTCGAGGAGGGCACCGACCTCTACTGGGCGAGGAGCCGCGTGCTCGAGTACCTGAGCACGCTGCGCGCGCGACTGCCGGACGGCGTCACGCCCACGCTGGGTCCGGACGCCTCGGCGGTCGGCTGGGTGTACCAGTACGCGCTCGTGGATCGAAGCGGCAAGCACGACCTGGCCGAGCTGCGGGCGTTCCAGGACTTCCACCTGCGCTATGCGCTCGCCAGCGTGCCCGGCGTGGCCGAGGTGGCGTCGGTGGGTGGTTACGAGCGCCAGTACCAGGTCGAGGTGGAACCGGCGCGGCTGCATGCCTACGGGCTCTCGGTGTCCGACGTGACGACCGCGGTGCGCCGCAGCAATCGCGAGGTGGGCGGGCGCGTCATCGAGATGTCGGGCCGCGAGTACTTCGTACGCGGCCGCGGCTACATCCGCTCGCTGGACGACCTGCGCAGCGTGGCGGTCGGCGTGGACCGCCGCTCGGGCACGCCGATCCGCGTCGCCGACCTGGGCCGCGTGTCGTTCGGGCCCGACATCCGCCGCGGCGTGGGCGAGCTGGACGGCATCGGCGAGGCGGTGGGCGGCACCATCGTCATGCGCTACGGCGAGAACGCCGCCCAAGTCATCGCGCGGGTGGAGAAGAAACTGGCGGAGCTCAAGCCGTCGTTCCCGGAAGGCATGCAGATCAAGGTCGTCTACGACCGCTCGTCGCTCATCACGCGTGCGATCGAGACGCTGCGCCACACGCTGATCGAGGAAGCGGTCGTCGTGAGCCTGGTGATCTTCGTGTTCCTGCTGCACCTGCGCAGCACGCTCGTGCCGGTGCTGACACTGCCGCTCGCGGTGGCGCTGGCGTTCGTGCCCATGTACCTGCTCGGCATCAACTCCAACATCATGAGTCTCGGCGGCCTCGCCATCGCCATCGGCGCCATGGTGGACGCGGCCATCGTGCTGGTGGAGAACGCGCACAAGCATCTGGAGACCGCTCCGCCGGGGTCCGATCGCACTCGAGTGGTGATCGACGCGGCGAAAGAGGTGGGCCCGCCGATTTTTTTCTCGCTGCTCATCATCACCGTGGCGTTCCTGCCCATCTTCGCCCTGAACGGCCAGGCCGGCCGGCTGTTCAAGCCGCTCGCCTACACCAAGACGTTCGCCATGGCGTTCGCGGCGCTGGTGTCCATCACGCTGGCGCCGGCGCTCATGACGTTCTTTGTGCGCGGCCGCATCCGTCCCGAGCGCGAGCACCCGGTGTCGCGCTTCATCATCGCGCTCTATCGCCCGTTCGCGTGGGTGGCGCTCAAGAACCCGAAGACCACGCTCGCGATCGGCCTGGCGGCGGTGCTGTCGGCCGTGCCCATGTCCATGCGGCTGGGTCACGAGTTCATGCCCCCGCTGCAGGAGGGCGACCTGCTCTACATGCCGACCACGTTCCCCAATCTGTCCATCGAGGAGGCCAAGAAGAGTCTTCAGATCCAGGACCAACTCATCCGCGGCTTCCCCGAAGTGGAACGAGTGTTCGGCAAGGCGGGGCGCTCCAACACGCCCACGGATCCCGCGCCGCTCTCGATGGTGGAGACCGTGGTGAAGCTCAAGCCCCGCGACGAATGGCGCATGATCCCGCACACGCGCTGGTGGTCCGGGGGCGCGCCGGAGTGGACCCGGCCCGCGTTGCGCGTGTTGTGGCCGGACCAGCGTCGGCTCACCTGGGACGAGCTGGTGTCGGAACTGGACCACCGCGTGCGCCTGCCAGGCTGGACCAACGCTTGGACCATGCCCATCAAGACGCGCATCGACATGCTCTCGACCGGCGTGCGCACGCCCATCGGCGTCAAGATCTTCGGTGCGGATCTCGCCGAGATCGAGCGCATCGGCATGGAACTGGAGCATACGCTCGCCGCGGTGCCGAACACGCGCAGCGTCTACTCCGACCGCAACACCGGCGGGCTCTACGTGGACATCGTGCCCGACCGCGAGGCGCTCGCCCGCTACGGACTCACGCTCGGCGACGTCCAGGACGTGATCGAGGCCGCCATCGGTGGCGAACCCATCGAGGTCACGGTGGAAGGCCGCGAGCGATTCACCATCAACGTGCGCTACCCGGCGAGCCTGCGCCAGGACGTGGAGCGGCTGCGGCAGGTGTTGGTGCCCATTGGAGGGTCCGCCGCTTCCGGCGGTGGGATGAGCCGTAGCGGTGGCGGCGGGAAGGGCACGATGGGCGTGCGCATGCCCGCGGCGCTCGACCCGAGCCTGCTGCTCGCGAGCAACGGTACGAGCGACTCGGACCCCGGCATGAGTAGTACCGGCATGGGCGGCAAGGGCGACGCCAAGGGCATGCGTGGGGGCGACCGCGTCATGCCGGGCAGCGCGAGTGGGGCCGGCGAGACCGGCGTGGGGCCCGCGCCCGCGGTGGACGTGCAGCGCTGGGGCATGACCGGCGGCGCGCACGTGCCGCTCGGCCAGGTGGCCGACGTGCACGTGGCGAGCGGCCCTCCCATGATCCGGGACGAGGCCGGCATGCTGGTGGGCTACGTGTACGTGGACATGGACGCGTCACGCCGCGACGTGGGCAGCTACGTGGACGACGCCAAGCGCGCCGTGGCTCGGGATCTCAAGCTCCCGGCCGGCTACTTCCTCAAGTGGACCGGCCAGTACGAGCTGCTCGAACAGATGCAGTCGCGCATGCGGCTGCTCGTGCCCTTGACGCTCCTGATCGTGTTGCTGCTGCTCTATGCCAACTTCGGCCGGCTCGCGCCGGCGTTGATCGTGCTGGCGTCGGTGCCGTTCGCGCTGGTCGGCAGCGTGTGGCTGCTGGCGCTGCTCGGATACCACCTGTCCACGGCGGTGTGGGTGGGGCTGATCGCGCTAGTGGGCCTGGCCACGCAGACGGGCGTGGTGATGGTGGTGTACTGCGACGTGGCCTACCGCCGCGCGCTCGCCGAGGGCCGCATCCGCGGCTTCGACGACATCGTCGAGGCCACGCTCGAGGGCTCCGTGCAGCGCGTTCGGCCCAAGCTGATGACCGTGGCCACCATGATGATCGGCTTGGTTCCCCTGTTGTGGTCGCAGGGCGCCGGCGCGGACGTCATGAAACGCGTGGCCGCGCCAATGGTGGGCGGACTATTCACGTCGGCGTTCCTGACGCTGGAGATCATCCCCGTGGTCTACACTTGGTGGCGCTTCCGCGACTGGAAGCGCTCGCAATCGAAACTGGCGCGGCTCGTGCCCCCGGGGAGCGATCCGCTCGCCGCCGCGTCAGGAACCCCCCACTCCCACGGTCACTGACACGCCATGTCCACGTTCGTCCCCATCGGCTCCATCGGCTCCA
>CAYQNV010000155.1:0-9520 GCA_964418975.1 uncultured bacterium | reverse complement strand
AACCCGGCCGGCTGGCGCGACCGTTGGTCCGCGGGCGGCGCCGAGGAACTCCGCTCGCTCGCCGTGCTGCCGCTCGCCAACCTCTCGGGTGACCCCGAACAGGAGTACTTCGCCGACGGCATGACCGAGGAGCTGATCACGAGCCTCGGCAAGATCTCTGCGCTGCGCGTCATCTCGCGCAGTTCGGTCATGGCCTACAAGGGCGCACGCAAACCGCTGCGCGAGATCGCGCGAGCCCTCAAGGTGGGGGTCGTGCTCGAAGGCTCGGTGTTGCGCGCGCAGGACCGCGTGCGCATCACCGCGCAACTCATCCAGGTGGCGTCCGGGAAGGTGATGTGGTCCGAGCGCTACGAACGCGACTTACGCGACGTGCTCACGCTCCAGGGCGAGGTGGCGCTGGCGATCGCGCGGGGGATCCACGCGAACCTCACGCCCCAGGAGCACTCGCGATTGTCGTCGATCGGCCCGGTCGAGCCCGAGGCTTACCAGGCGTACCTCAAGGGACGGTTCGCCTGGAACCAGTACACGCCCGAGGGCTTCCGCGAGGCCGAGGACCACTTTCGTCGCGCGATCGCGATCGATCCCGCGTACGCCCCCGCGTGGGCCGGGCTGGCCGACGCCGCCTACGGCTTGTCGAGCCTCGATCTGGCGCCGAATGTCGCCATTCCGAGGGCTCGCGCGGCGGCAGAAAAGGCGCTCGCGCTTGACGAGTCACTCTCCGAAGCGCACACGTCGGTCGGCATCGTACGCATGGTCTATGACTGGGACTGGCCGGGCGCCGAGCGCGAGTTCGCCCGGGCCATCGAACTCAAGCCCGGCGACGCGAACGCACACCTCTGGCGCGGGCATCTGCTTGTGTGTCTCGGACGATTCGAGGACGGGCTAGCGGATATCCGGCAGGCGCTCGATCTCGATCCGCTGTCGTCGTGGATCAGCGCCAGCCTCGGCTATCACCTCTATCTCGCTCGGCGCTACCCCGAGGCGGTCAAGCACCTGAGCGCCGCTCAGCGTATGGACCTGGAGTATTACGTCTTCGACGTGTTCCTGGGACTGGCCCTCGAGCAGCAGGGCGATCACGCGGGCGCCGTCGCGGCGCTGGAGCGGGCCGTCGCTCGGGCCGCTAACAACGACAACCGAGCCCAACTCGCGCACGCCTATGGCACCGCCGGAAGGCGCGAGGACGCCCAACGATTGATCGCGCAACTGATCGAAAGCCGGAAGCAGGCGTTCGTGCCCGCGGCCAACATCGCCATGGCCTACGCCGGACTCGGAGACAAGGACGAGGCACTTCGATGGCTGGACCGCGCCGTCGAAGATCATTCGGAGTTCTTGATCCTCCTCAAGGTGGAGCCGGGATTCGACTCGCTCCGCTCCGATGCTCGGTTCGACGCGCTGCTTCGCCGAGTGAAGCTGACGCCTTAAGCGCGGTCCGAGGCGGCGACGCGCCCGAGCAGGTAGGCTCGCTCCATGGGACGTGCCCTGAGCCCCTTTCCCGCCCTCGCCTGCGAGGTGTTCCCCGCGGGAGATCCACTCGCAGCACTCGCGTCGCTGCCCAGCGCGTTCGTGCTGCGGTCTTCGCTGCAAGACCCGGGCGCCGCCCATCGCCAGGCGCGCTGGATGCTGTTCGGGGCCGAGCCGTTCGCGAGCTTTCGCGGCGGGGACACCGGCATCGTGCACGAGCGCTTCCGCGAGCTGGCGGCGCGTGCTGGTAGCCTCGACGCAGCGCGCGTCACGGGCGCGCCGTTCGTGGGCGGCGCGGTGGGCTACTGGGCGTATGACTTCGGCCGACGGCTCGAGAGGTTGCCGGAACTCGCGCGCGACGATCTGGCACTGCCCGATCGAGTGCTTGGCTTCTACGACGTGACCGGGGCGCACGACCACGACACGGGACGCACGTGGCTTTTCTCGAGCGGGCTGCCGGCCGAGGGCGACGAACGGACCGAGCGGGCCCGCGCGCGACTCGAGCGGTTCCGCGCGCTTCTCGAAGTCGCGGCGCCGCTGGCGCCGCCCGCTCCCGTACTGGCGGCGCGCACGGCAGTCAGCACGTTCAGCGCGCCCGCCTACCGGCGCGCGGTCGAGGACGTGCGCGAGGCGATCCGCCGCGGCGACATCTTCCAGGCGAACCTGTCCCAGCGCTGGACGTTGCCGCTGCCGGACGCCCATCTGCACGCGCTCCGGTTCGATGAGGCGCTGCGTAGCCATACGCCTTCGCCGTTCGCGGCCACGCTGCTGTTGGGGGATCACGCGGTGCTGTCCGCAAGCCCCGAGCTGTTCCTGCGCCGGCGCGGCGACCAGGTGGTGACACGCCCCATCAAGGGCACACGCGCCCGCAGCTCCGACGCACAAGAGGACGCAAGGCTTGCAACGGAGCTGCAAGCCAGTGCCAAAGACCGCGCCGAGAACGTGATGATCGTGGACGTGTTGCGGAATGACCTTGGGCGTGTGTGCGAGACCGGCAGCGTGCGCGTACCCGAGTTGTGCGCGTTGGAGAAGTTCTCGCAAGTGTGGCACCTGACCAGCACCGTCACCGGGCGGCTGCGCGCGGACACGCACGCGTTCGACCTGCTGCACGCGTGCTTCCCTGGCGGCTCCATCACCGGCGCGCCCAAGATCCGCGCGATGGAGGTGCTGGAGGAGTTGGAGCCCGTGCGACGTCATCTCTATACGGGTGCGATCGGCTGGGTCGGCTGGGACGGCGACGCCGACTGGAACATCGCCATCCGCACCGCCGTCGCCACGCCGCGGGCGCTCTACTGGAGCGCGGGCGGCGGCATCACCGCCGACAGCGACCCCGAGGCGGAATACGCGGAGTCGCTGGCCAAGGCCGAGGGATTGCGCGCGGCGTTCGCGAGCGTGTTGGGAGAGATCCTCATCGCCGCGTCGGACTGACGCACGGACGCGCGCCGCGCGCTCGCGGCGAAGGAAGGCTCCGGGTTAACTTGCCGCCCATGGCCCTGCCCCTGCCGCCCGGCGCCCGCGTGCCCGACCGCACCGTGTGGCTGAACGGCGCGCTTGTACGAGGTGAAGCCGCGGTGCTGAGCCTGTGGGATCGCGGCGCTCGCGACGGCGGCGCGTTGTTCGAGACGCTGCGCGTCTACGCCGGGCGACCATTCGCCTGGCAGCAGCACATGGAGCGCCTCGTGCTTTCGGCCGCCGAGTTGGGGTTCCCGGTGCCCCCGGCGCCATCGAAGTTGCGCGAGGCCGTGGACCAGGTTCTGGCGGTGGAGAAGCTCGCGGACGCCGTCGTGCGCATCACCGTGACGCGCGGCATTCCCGGCGGTCGACCGACGCGGACGGGCGCGTGGGTCGAGGCCGAATCGCTCGGCGAACGGTTGTGGGCCAGCACGCGCCGGCGCGATGAGCATGACAGCGTCCCGGCGGGCGGGCGCGCGATCCTGTCGCGCACACCGTTCACGCCCGGGCGGCTCGGGCGCCACAAGACCACGAGTCGGCTCGTCTACGACCTGGCGCGTGAGGAGGCCCGCGCCGCGGGCGCGGACGAGGCGCTGCTCGTCTCGCCCGCGGGCGAGGTGTTGGAGGGCGCGGCGAGCAACCTGTTCGTGGTGCGGCCGGACGGTGTGCTGGTAACGCCGCCGCTCGAATCCGATGTGTTGCCGGGCGTGACGCGCGCGTGTGTGCTGGCGCTCGCGCGGGAACTTGGAATCGAGGCGTGCGAGGGCGTGGTGGCGCTCGAGACGCTGCGCCTCGCCGATCAGGTGTTCGTGACCAACTCGGTGCAGGAGGTGTTGCCACTGCTCGAGGTGGCAGGCCGCTCGGTGCCGGGGCGAGACGTGGCGCTGCGTCTGCTTGCCGCATATCGGCAACAGGTCGCTGCGGACTGAGTCGCGCGCGCCACGCGTCGTGGCGCGAACTCCACACCGTGGCGTGACACGATGTCGCGTGAAATCGTGCAGGATGCGCGAGGCGCGCGCGTGCGACCGCATCACGGCGCTCTCCATGCGACACCCGCGAATGGGATGTGTGGTGGCACGCGCGATGCAATGGTTCGGGAATGAAGCAATCCCGCGCCGCCGAAGCGGCGGATCCGACCCACCCGACGACAGCGAGCGAGGACGTCATGCAGGTGAAGGGCGGAAGACTCGAACTACTGGTGCCGCACCTGCTGCGTGGGCAGCTCTTGCGACCGGGGTTCGTCCGGCTCAGCCTGCGACTGGGACTTACCCGGCAGATGCCCGCGTGGGCCAAGCTCCAGTTCACCAACAACGGCATCACACCGGAAGACTTGGACTACGTACTCGGGCGCATCTCGAGCCTCGAGTCCTGGGCCGACGAGTGGGAGAGCCTGGGTCGGGCGCATGAACAGGCGGGTCAGGACGCCCTCGCGCTGGGCAAATTCACGCAGGCCGGCCAGCGTTTCCTGTGGGCGAGCGCTGCCTACAACTTCGCCCAGTACGTCGTGTTCATGGACCCGGCTCGCAAGAAGCGGCTGCACGACCTGTGCGTGCGCGCCTACGCGGCCGCGGGTCCGATCGTGCCCTCGCCCGTACAGTCGTTCGAAGTGGAGTTCCGCAAGCGCTTGGTCCGCGGCTGCCTACGCCTGCCGCCGGGAGAAGGTCCGCACCCGGTGGTGGTGATCTTCAACGGCACGAATGGCGTGAAGGAGGAGCTGCACGCCTGGTCCGACCCGTTCCTGGCGCGCGGCATCGCCACGGTGACGCTCGACGGCCCCGGACTGGGCGAGACGTTCCACCGGCTGGGCACCGTGGCCGAGCCGCGGCCGCTGGGCGTGGCGATCATGAACCATATCGAGTCCATGCCCGAGCTGGACTCGGACGCCGTGGCCTACATGGGCCTGTCGCTCGGCGGCTACGCCGCCATCCGCATGGCGTCCTACGACAAGCGCATCCGCTGCGTCGCCGCGGTGAGCCCGCCGTTCTCGGTGGACGTGTACTGGAACGTGACGCTGTTCTCGATGCGCAAGGAACTGGCGTCGCTCTACTCCATGAGCATCCTGGAGATGGACAAGTTCATCCCGCGCATCACGCTCGAGCACACGCTGCCGGACCTGCACGCGCCGCTCATGCTGGCCGGCGGCGGACACGACATGATCACGCCCGGCGAGGAAGCGCAGCGCATCTTCGCGAACGCGCGCTGCGAGCGTGAGCTGGTGTACTACCCGCGTGGCGCACACGAGTGCTTCAACGTGCTCGCCGACCTGCGCCCGCGCATGACCGCGTGGGTGGCGCGCCAACTGCTGAAGCATCGCGCCGCCGCCCCTCCCCGCCCCCGCCGCGCCGGCCCGGACCCGCGCGACGCCGCGTTCATGGCGGCCGAGGCGGTGGACCCCGACTTCGCCGACGATCTGGTCGGCGAAGGCCCGCGCGTGGAGTGGTACACCCACCGCGAGAACACATCGCTCGCGGCGCGCTTCAGCTGGCCGTGGGCCGCCGAGCGCCGCGTGCAGGTCGTGCACCGGAGCGCGGTGGACTGAGGAGCGCGCTCAGTCGCGCTCGGGCTCCGAGGCTGGCGAGCCCGCTTGCCGCGCGACGTGCTTGTTCCGGTACATGTGCCGGTCGGCTTCGTTCAAGAGCTCGCTCGCCGACATGGCGCCGTCCCATTCCACGACGCCCTGCGACAGCCCGCTCTCGTGCGGCGAGCGAGCCTCGAAGCTCTCGGCGATGCGATGCGCCAGGCGCTCGGCGCCGCTCGCATCCGCCAGCACGATCAGCACGAACTCGTCGCCTCCCACGCGGTAGCCGCTGTCGATGCTGTCCCGCGAGCACTGCCGCACCGCGTGGCCCACGGCGCGCAGCGTGTCGTCGCCCGAGGCGTGCCCGAAGCGGTCGTTCACTTGCTTCAGGTCGTCCACATCCATATAGAGGAGCGCCAGCGGGTGGTCGAGACGGCGTGAGCGCAGCATGGTGCGCGCCAGCTCGCGCTCGAGCGCCCGCCGGTTGCCGAGCCCGGTGAGCGGGTCGGCCAGTGTGAGCGCCTCGAGATCGGCCAGGAAGCGACGGTTGGTCTGGCGCTCGCGACGCAGCAGCACGATCAGCCCCACGCCAAACGCCACGGCAATGGCCGAAGCGAAGGTCGAGGACCAGGCCTCGCGCGAACTGCCGGCCCACACCCCGCTCTCGTAGCGCTGCGTGAGCCACGGCAGGAGCGCCAGAAACAGCACCGCCAGCAGTAACGGGAGCAGGCGGAACGGCGGTCGCGGCGGCTCGATGCGGCTCATGGGTCGCTGGGGGCTCCGGGGAGAGGTCGTGCTCCGGCCGCGGACTTCGCTCGAAAGGCGACCGCGGCGCGGGCAACGCGAGATGATTCACGAAGCTCGGGCCCTGACCACGGCCCAAGGCCATGATGCGCGTGTGCGCGCTCGCGTGTAAAGGTTCGGTCGCGCTCGGAGTATCGAGGCCGCGCTTTCTCGGGCCCGCGAGTCATTGCGGTCCCGTGCCGTCGGACCAGCCCATTTGTGGAATTCTCGTCCGTCCACAATCTTCCGAGCACAACCGCATGAGTCCACTTTCGATCGGGAGGGCGTCTCACGATGAGGGCGGTATCCACCGAAGGTCGCGAGATCGAGCTCAAGCAAGAGGCGCTCGATGAATTGAGGCTGCGGGTTCGTGGGCCCGTGCTCGTCGCTGGCGACGCGGGCTACGAGGAGTCCCGGACCTTGTGGAACGCGATGATCGATCGGTACCCCGCCGTCGTGGTGCGCTGTCGGGGCGTGGCCGACGTCATCGCGGCGGTGCAGTTCGCCCGTGAGCACGATCTGCTGCTCTGCATCAAGAGCGGCGGCCACAACATCGCGGGCCTGGCCACGGTGGATGGCGCGCTGATGCTGGACCTGTCGCTCATGCGCGGCGTGTGGGTGGACACGGCGAAGAAGATCGCTTGCGCACAGGGCGGCTGCCTGCTGGGTGACGTGGATCGTGAGACGCAGGTGCATGGGCTCGCCGCCGTACTCGGCTTCGTTTCGCTCACCGGCATCGCGGGCCTCACGCTGGGCGGCGGGTTCGGCTACCTGACGAGGCGTTGGGGCTGGACCACGGACACCGTGGTTGGAATGGACGTCGTCACCGCGGAAGCGCGCTTGGTGCGCGCCAGTGCGACCGAGAACGCGGACCTCTTCTGGGGGCTGCGGGGCGGCGGCGGGAACTTCGGCGTCGTCACCGGCATCGACTACGCGCTCCACCCGGTCGGCCCCGAGATCGTCGGTGGCGTCGTCGCCTGGCCCGCGAGCGAAGCGCCCAAGGTGTTGGAGCTCTTCCGGACGCTCGCAGACAAGGCTCCGCCCGAACTCACGCTGGTGGCCCTCATGCGCCCGGCGCCACCGGCGCCGTGGCTGCCCAAGGATTGGCACGGCAAGCCGATCGTGGCGATGCTCGCCTGCTACAGTGGCGAGCCCGAGGAGGGCGAGAGATTGGTCGCGCCCATCAAGTCGTTTGGCAGTCCCCTCGGCGACGTACTCGTCCGCCGACCGTATGCCCAGATGCAGGCGTTGCTCGACGCGACCCAGCCGAAGGGCCGTCGCTACTACTGGAAGAGCGAATACCTATCGAGCATCGAACCGGCCCTGTGCGAACGGGCCATCGGGCACGCCGCAAAGATCCCTTCGCCCCATTCGGCCGTCGTGCTGTTCCAGATCGACGGCGCGCTCAATCGCCTGAGCGAGGAGCACTCCCCGGTCGGCAATCGCGATGCGCGCTACGTGCTCAACCTGGCCGGCTCGTGGGAGAAACCGGAGGACGACGGTGCGAACATCGCCTGGGCACGCGACGCATGGAGCGACTTGAAGCGCTTCTCGACCGGCGGAACGTACGTCAACTTCCTGACCGAGGACGAGAGCCCCGAGCGCATCGCGGTCGCGCTCGGCAAGGGGCTCGAGCGCCTCGCCCAAGTCAAGGCCGCGTGGGATCCCAAGAACGCGTTCCGGACGAACCGCAATATCCAACCGAACTGAGCGATCGTCGAATGAACAAGCACGCGACCGGTGCCGCATCTGGCCAAAGCCCTTGCGGGCTGTCACGCGTCGCGTGACAATGCCGAATTGCACATCCACGATCGCTGGATGGACGGGGACGCGTACGACGTCGAGGTCACCGACTACCATTAATCGAGAGGTTGAAATGAGCATTCCGAATGCCGGCCGGCGAAGGATTCGGCCCACTCATCCGGGCGAGATGCTTCGCGAGGATTTTCTGCCGGACTTTGGCCTCACGGTTTCGGGTCTTGCCGAAGCCCTAGGCGTTTCGCGTCAGACCATGAACGAGTTGCTGCGGGAGCGGCGCGCCGTCAGCCCCGAGATGGCACTTCGGCTCTCGCGGCTGTTCGGCAACTCGCCGGAGTTCTGGCTCAACGCGCAGCGCGCGGTGGATCTCTGGGCGGCCTCCAGGGCCCTCCGGGCTCAGGTGGGCCGAATCAAGCCGCTGAAAGTCGCCTGACCTGCACTTGCGGGCGGCCACTCCCGAAAGCTGCTAATTTCAACGCGCTTTCGTCCAGCCGACCCGCCCAGTCCCGGGGAGTGCACCATGCCCGATACCACCACCGTCGTGCGGATCCGACCGCTCGACGAGCTGGATATCACGGGAATCGCCCGAATCGACGAGAAGATCTCCGGCATCTATCGGCCTGAGATCTGGGAGACGCGCGTCATGTACTACACGCGCCGCGATCCCGGGGCCTCGCAGGTTGCCGAGCTCGGCGGCAAGGTGGTCGGCTTCATGCTCGGCGACCTGCGCGCCGGCGAATTCGGCCTGGAAGAACCGAGCGGTTGGATCGAGCGCTTCGGTATCGACCCGGACCAGCGCGGCCAGGACCTGGGCCGCAGGATGTTCGACGCGATCCGTGCGCATTTCGTGGCCGAAGGGGCGAAGAGCGTGCGTACGCTGGTGGAGTCGACAGATGCTGGCGTGGCCGGGTTCTTGAAGGCCATCGGGTTCATGCCGGCGCCGCTGCAGGCGCTCGAGATGCGGCTCGAGGCCGCCAAGGAGCAGACGCACCCATGAAGGTCGAGAACGTCACGCTGGAGAAGAAGTACCACGCTGCGGTCGAGCACTGGCGCCGACATCACTTCAAGGACTACCAGACGCTGCTCGACAGCTGGGAGAAGTACTTCCCCAAGGACGAGAAGTTCTGCCTGTGCGCCAAGATGGAGCTGGGCACTCCCGACGTGATCCACGTGGGCGAACAGAAGGGCGAGAAGAAGCGCCTCGAGCCCGACCAACTCACCGAGGACCAGGCGCGCCACCTGTTGGCCATCATCAAGGCGCAGGCCTCGACCGAGTTCGGCAGCATCCAGCAGCACGCCGGCACCGTGGACCGCGCGCACGATGATCAAGACCGCGCCTGGGTGTTGCGCGTGATGGCCGAGGAGCTGCGCCACGGCTACCAGATGCTGCACCTCTTGCTCAGCAAGGACTGGTCGCACGTGAGCGGCGGCGTCACGGGCCCGCAGATGGTCGAGGAGATCCTGTCCATGACCACGGGCAACCACGTGCTGGACGCGTTCAACCTCGACTACGACTCGTTCATGGACAACATCACGTTCGCGGCGTTC
>CAYQNV010000154.1:0-63333 GCA_964418975.1 uncultured bacterium | reverse complement strand
GGGGCCGGGTGCGCGACGGAGGATGCGTGTGTTTCGTTTTGGGAGCGCGCCCGCATTCGGGGGCGCGCCCTCCGGGCGCACGGGGCCCGGTCGCGCGTCCGCCTCCGCAGCCGATGACGCACCCTCGACCGGCGCGCCTCCGGACGCTGCCGATACCGGCACGCCACCCGAGAAGCCGCGCTCGTATGCTGAGGTCGTCGAGCTGTGGCCGCTGCTGCTGGCCGCTTCGCTCCTGGCACCCGCCGTGGCGCACGCCAAGTTGCTCGTGCCCATGGACGATTCGCAGGCGCAGCACCTGAAGGCTTACGGGCTCACGTTCTGGGTGCTGCAGCGCGGCGAGAAGTGCGAGTGGCTCTTGAACTATCGCGGCGGTTCGTTCCTGCTGCCGGAGGACGCCGCCACCCTTCGCGAGGCCAACATCCGCGGCGTCACCACCACGCCCCTCTCGGGCTCCGACGAGGCGAAGATCCGCGCCACCGTCGCCGACGAGAACATGGAGACCGTGGCACTCGAGAAGGCCCCCCGCGTGGCCGTATACATCCCGCCCAACAAGCCACCGTGGGACGACGCGGTGTCCATGGCGCTCGAGTTCGCCGACATCCCGTACACCAAGGTGTGGGACGAAGAGGTGTTGAAGGGCGACTTGGCGAAATACGACTGGCTGCACCTCCACCACGAGGACTTCACCGGCCAGCACGGCAAGTTCTGGGCGAGTTATCACCAGTTCCCCTGGTACCAGGAAGAGGAGCGCGTGCAGAAGGGCATGGCGACCAAGCTGGGCTTCGCCAAGGTCTCGCAGTTGAAGGCCGCCGTGGCCGGGACCATTAAGGACTACGTCGCGCGCGGCGGGTTCATGTTCGGCATGTGCTCGGCCACCGACACGTACGACATCGCGCTCGCCGCGCAAGGGGTGGATATCGCCGACGTCATCTATGACGGCGATCCTGCTGACTCCTACGCCCAGCGCAAGCTCGACTTCTCGCGAACGCTCGCGTTCAAGGGTTTCCGGCTCGAGATGGACCCGATCCTCTACAAGTTCTCCGATATCGACATGACGCAGGACGCTGCTCCGCGCGGCCCCAACCAGTTGTTCACGCTGTTCGACTTCAGCGCCAAGAACGACCCAGTGGCCACGATGCTCGTGCAGAACCACGTGAACGGCGTGGCCGAGTTCCTGGGCCAGAGCACCGGGTTCCGCCGCAGTAGGCTCAAGCCCGGCGTGATCGTGCTGGCCGAGGTGGAGGGCACCGAGGAGGTCAAGTACCTGCACGGCCAGTTCGGGCAGGGCACGTTCACGTTCCTCGGCGGCCACGACCCCGAGGACTACCAGCACATGGTGGGCGACCCCGAGACCAAGCTGGAGCAGTTTCCGCACTCGCCCGGCTACCGGCTGATCTTGAACAACGTGCTGTTCCCGGCCGCGGAGAAGAAGAAGCAGCGGACGTAGGCGGAGCTGCGACGGCACGACGCCCCAGGATCCTCGCGGACCCCGGGGCGTCTTGTTCTCGGACTGCGTCAGTTCTTCGGCGGCTCGGCCGGCTTGCCTTCGTCCTTGTTCAGGAACCGCCGCTTCTCGCGCTCGATCTTCAACACCTCGGCGTTCGTGACGCGGAACTCGACCCGGCGATTCTTTGCCTTGCCGAGCTTGGTCGCGTTGGATGCCACTGGCACCATCGGGCCGTAGCCGATCGACGTGAACTTCGACGCGTCGAGCGTGGGGAACTTCTGCAGCAGATAGTTGAGCACGGATTTCGCTCGCGCCTCGGACAGCGTCACGTTCTTCACATTGGTTCCAGTGTTGTCCGTGTGGCCACCGATCTCCAGCGTGAGCGTCGGGTATTGGAGAAGGATCGCCGCCACCTCGTCCAGCACGGGGAAGCTCTCCGGCTTGATCCTCGCCTTGTTCACATCGAAGTTGATGTTCTGGAGCCGGATCATGCCGGTGTCCAAGAGTTGCGTCTCTTTCTCGCTCACCTCGATCGGGCAGCCGTTCGAGTCCACCTTTAAGCCCGCCGGCGTGTTGGGACACTGGTCCACTCCGTCCGCCACGCCGTCGCCGTCGGTGTCCACCGGGCAGCCCTTCGCATCCGCGAGCGCGCCCTTGGGTGTCCCCTCGCACTGGTCCAAGCCGTCGAACACGCCGTCACCGTCCGTGTCCATGGGACAGCCCTTGGCGTCCACTTTGGCGCCCCTGGCGGTGCTGTCACACACGTCGATGCCGTCCGCCACGCCATCGCCGTCGGCGTCCAGCGGGCAGCCGTTCTTGTCCACCTTGGCGCCGCGCGGCGTGCCCTCGCACTTGTCGAGGCCGTCGAACGAACCGTCGCCGTCGCTGTCGATGGGGCAGCCCTTGGCATCCACCTTGGCGCCGATGGGTGTGTCGGGGCACTGGTCGAGCCAGTTGCGCACGCCGTCCAGGTCCTGGTCCTTGGACTTCCCGCGCCACGACCACTGCACCGCCGCGCTCACGCCGATATGGTTGGAGAACGATGTCGCGTCGACCTCGCGCAACATCACGTCGCGCACTTGCAGCCGGAGCGCCATGCGCTCATTGCCGAGCAGGTTCATGATCACGCCCGCGCCGACACTCGGCGCACCACGGCGCGAGACAATCGCAAGGTCGGGGTCGTGCGAGCGCCCGAACCCGAGGCCCGTCAAGAGGTACGGCGTGAAGCGCTCAGACGGATCGCGCAGGCCCCAGCGCAAGTCCAGTCCGGTCCAGCTGTATTCATGGTTGGTCTTGCCGTAGAGGGCGTCGCGGTCGCTGAGCGAGCCCTGCCACGCACCTTCGAACGTGAGGCCCGTGGACCAGCGATAGCCGATCGAACCCACGCCGAGCGGCCCGGGCTTCAGGTGGTCGCGCGCATCGAAGTGCGCCAGGCCGCCACCGACGGCCACTTCGACGGCGTGCCCGGCGACCTGCGCGCGGGCCGAGGTCACCGCGAACGCGGTCAGGAGTACGAGAAAAAGCAGGCGCTTCAGGCGGGACATGGGTGGCGGACCTCCTGGGATCCCGGTGCGGTCGGAGCGTGGCGCGCCAAGGGCGCGCGCCGCGGGAACAGGCAGACCCGTCGCGCAGAGAGAAAACGGCCCACGGCATGCGGATAGCGGGTAAGTGGTAGCATCCGGCCACCGGCAGGTCAACGCGCGTGCCGGGGCCGCCGGATGCGCGATCCGGCACTTCCCGTGCCCTGTCCGGGACCTCATGCAGCGTCGGCTGGGGCCGCTTTCGGAGCTACTCGGAACACCATGGACACCGCCAGCCGGACCGCGCTGATCGCCCGCTACATGGACGGCTACGCCGAGGTCGCGCGCGCGCTCGAGGACTTCCCCAAGGGGAAACTCACCGCCCGCCCGAGCGAGGGTAAGTGGAGTGCGGCCGAGATCGTGCACCACCTGGCCGACAGCGAGATGCAGAGCGCCATTCGGTTGCGAAAACTGCTCGCCGAGGCGCACCCGGTGGTGCAGGGCTACGATCAGGACACTTGGGCGCGGCTACTTCACTATCAGGAGCGTCCTATCGAGCCCTCGCTGCTCGCGTTCCGGGCCGCGCGCGAGACCACCGCGCAGCTGCTGGGCCACATGAGCGAGGCCGACTGGCGCCGACTCGGCTGGCACAGCGAGGCCGGCAGCTACCACAGCGAGCGATGGCTCGAGATCTACGCCGAGCACGCGCACAAGCACGCCGAGCAGATCCGGCGGCTGAAGGCGGCTCTCTCGTCGTGATCTGGCGCTGCGGAGACGTCGCATTCGACCTGTCGGAGCGCGTGCTCGTCATGGGCATCGTCAACGTGACGCCCGACTCGTTCTCGGACGGCGGCCGATACCTGGAGCCCGCCCCCGCCCTCGCCCGCTGCCACGAGTTGCTGGCCGAGGGCGCCGACCTCGTGGACCTGGGCGCCGAGAGCACCCGCCCCGGCTCCCCCGACGTCCCCGCCGAGGAACAATGGCGCCGCCTCGAACCCGTGCTGACGAAGCTACGCCGGGAGCGGCCGGAGGCCGCTCTCTCCATAGACACACGCGCGGCGGTCGTGGCCGAGCGCGCCCTCGCGCTGGGTGCTCGTGCCGTGAACGACGTGAGCGCGCTCTCGGACCCCGCCATGGCCGGAGTCGTGGCGCGGGCGGGGGCAGGCCTGGTGCTCATGCACATGCGCGGCACCCCCGCCACGATGCAGCGCGACACCCGCTTCGACGACGTCACCGCCGAAGTCGCCCTGTATCTTAAAGTGCGAATGGCCGCCGCCGAGGCCGCCGGCGTCGCGAACGAGTGCCTGGCCTTGGACCCCGGCATCGGTTTTGGCAAGTCCGCCCAGGGCTCGCTCGAATTGCTCGCCAGGATCCCCGAACTCGCCGCGCTGGACCGCCCCGTATTGGTCGGCGCCTCGAGGAAGAGCTTTCTCGCCCGCCTGACCGGCGACGAAGGCCCGCCCCAGGACCGCATCGCCGCCAGCCTCGCGGCCGCCGCCATCGCCATCTTCGAAGGCGCCCAAATCTTGCGAGTCCACGACGTCGCCGCCACAGTAAAGGTGGCCCGAGTTGCCACCGCTGCCCGGGCCGCACGCCGCGCCCACTGACGTCGCCAGCGCCGCCGCCGTATCCAGTCCCAGGGCTGTGCGCGAGGCGTCGCGAATGAGGGCAGTCGAGAGCAGGCCAGAGCCATGGGATGGCGAAGGCCGATGCGAACGACAGCGACGGGCTGGCCAGGAGGGCCAGCCCGAGCGATGCCCTCGTTCGCGACGCCTCGCGCACAGCCCGGCTTGGAAACAGCTGTCGAGCAGAACGCGAGAGCATCGCCCGACGGCCACGCCATCTGTTACCGTTCCGTAGTCATGACTCCCGTCCACACCGTCTGGCTCCTCGACGTCCTCGACATCCTGATCGTCGCGGCGCTCTTCTACCGGCTGCTGTCGCTGGTCAAGGGCACGCGTTCGGCGCAGATGATCGTCGGCCTACTGCTGATCGCGCTCGTCGGGTTGGTCGCCAACTATTTCGACCTGCTCGCCGTGCGCTGGATCGTGTCGAGCTTGAAGACCGTCTGGCTCATCGTGTTCGTGATCCTGTTCCAGCCCGAGCTGCGCCACGCGCTCGCCCAGTTCGGCCGCACGCGCTACTTCCGCTCGTTCCTGCAGGGCGAGAACTACGGCGTGCTCGGCGAGGTCGTGCGCGCCGTGGAGAGCCTGGCACAGCGCCGTCACGGCGGCTTGATCGTGATGGAGCGAAACGTCGGCCTGCGAAACTTCGTCGAGACCGGCACGCGCGTGGACGCCAAGATCTCGGCCGAGCTGCTGGTGACGATCTTCAGCCCCGGCTCGCCGCTCCACGACGGCGCTGTCATCGTGCGCGAGGACGCGCTTGTGGCGGCGAGCTGCATCCTGCCGCTCTCCAGCAACCCGCTCACCGCAGTGTCCCTGGGAACGCGTCACCGCGCCGCGCTGGGGTTATCCGAAGAAACCGACGCGGCTGTGATTGTGGTGAGCGAGCAGACCGGCGGCATTTCCGTGGCCCACCGCGGCGTGCTTTACCAGCGGCTGGACGAGGGCCAGTTGCGCTCGGAGCTGTCGCGCATCTTCCGCATCCGCCCCGAGGACGAAGCGCCCTCGCCCGTGGCGTCAGCCGAGCCCGCGGCGGAAGCCACGCCGAAGGTCGCGGGCTGAGTACCCGCTCTGGCTTTCGCAGCAGACCGCGCCAGCGGCGCGGGGCCATCTAATCTCACCGCCACGCGTCACTGGCGGCGCGCTCAAGCGCCTGCTCGACTGCGAGCGTCGATTGTGGCTCTCGGAGCACGCGCGCGATCGCGCGTCCGCGCGCACCGAGCATGACGACATGTTGGGCGAGCGAAGTCGCGCGCTGGAGGACGATGTCGCGGCCACGCTCCCCGAGCTCGCGGGCCCCGTGCTGCGCCCGGGCGTGTCGTACGACGAAGCCGCCGCCGAGACGCTGCGCCTGCTGCGCGAGACGACGCGCCCCATTCGCAGGCCCGTGCTCGTGTCCGCGGATGGACGCCGCACCGCCACGCCCGCGTTCCTGCTGCGTGAGGGCGACGCGCTGGTGGTGCGCGACGTGCGCCTGGCACACCACCCCGAACGCCGGCACGACAATCGCGTGCGCCTGGCGTTCGCCGGCTGGCTCGCACGCGAGTTGACCGGGCTCCAAGTGGCGCGGCTCGAGCTGGTGAATGGGCTGGGGGACGTGGTCGTGGTGGAGCCCGAGACGGACGAGGCATTGGCGGTACTTGCCGAGCGCACGCTCGAGCTGTTGGGCGATTCACTCGAGCCGGACCTGCTGCTCGCGCACTCGCACTGCCAGCACTGTGGTCACTACGCCCACTGCTGGGACCGTGCCGAGGCCGAACGCCGTATCGAGGTCGTGCCGGCGGTGACGCGCGTCCGCGCACGGCTCCTGCATGCCGAGGGCGTGCGCACGTTCGACGAGCTGGCGGCGCGTACGCCGGAGGGTTTCGCGCATCGCGACCTGCGTGCGAGCGCGCCGCAGTTGCTGGCCGAGGCACGCGCCTGGGCGACCGGCGCGCCGGTGTGGCTGCGCGCGCCGGAGCTGCCGCGCGGTCGCACGCCGGTGTGGTTCGACGTGGAGTCCGACTCCGACGGCGAGCGCGCCGCGGTGCCCGTCTACTTGTGGGGGCTCGCGGTGGAGCATGGCGACGCGCCGTTCGAGCCCATGCTGGCCGAGCTCACGCCCGAGGGCGATCGTGAAGCGTGGCAGCGCTTCGTGGTACGAGCGCTGGCCGTGTTCCGCGACCACCCCGACGCCGTGTGGGTGCACTGGCACGATGCCGAACCCATGTGGCTCGATCGCTACATTGCGCGTCTGGGCGCGCCACCCGAGTTCGTGCAGCGCATGCGCACGCCCGGCGCGCTCTGCGATCTGCATCGCGTGCTCGAGCGCTCGGTGCGACTGCCGCTTCGCTCCACGTCGATCAAGCACGTGGCGCCGTGGCTGGGCTTTCAGTGGTCCAACCCCGACGCCGACGCCGCCTGGTCCACCGCGCAATTGCACCGGGCGCGGGAGTCCGACGACCCCGCCGAGCGCGCCTCGCTGCTGGCCGAGGTGGCACGCTACAACGCCGACGACCTATGGGCGATGCGCGTGGTGTGGAAGTGGATGGCGGAGGCCGGGCCGCTCGCCTGACGCATCGGGCTAGGTTCGGCGGCAGTCACGTCTGATTCACGTCGATCCATGCGGTCATCGCGAACCCGGCGGCCTCATGCCCCGGATCGAAGTGATCGGAGACTTCGACCCGTCGTCCGCGATCTTCGCCGCACACATGCTTGTCTATGCCCGGATGCGATGCGCGGTGGTCCGACACGTGTGGAGCCGGCGGAGCCAGCCGAGCGCTTTCCACTCTGCACACGCCTACCGCCGTGCCGGCCTCGCCATCCCCTCGGCGCGCGCGAGCGCGTCGCGCGCCTGCGCGATGAGCGGTTGGAGCTCGGGGTCGGGGGTGCGGACGGTCTCGGTGAAGATCTTCCAGTGCCGCCTCGCGTCCTCGACGCGGCCCATGCGGGCGTAGAGGAGCACCAGCCGCCGGTGAGCGAAGGGCAGCAGGATGCCGCGAGTGTGCCCCTCCCATTGCGCGGGAGCGGGATCGGATGTCACCCGCTCCAGCGTGACGGCGGCGGAATCCGGCTGATCGAGTTGCTCGAACGCGTCCGCAAGAAACCAGCGAATCATGGACATTCCGGCACGACCGGGGACCCTCACCCCGATCTCCACGCGCTGCGCCGCGGCCGGCCGAAGGATGCGAGCGGCTCCCCCCCAGCGTCCCGCCAGCGCCTCGATCCGCGCTTCGAGCAGGGCGGGAGCGGCTCCCTGCCAGGCCAGCTCGCGTCGCGAGTGCGCCCAGTGGGCCCGTGCGGCATCCAGGAATCGCTGTGCGCTGGCGGCATCTCCCGCGACCGTGGCCCGCAGGCCGCGGGTGACAAGAGTGACGGTCGAGCTGTCGCGAGCCCACGCATCGCCCAAAAGGGGAATCGCCCCCGCGCTGATCACGGAGAGCATCAACCTGGCTCGCCGTGGATCGTTCAACAAGTCCGTGGTCAGGGCCCCAGCTACAGCCACTGCTTCCGAACGCTCAAACGTCGTCGCCGCGGTCTTGAGGGCTCCACGCGCCGACTGGGCCGTGGCCAAGTTCGTGAGCGCATTGGCGAGATCGTACTCAGCGAGGTGCGGATCTGTCAGGAGCGTATCCGCGATGCGCTCGACTGACGGCCAGTTGTTGGCATGAACTTCGATGAATAGCCGCATGATTGCATTAGGCACCCGCCCCGAGATGTGACGGGCGACTTCGCGTGCTTCGTCCACACGACCGAGACTGCAGAGATTGACCACGAGATTGTTCCAATCATACTGGGTTGGGCCGAATGAATTGAATTGCATGGCCTTCCTGGTGCTCTCCAGCGCCTCCTCGAACCGACCGAGCCCCCCGAGCACGAATCCGCGAGAGCCCAGGAGCCCTGGAGAGAAGCGATCGACTTGCAGAGCGCGGTCGATCGCGGCCAAGTCCGCTTGCGCGTCCCCCTCGAGTCCCGCGCGTCCGGCCTCGATCGAAAGCCACTGCACCCTCGTCAACCGATTCGGTCGGCGAAGCGCCTCGTTGTAGGCTGCAAGCGCGGAGTCGAGTTCTCCGAGGTTGTTGAGATTCGTCGCCACTACTGCCCAGGCATGCGCGAAATCGGGATCCAGAGCGATTGCTTCACGGAGCACTGGCAAAGCATCTCGTTCTTTGTTGTTCAAGCCCAGGTGTAACCCTTGAAGGAACAGTCGATAGGCCTCGAGTGACGGGGTTGCTGCTTCCATCAGCGGCCGCGTTGCCTGAATCGATGCTCGCTTTTCCCCCAACCCAGCGCGCAGCTTCTCTGCTAGCCGCCCGAGCGTCGGAATTAGCGCATCCTCGTTCTTCGCCACCGCGCGCTCGGTGAGCACTACCCTAAGGCTCTCGGCGTCCACCACGCGCAACACCACCGAATAACCGTGACCAAGGCGACCAATCGTCCCCTCCACAACTGTTCGCACTGCGCTGCGATACGCGAGCTCCTTGGCCAGCTCCGCGTCCACGCGCGTGCGCGTGGGCATCCCGGCCATTTGGAGCGCGAGACGGACTTGTTCGCGCGGCACCGTGGCCACGATCTCCGACTGATCGAGCGCAGCGCTCACCAGATCGTGCGTCGCGACCGCGAGCAGGGAGTCGCCCGGCGGCGCATCGAACTCCGCCACCAAGACCCACTGCTTCTGTACGACATGAGCTGAACGCGAACCTCCGAGCCAACTGGCGAACGGTCCCCAGCGTTGCCACGCCGCGACCGAGACCAGCGACGCGATGCCGACGACCGCCGCGACGATTACCGCCGCCGGCAGTGCCCTCGGACGCCGGGGGCGGATCATCGGCACAGTCTCCAGATCCACCGCCGCCTGCCTCGCGTCCTCCGCTCGCGGAACGCCGCTCAAATACGCCGCGCCGACGCCCTCCGGGTCGCCGCCCGTCATGATCGCCGTTGCGAACTCCGCCGCGCTGGCGAATCGATCTGCCGCCGTCTTCGCCAGCGCCCTTGCTACCGCCCGCTCCACGCCATCGGGCACCGCCGTCCGCAGTGCAGTCACCGGTCGCGGCGGCAGGCTCAGGTGCTGGTGCGCGAGGCTCTCCGCGGTCGGTCCCATGAACGGCGGCTGGCCAGCGAGCATCTCGTAGAGGACGCAGCCCAGACTGTACTGGTCGCTGCGGCCGTCCAGTTCCCTGCCGCCGAGGCACTGCTCAGGGCTCATGTAGCCCGGGGTGCCGATCACGGTCCCCGTGCTGGTCAGCGTTTCGCCGCCAGCCACCGCCACCGCCCGCGCGATGCCGAAGTCAGCCACCACCGCGTGTTGCTCCGCGAGCAGGATGTTCTCGGGCTTGATGTCCCGGTGCACCACGCCGTGGCGGTGGGCGTAGTCCAGCGCGTCGGCCGTCTCGCGCGCGATGCGCAGCGCGTCCGCGAGCGGGAGCTGCGGTTCGCGCTTGAGCCGATGGCGCAGCGACTCTCCCTCGGCGTAGGGCATCACGTAGTAGAGCAGGCCGTCGGCGGCGCCGGAGTCGTGCAGCGGCAGGATGTGCGGGTGGGTCAGCCCGGCGGCGATCTCGATCTCGCGCAGGAAGCGCTCGGACCCGAGCACCGCGGTCAGCTCCGGGTGGAGCACCTTGATCGCGACCGCGCGTCGATGGCGCAGGTCGTGGGCCAGGAACACCGTGGCCATGCCGCCTGCACCCAACTCGCGCTGAATCGCGTAGCGGCCGGCCAGGGTGGCGCTAAGTCGGTCAGCAAGTTCGGTCACGGCCCGCGGATCCCCCAGACTCGTGTGTAGCTCCCGGCGAGGCTACCACACGGGTTGCGGTGGGGATTCCGCGACCAAGGCCACCGGGAGCCCACATTCGTGGGTGCTCCACTTGCGTATGAATTGCGGATGGGCGTCCGGCCGCGGGTCGGCCAAGGCTCGACCGCTGGGACTGCGAACCGCAGTTCGCACCCGCGGGCGATCGCGCCGCGAGGTCCAAAGCGCAACTCCACCGAGCCCGCGAGACCACCGACCTCGCCGAGCGCGATCAGTTGCTGGCCGAGGTCGCGGCCTATAATGCCGACGACCTGTGGGCGATGCGCGTGGTGTGGATGTGGATGGAAGGGCATTCCACCCACGCTTGACAGCCCTCTGGGCGCTCCCTAACTTGGCCGGTCCGCTTGGCCCCGACGGCCCGGCAAGTCCTTGTGGCGGTGTAGCTCAGTTGGTAGAGCAGGGGAATCATAATCCCTGTGTCGGGGGTTCGAATCCCTCCGCCGCCACCACCTTCCCCGCGAGCGGCCCCCCATGCGTCTCCGCCGGCTGGAGCCGGTCTTGCGACGAGCCCTCCGGGGCCCCTGCCGGCTACCCGCTGGCGCCACGCTGCTGGTGGCGGTGAGTGGGGGAGCCGATTCCACCGCACTGCTCGTGGCGCTGGCATCGCTGGCGCCCGAGTTCGGGCTGTCGCTGCACGCGGCCCACCTGCACCACGGGCTCCGCGGCCACGAGGCGGACGGCGACTTGGAGTTCGTGCGCGAGCTGTGCGAGCGCTTGGCAATCCCGCTCGACGCGGCACGCTGGGATTGTCGCGCGCGTATGCGACGCCGGGGCCTGAGCGGCGAGGCAGGGCTGCGCACGCTGCGACGCGAGTTTTTGTTGCGTGTGGCGCGCCTCCGGCGCGCAGGGGCGATCGCCACGGCGCATACGGCGGACGACCAGTTGGAGACACTGCTCATGCGCATCGCACGCGGCACCGGCCTGAGCGGTGCGGCGGGTATGCGAGCGCGGCAGGGCGCGTGGATCAAGCCCTTGCTGGCCGTGACTCGTGCCGAGATCGAACGCGACCTGGCAGTACACGATCTGGCGTGGCGAGAGGACGAGAGCAACGCGCGGCCCGATCACCTCCGCAACCGCGTCCGCCATCACGCGGTCCCGGCGTTGCTCGATGCGTTGCGCGCCACCGGCGCGAGCCCCGCCGCACGCCGCGCCGGGTTGGCACGCCGGGCGGCCGCGCTGGCGAGCGAGCTAGCCGAGGCCGAGCGCACGCTCGCAAGCGTCGCCGCTCGCGCGCTCGCGCGCGCCCGGCGCGAGACCAGCGCGGGCGCGAGCTATGACGCACGGCTGATCGCATCGCTGCCGATCGCCATCCAGCGGTTGGCGCTTCGCCGCGCGTGGCGACTGTTGCGTGTGAGCGGGGTGCCAGGGCTCACTGGCCGGCACCTGGCCCCGATGTTGGCCGGGCTCGGAGGTTTCTCGACTGCTGACCGCGGGCCATCGTCCAGCTTGAGCGTGGCGCTCCCGGCGGGATGGGAGATGCAACTGGCGGCCGGAGCGCTGCGATTTGCACCGCCCGCGGCCCATGCGCCCCGGCCGGGACACATGTCCCGGCGCGCTGGCCCGGCCGATGCTAGACTGCACGGAGGCCGTAGGCGTGGCCAAAGTGGTTCCACTTCAGCGCCTTCGGCGCCGCGCCGCGCACCACGGACCTCATCCCGGAAACGTCCGCCGGCCCGGCCGGCGACCAGACAGGAGCGCCCATGACGGACCCCCGACCCGCCGTGCACGCCGACCCCGCCATTCGAGTGCTGTTCACCGCTTCCCAGATCCAGGAGCGGGTGCGCGAGATGGGGCTCGAGCTGGCACGTGACCTGACGGGGAAGTCGCCGTTGTTCGTGGGAGTCTTGAAGGGCGCGTGCATGTTCCAGATGGACCTGGCGCGCGCCACGCCGCTCGACCTCGAGATGGATTTTCTCGCGGTGGCGTCATACGGCGCCGGCACGATGTCGAGCGGCAACGTACAACTCATCATGGACCTGAGAACCGACATCCGCGGCCGGCACCTCGTGCTTTGTGAAGGAGTCGTGGATTCGGGCCGAAGCGTGAAGTTCATACTCGATCTGCTGGAATCGCGCGGCGCTGCCAGCATCCAAGTGGCCACGCTGCTCGACAAGGTGCCCTGCCGGAGGATTCCCGTGCCCGTCAACTACAAGGGCTGGGCCATCGGGGAAGAGTTCGTGATCGGCTACGGCATGGATGCCGCCGAGCGCTACCGCAATCTGCCCTACGTGGGCGTTCTCGAGGAGGCATAGTCGCGTGAACATCTTCCACAGGGATGGTGACGAGGACCGCCGGGAACGCCCTCCCGGGCGAGGCGACAAGAGCGGCGGGCGCGGCCCGCAGCTGCCTTCGCCCCCCGGCCGGCCGTTTCGCACCATGGCGTTCTGGGCGCTCGTGCTGATGCTGGCGTTGATCGCGTACCGCATGTACGCGGGCAACCTGCTGACCACACAGCGCATCGACATCCCCTACACGCGCTTCGTGCAGGAGCTCGAGCGGGGCAACATCGATCGCGCCACGTTCGTGGAGGAGACGCGCACCGTCCTGGGCGAGCTGCGCGCCGAGGCCAACGAGACCGTCGGCGGCCGCGCCGTGAGCATCAAGACGTTCAAGACGAACTTCCTCGGCGACGGAGCGCTGCTCGCCGACAAGACGCGCCAGGCCAACCCGAACGCGCAGATCACCGTGCAGGCGCCGGGCATCAATTGGCTGTCGGTGCTGTTCACCTGGCTGCCGCTGCTGCTGTTCCTGGTGGCTTGGATGTTCATGCTGCGGCAGATGCAGAGCGGCGGTTCGGCCGCGATGCGCTTCGGCAAGAGCAAGGCGCGCGTGCTGATGGAGTCGCAGACTCGCGTGACGTTCAAGGACGTGGCCGGCTGCGACGAAGCCAAGCAGGAGCTTCAGGAGATCATCGAGTTCCTCAAGGAACCGCAGAAATTCCAGCGCCTGGGCGGCCGCATTCCCAAGGGTGCGCTGCTGCTGGGCCCCCCGGGCTCGGGCAAGACGCTGCTCGCCAAGGCCGTGGCCGGCGAGGCGGGCGTGCCGTTCTTCAGCATGTCGGGCTCGGACTTCGTGGAGATGTTTGTCGGTGTTGGAGCTTCCGTAACGGGCGACACGCCTGTGCTCGTGCGCGACGCGCTCGGAACGCGGCTCATGCCGATCGGTGAGTTCGTGGATGCGTATTACTCGGGCAACGCCTCCGACTTCCCCGTGCGCGTGGAGGGCCTGCAGACGCTGGGGTTCGACAAGCGGGAGTCCGCGTCGTCCAAGACCTTCGTGCGCGGCAGCGCTTGGAAGTCCGTCGCGGCGGTCTTCCGCCATCGCGCCACCGAGATCTTCGAGATCAGCTACCGGGGCGGCATGCTGCGCACAACCGGGGATCACAGCGTGTTCGTCCAGACTCGGCACGGCATCCAGGCGAAGGAAGCCCGCCAACTCAAAACTGGCGATGTGCTCGTGGAGCTGCCGTTCCTGGCGCAAGACACCGCGCCGGCCGATCGGGAGATGGCCCTGGGGCACACCCATGAAGCATCACCCGTCAGACTCCGGATCCACGAGGGCACGCTCGAGTCGCACGCCGGCTCGCTGCTGGCGATGGCGGGTGCTTCCGCAATCTCGACAGCTGTGACGGAAGCGCCGGCTGGCTCGCTTCAGACGGTGGTAACGGGCACGGCGGATAAACTGCTCCTCACGCCCGAGCGCCCCGCGCTTCTGCCCGAGGAGATCCAGGTCACTCCCGAGTTGCTCAAGCTCTTCGGCTATCACGCTGCCTCTGGACGAGACGATGGCGGTCTGGAGTTCCTGCTGGCCGCAACTGATTTCGATCTGCAGGCAGACCTGCTCGCGCAACTGCGATTCGTGTTCGGGATCGGAGCCTTCATCGAGCAGACTTCGGGCCATGACGTCCGAGTCGTGACGAGGTCACCAGAGCTCGCACTATTCTTTGGTCGAATGTGCGGAGCCGTTCGGTCAGACAAGCGCGTGCCCGAGTTGCTTTGGAACCTCCCTCGGCGGTACTTCGAGAGCTACCTGACCGGATATGCGTTGGGCGCTGGTTGGGCCAGCCCGAACTCCGCAGCGAGTACGCCGGATTCCGATCGAGCGTTCCTTCGCGACCTCACTTGGCTCGCTTCCATGCACGGACTGACACTCCCGAACCGCGAACGCGGAGGCGAAGGCTCGGTGGTCACGAGCGTCGAGGCCAGGCCTTTCGATGGCTTTGTGTACGACCTGTGTGGCTGCGAGAATCAAGCATTCTTCGGCGGCGACAAGCCCGTGCTGCTTCACAACAGTCGCGTCCGCGACCTGTTCGAACAGGGCAAGCGAAACGCGCCGTGCCTGACGGGCGATACCACGATAACTTTGAGTGGTGGGCGCGAGGTCGCGATTCGCGACATGTTCGAGTCGCAGATGGTCGGCGTGCGCGTGCCGTCCATGAGCGAGGACTTTCGCATCGAGGACGTCACGGTCATCGGCATCACCCGCAAGCCGTCTCCGGACCTGTTCGAGATCCGAACGTCCACATCCTCCGTAAAGGCCACCGGGAATCATCGCTTTCCGATCTGGCGAAGTGACCGATTGGAGTGGGTGCGGACCGACGCGATGAGGGTCGGTGACTACGTGGCGACGCCGCGGGTGATTCCGACGACGCCTTTCGCGCCGTACTTCACCAGCTTGTTGCCGATGGAGGACGTGCTCGTCCACTGGCGGGAGGCGAAGCCGGGAGTTCGGCATCCGCGCCTGCATGATTTCCTGCAGGATGTGCATGCCCGTCCTGGAGAGGTGTCTGCGCTCTCGATCGGACGCGGGGGTTTTGGCACCTCGCGCATCGCGCGCTTCCCGGTGGAGGTCAATGAAGATCTTGCGTACCTGTGCGGGCTGATCGCTTCGGACGGGACTTTCGGGCGACGCGGAGACCGCACCATCCGGTTCTCGAATACCGAGCCCGTACTACACGACCGCATTCAGGAGATCCTCGAGCGAGATTTCGAGTATACGCCTCGCCGCTATAAGAACGCGAAGTATTTTGACAACATCCTGCCGCAAGGCACGCGCCCATTGACCCTTAAGGACTCCTGGAGCACTTGCATTAACAATCGGCTCCTGTGCGATGCGATGCGCACTCTCCATACTCGGATTCTGGAGCTGCCGGGAGACTTGATCGCCTCGTGGCTGCGCGGCGTCTTTGATGGTGACGGCTGTGTGCGAACGAGCCCTTCGAGCCCCCAGGTAATCATCTCCGCGTGGCAGGAACCCAACAACCAGCAGATTCGTTCCGCGCTCCTGCGCCTTGAATTGCCGGTGGCCAAGTCTGGCCGCTCTCAGTCGTCGCAGGATGGAAACATCGTGATCTCGGGTGCGGTCGCGGTGCGTCAGTTCATCAACAGGGTCTACTCCGATCACCCTGAAAAGCGTGCCGCCCTGGATGGCCTGGCCGAGCTGCTGCGTGGCCGCGACAGCTCTTCGTCGAGACTGGATTCCGTTCCCTTGGGTGCCGCGCTTCGCGCTGCGCGCGAGTCGCTGAGTATGGGGCAGCGCGCGTTCTCGCGCGGGCATGTGGTGAGCGCCTACGAGCGCGGGCTCAACAATCCGTCGCGCACGAGCCTTCAGGGTGTGGTCGAAGAGATGGAGATCTGGAGCGACACGCGTGGCGTTCAGGTAACGCCGCAACTCGAGACCGTTCGCGAACTGGCGCAGTCCGCCGTGCTGTGGTCCCGCATCGAGGAGATCGCCCCGATCGCTGCGGGCGAACCTGTGTACGATCTGTGCCTCGATCGGAATCACAATTTCGTCGCGAATAATATGTTTACAGAAAATTGTATTTTGTTCATCGATGAAATTGATGCTGTCGGTCGGCATCGTGGCGCGGGGCTCGGCGGCGGGCATGATGAGCGCGAGCAGACGCTCAATCAATTGCTCGTCGAGATGGATGGCTTCGAGTCGAACGAGGGCGTCATCATGGTGGCGGCCACCAACCGTCCCGACGTGCTCGACCCGGCGTTGCTGCGACCGGGCCGCTTCGATCGGCAGATCGTCGTGGACTGGCCCGACGTGCGCGGGCGCGAGGGCATCCTCAAGGTGCACACGCGCAAGATCCCGCTCGCGGACGATGTGGAGCTGAAGGGCATCGCCCGCGAGACGCCGGGCATGTCGGGCGCCGACCTGGCAAATATCGTGAACGAGGCCGCGCTGCTGGCGGCCCGTCGCAACAAGAAGAAGGTCGGGATGCGCGACTTCTCGGACGCCAAGGACAAGGTCACGCTCGGGCTCGAGCGGCGGAGCCTCGTCATGACCGAGGCCGAGCGCAAGACCACCGCCTACCACGAGGCCGGCCATGCGCTGGTGGCGTGGCTGCTGCCCGGCTCGGACCCCGTCACCAAGATCACCATCATCCCGCGCGGCCGCGCGCTCGGGGTGACGGCGTACGCTCCGGCCGAGGAGCGGCACAATCACTCCAAGAAGCAATTGGAAGACCGGCTGTGCCACGCCATGGGCGGGCGGGCCGCCGAACTACTCGTGTTCGAGCACTTGACCACGGGCGCGGTCGGCGACCTGGAGCAGGCCACGGCCCTCGCCCGCAGCATGGTCACGCGCTTCGGGATGAGCGAGAAGCTCGGGCCGCTCACGTTCGGCAAGCGCGAGGACATGATCTTCCTCGGCAAGGAGATCACCAGCTCCAAGGACTACAGCGAGCAGACCGCCATGCTCATCGACGGCGAGGTGCGCGGCATCATCGAGAAGGCGCACGAGCAGGCGTTGCGGTTGCTTCGCGAGAACATGGAGCAGTTGCACCTGCTCGCGAACACGCTGCTCGAGCGCGAGACGATCGACGGCGACCAGATGAATCGTCTGTTGCATGGCGAGAAGCTGGAGCCGCTTCCCCGTCCGGACCCCACCGAACTACCGCCCACCGCGGCGGCCCCGGTGACCGAACCGGACGAGGGCAGCCCCGGGCCGGCCTACGGCGCACCCAGCCCACGCCCGGCCTGACCCCGCCCGAACACCTACGAAGCCCGGTGAGCGCCCCTCACCGGGCTTCGTCGTTTCACGCCGGTGATCGATTGTGCGGCGCTGGTAGCCGACGTTTCAGGGAAATGTGGATTCGCGGGCGAGCTTGAAACCAATCGGGTCGCTCGAGCGTCTTACTGTGAGCCATCCCTGAGCGAGGTGGCGACCGCTGGAGCCGAACGAGAGACGGCTCCGCAGAGTCCCTACAAGGCACGGCAGCGGGAAAGGCAAGGCCCGCCGCTGACAAAGAGCGCCCAGCCCTACCTCCAGCTGGGCGCTTCGCCTTTTTCCCCGCGGCCGCCGCCCTGGCCGAGGCGGGACCCGCCCTAGCGCGACGGCGCCGTCACCGGCTCGATTTCGAGCAGCACCTGCTCCGAGTTCCGCAGCACCGCGACCGCGGTAGGCACGCCCACCGCATTCCCCGACAGCAACCGGTGCAGGTCATCCACGCCTGCCACCGGCTGGCCGGCGAGCGCCACCAGGATGTCGCCCTCGCGAAGCCCCGTGCGCTCGGCCGGACTGTCGCGTTCCACCGACAGCACGAGCACGCCGGATTCGCGCGGCAGGTCGTGGCGCCGCACGAGGTGGCGGCGGAGCCGCGCGTTCTGCCCCGCCACGCCGATCCAGCCGCGCACGATGCGACCGTCACGGATGAGGCTCGTGGCCACGAACTTGGCCAGGTCGATGGCGATGGCGAAACAGATGCCCTGCGCCGGCAAGATCATGGCCGTGTTCACACCGATCACCCGCCCGCGCGAATCCACGAGCGGGCCGCCCGAGTTGCCCGGATTCAATGACGCGTCGGTCTGGAGCACGTCGTCGATCAAGCGGCCCGACTGGGCGCGCAGCGACCGGCCGAGCGCCGAGACCACGCCGGTGGTCACGGTGGCGTGAAAGCCCAATGGATTGCCGATGGCGATCGCGACCTGCCCCACACGCACCCGGGACGAATCGCCCAGCACCGCGGCGGGCACGCCGTCGGCCGAGAGCCGCACCACGGCCAGGTCGGTGTCGGGATCGTCGCCCACCAGCGTGGCCGGCGCGCGCCGGCCGTCGGAAAGCACGGCCGCGATGCCGCGGGCGCCGCTCACCACGTGGCTGTTCGTGAGCGCGAAGCCGTCCGAGGTGAACACGAAGCCCGAGCCGGTCCCGCCGGGACGACGGCCGCGCTGCTCCACTTCGATCTTCACGACCGACGGCGAGACGCGCTCGACCGCGCCGACCACGGCTTCGGAATAAGCATCGAGCAGTTGCGCGTCATCCGCAGCGGCTGCCGGCGACACGATGGGCGCGGGCGGAAGCGCCGCGGCGTCTCCCGACACCAGCTGGAGCTGGGGCTTCATGCGACCTCCTCGACGGCCGGTGGACCGGCCCAGGGGCAACGCCCGCGCGAGCCCGGCTCGGCGCGGGGAACGACACCGCGACGGACGCCGCGGAGACGTTTAGACGCGCATCGAGAACCCAAGGATTCAGGCTTGAGACGGGGGCGGGTTCTGACGACTCCGGCAGACGGGGGACCGAGTGAGGAGACGACCTCCTGAGCGCATGCGCTTGCCCTTGCATCCACAAGTGGGGTGGCTGATTCTCGTCCGCACCATGACTGTGAGCGAGCCACGCCCGGCGTTCGTTCCCATCAGCCCCAATCCCTACATTGTGGGTAATCCGGTTCGCGACCGGTCCATGTTCTTCGGCCGAGAAGCGGAGTTTGAGTCCGTTCGAAGCCGTTTCCAGGAGGCCGGAGATTGCGGGCTCCTGGTCTTCTGTGGCGAGCGCCGGAGCGGGAAGACCTCCATCCTGTTCCAGATCCTCGACCGCCGGCTCGGCCCCGAGTTCATTCCCGTTCTGATTGACATGCAGTCCATGGCGGTCACGAACGAAACCGACTTCCTCGGCATGATCGCCGAGGAGGTCTTGGTTGCACTGGGGCCGCAAGCGGAGGGGATCGCGCGCCCTGACTTCAGCCAGGGCCCCGGTCACGCGGCAAAGTTTCAGAGATTCATCGCCCGCACGTTGCGTCACTGCCCCGACCGCAAGCTCATCCTATTGTTCGACGAGTACGAGCTGTTCGAACACAAAATCGATTCGGGTGCACTGAGCCGAGACACGCTCGGTATTCTGTCCAACCTGATGGAACACCACTCCGTGTTCCTCGTGTTCACGGGCTCGCAACACTTGGACAAGCGCCACCGAGACTATTGGAACACCCTGCTGGCGAAGTCGACCTGGAAGCAGATCAGTTATCTTGAGCGATCTGACGCGGAGCGGCTGATCCGCGACCCCGTGGTCGGCCGGGTCACATTCGCCGACGGCACCGTCGACGCGATCTTCCGGTTGTCGGCCGGCCAGCCCTTCTTCACGCAGGCGATCTGCCAGAGCCTCGTAGATCAGCTGAATGAACGGAAGACCCGCGAGGTCACCCATGAGATCCTCGGCGAGGTGGTCCGGGGGCTTGTCAACAATCCACTGCCTCAGATGATCTTCTTGTGGGACGGCCTCGGCCAGGACGAGAAGCTCACACTGGCGCTGCTCGCCGAGACACTTTCGAACGACGAGGGCGTGGCCGGCGATGCCGCATTGGCGAAGCTGATTCACAATCGTGAGTATCCGCTTGACCTGAACCGCGGCCGAATCGCCGCAGCGCTCGCGACTCTGTTCCGGGCCGAGCTGCTTACCAAGGACGACGGCGTGCAGCCGCCCGGATACGCGTTCCGGATGGATTTGTGGCGACTGTGGCTCCGCCGCATGCATTCGGTGTGGCAGGTGATGCGCGAAATGGGCCTCGAGATTCGCTTGAAGCCCGGATTGCGGATCGGCCCATACCGTCTGTCACCGCTCGCGGGAGGGGTCGCAATCACGGCTTTGGCAGTGGGGGCGCTGGTATTGTGGCTTGTGACAGGGGGAGGCTCCGGGGGCGGCTCGACGGGCTCGGGTTCCATCGTGGCGCCCACCGGCAACTATGCTCTCGCCGTGACCCCTCCTGACGCCTCCATCGAACTGCCGGGGTGGCCTCCCGCGACGGGAGCACTGCGGGCGACGCTTGCCGCCGGACAGGACTTCCGGATCCTGATAACGGCACCCGGCTATGAAGACACCTCATGCGTGGCGCGCGTCAACCAGGGCGACAGCGTCCGAAACACGGTTTCAATGCGAGCGCTGCTGGGTGATCTCCTGATTCAGACCACTCCTCCGGGCGCGCAGGTCACAGTGGACGCAACGGCGCGCGGCGCCAGCCCTGTGATGGTGCGAGGCCTTCCACTGGCGCTGCCGCACGAAGTCATGGCCACCATGCCGGGGCGCACTACCATTCACGACACCGCAAGGCTCACCGAAGCCGGAAAGCTCCTTTCACTCCGGCTCACGCTGGATGCAAAGACCACCGATCTGGTGGTCACCAGCGAACCCACCGGAGCGACCATCGTAATGGACGGCGAATTGCAAGGCGTTGCTCCGTTCACTGTGCCGGGGGTGAAGTACGGGCAACACCAATTCGCCATACAGCTTGAGGGCTTCACAGCGGTGATCAAGACGCACGAGGTCTCTGATGCCCAGCGCGTCATCCACTTCCTTCTCGATGCCGAGCCGCCCGGCATCCTGACGATTGAAGGAGACGTGCCCGCGACGATGTACGTGGACGGTGAACGAATCGCCACCAACGTGCAGAATTCCAAGGCTCAAAGGCTGCCCCCGGGTACGCACCAAGTCAGAGTGGTATTGGCCTCGGTTGATATCCTTAAGTCGATTGTTATCAAGTCTGGCGAACGCCTGGTCTATGATTTCAGCAGGGACACCGTTGCTCCCAGGCCCTGACTCCACGGAGCACTCATGATCGGAACCGTGATCGACGGCTGTTACCGGGTGGACAGTCTCCTGGGTGAGGGACACTTCGGCAGGGTTTACCGCTGCTGGGATCTCACTCTCGAACGCGACGTCGCCTTGAAAGTCCTGAATCCCGATCGGGCCGGAGATCGCGAAATGAGGCGGTTCGTAGGCGAGGCCCGCAAGCTGGCGGGCCTCAGTCATCCCAATGTCGTCCTCGCCCACAGGCTCGGGAACTGGAATAGCAGCCCCTACATCGCCATGGAGTTCATTAGGGGCAGAACACTCCGCGACGTGCTCGCCGACGCCTCGCCACCGCTGCCCGAGACGCTCCGAATAATGCGGCAGATCGCGAGCGGGCTGTACGCGCTCCACTCGATGGGCATCCTCCACCGCGACCTATCTACGAACAACATTATGCTCACCGCTTCGGGAGACGCGAAAATCCTCGATCTTGGGCTTGCGCTGGATATCGGACGCCTTGCGTCCACTGAAACCCAGGGCATGCTCGTCGGGACGATGGCCTACATCGCCCCGGAGCTGGTGCACGGAAAGACCCCCGACGCTCGCGCCGAGATCTTCTCGTTCGGTGTGATCCTGTACGAGGCGTTGGCCGGAAGACATCCGTTCCAGGCTGAGCACGTCACTTCGCTGCTCTACAACATCGCGCATCGCGAAGCCGATCGACTTGATATGTATCTGAAGAGCTGTCCGCAATCGCTCGTCGAGCTGGTGGCACGCTGCTTGACCAAGGAGCCGGCCGAACGTCCGTCAGACATGGCCGAGGTCGAGCTGATGCTGGGCGAGATCCTCGGCCAACCAAACCTCGATTCCGCCGTCCGATTGCGCCACGACTCCGTCGCCCTCGGTCCGCGGCAGACTCCCAGCAACCCCTACCTCAACCGTGTAATGATCAAGCGGGCTGACGACTTCTTCGGGCGGCGGCAGGAAATAAGACGCATCTTCGCGCGCCTCAACGCAACACCTCCCGGTTCCGTTTCGCTGGTCGGCGATCGCAAGATCGGAAAGTCCTCTCTGCTCAACTACGTGTATATGCGGCGGCAGCGACAGGAGTATCTCGAGATCCCCGAGAAGATGGTCATGGTGTTCCTGGACCTCCAGGAAGAGAAGAACATGTCTATGGAGTCGTTCGTGCGCGTCATGCTCGGCATCACGACCTACGAGCTGCGCGGGCGTCTCGACGTCTCGGACTGTTCCCTTGATCTGAACGGCATGAAGGCATTGGTACGACGCCTCGACACTGCGGGGTACAGGCTGGCGCTTCTGCTGGATGGATTCGATATCGTGACCACAAATCCGAACTTCGACCTTGAGTTCTTTGCGAGTCTGCGCTCACTCGCCGGTCACTACAACGTGGCCTACCTCACGTCCTCGGCCCGCAATCTGCAGGTTCTATGTCACTCCAAGGAGATCTCCGATTCCCCCTTCTTCAACATCTTCTCGAACATGCCGCTCTCCGTATTCCAGCCCGGTGAGGCCGAGGAGTTGATCCGCGTTCCCTCGGAGAAGGCCGGTCGCCCGCTTGCGCCCTATACCTCGCAGATCCTCGATCTGGCGGGACGGTTTCCGTTCTTCGTTCAGATTGCGTGCGCGCACACGTACGAGTATTTGGAGGAGAACCCTGTGGCAGCACCGCCGGACTTTACCGAGATCCGCAAGCGCTTCTACGCTGAAGCGAAGCTTCACTTCCGTTACATCTGGGAGAATTTCGACTCGCACGAACGGAGTGCCGCAATGCGTGTGGCCAAGAACCAGCGAGTTCCGGATGCCCTCCAGCACGTGCTCGAGGAATTGGGGACGCGGCATTACATCGAACCGGGGGAGGGAAAGCCGCGCCTCTTCGCACCCACGTTCGAGGAGTTCGTGAAGTCCGAGGGCACCCAGGAGAAACAGTCGTTGATCGGCAAGCTGTTCCGGCGGGCTTGACCACAGGTCGCGAGCGCAGCTTCCTGAATCGCTCGTCAGCGCGCCCCCGCAGGCGGCGGCGGCGGTCCCCCCAGTGGCTGAGCGGGCGGCATGCCATCGCCGCCACCGGGCTTGACGAGAATCGCCACAAGGCCGCCAACCAAGCCCAGGGCAGCCCCAGCACGTGTTGCGTACCACACTGCTCCCCGATTCTTGGTGAGCTGGTAGGGGCGCGATTCCGTGATACCGGGTGCGATGGTGATCGCTTCGGTGACGTCGCGATAGCCCGGAGCCCGGACGACCACGAGGTGCTTGCCGACAGACAGATCCACGTCTCCCAGCGCGTTCTCTCCCGCTATCGTACGAAGGGTATCGGCATCGAACAGGACGACCGCATCGGGTGGAGACAATGCGGTTACGCGGAAGGATCCGAAGATCTGATGGCGAGCCTCATTGAACGCCGTGATCATCTCCGACGGGTAGAGAGAATCCGGTTTGGGGTGCGTGTGCCGGAGCTCGCGAATCTGCAGGCATTCTCTGATAAGTGTGTACGCACGGTCGTAGTTGAGTCGCGCGTTCTCGCGCCCCTGTTCCTTCTGCTTGAAGTCATTCCCGACGTAGACGTGGGCCTTGATGAGCAACAGATAGGCTTCGCGCAGGGTCTCGTTGCGATTCTGCGCCTGCTCGATCAACCCACGGAGCATCTCGATCGCACGATCATAGTCGCCCGACTTGATGAGCACGCGGGCGGTTACCAACGCTCCGTCGCGGTCCGCCGGAGCCGTTGCCGGCATCGGTGGTGCGCTCGGCATCGGCGCGGCGAACTGTGCCAGCAGCTGTGCCGGCGAGATCGCCGCAATCAAGATCGCGCACAGGACCGCGCAGACGAGCTTGTGGTCGGAAGTTCTCATCGCACCAACACCACTTTTCTGGTATCCGCGCGGTCGGGGCCCGCCAGCCGGAGCAAGTATATTCCCGGTGGCAGCCTCCGCCCCGCGTCGTTCCCGCCACTCCACGCGAGCTCGTACCGCCCCGCCTCGCGGGAGCCCTCCACCAGCGTGCGCATCCGCCGGCCCGCAGAGTCGTAGACCTCCAGCCTCATGCGTCCCGCTCGCGCCAGCTCGTAGCGGACCAAGCTCGTGCCCGCCAACGGGTTCGGGTACGGAACCAGTAGTCGCGTCTGCTCCGGCAGGCCCGAGAGCCTGGTCCGTGCCGCCTCGACATACTCCCGTGTGCCCGCGCGGAGCTCGAACCGAGCGTCCTCCTCACACGTGACGTATCCCTGCGCGGACGCCACATAGCGATAGGTCCCCTCGCGGCGAACGTCGATCGTGCGGCCGAGGGTGCGGTCCAAAAGCCGCAGCTCCACGGATGTAGGGACGTGCTCGAGCCCCACGAACGACAGGCTCGCTTCCGCCGGCTGTACCTCCCCAGCCGACCGGATCAGGTCAAACGCCCAGCTCCAGCCCTGTGACGCTGGATCCCCTTCGCCACTGAGAGTTGGTCGGACATCATAGCTCCGACGCGTCCCCGGTTCGCTGCCGACGAAGTAGAGTGACAGCGCATCGCCCGGCGCCATGGGCGGCTCCGATCGATCGAGGGCGTCGTCGCGTTCGAGGGCTGTGGCCGCGACACCGGCGAAACTGCGTGATTCGCTCACGACCCCGCACGCCGCCTTGATCTGAATGCTCCACGCCGACGTGTCGGGCATCGCCTGGACTCCGGCCGGGCGGGGCATGCTCGCTGCCTCTATTGGGGGAATGATCAACTCGACCGGATCAGCGGTTCGATTGCGGACCCAGTAGCCTACGAACGGCTCCAGCACCGTGACGTCCGCTTCCTCATAGTGGCTCGCGACCTCGTTCCAGCCCACCGGTGGCTCGAGCGTCACTGGACCTGAGGGACCGGTCGCCGACACCTTGCTCCATGCCACCCGGTATGCGTAGGGGCTCCCGACTTGATTCCAGCCGGGCTGCAGCGTGATCGACCCCGGCAATGTCGAGCGACCCGAGACCGGAGCGGTGTCAATTCGGTTCGCATCCTTCGCGATAAGCCAGAAAGCGCGACCCGGTTCGGGACGCAGAAATCCCGATGCGGCGTTACCGGCGGAGATCTCCACATACGTGCCGTCGGCGGGTCTCCATCGGAACGAGCGCCACCGGGTCGGGTCATAGGGGCCGAATTCTGGTTCGTCCTGAAGAATTGCTTCCACCGTGGCGGTTTCCGCCACTCCTATATCCAAGGGCACTGCAACCATGCGGTAGTGACCTCCCGCGTGCGATTCCTGCTCTTGAAGATGGTCGACCCTGATTCGAACAAGCTTTGGGTGGGCGGCCGGCTCCTGCGCAGGATCGGTGAGCATCCGAGTCCGGGTGTGCACCGATACCCAGTACTCCAGACCCCGCGGGCCAATGGATTGAGCTGGAATCACGACGCCGAAGCGATTCCCCATTGGTGGTGGATTGGCAAAGTCGACGCTGTCATAGAGTGCTCTGCCGCCGGGGCGAAAGAACACAGTGCCGCGCTCGAATAACGTACCCAGTGGCAAAGTCAGGACAATCGGTGTAGCTCTGTCCGTGGGATAGTCGCCGCCGGTCTCTGGCTCCGCATAGGTAGTGATTGCCGATGGAGGCGCAACAGCGAAGCGCAATGTGGAGTCCGGCGCGCCTACAGGATCGACCACACGGATGCCACTGTTCTCCACGCTGATGAAGCACTCGAGACCCGCCTCGGTCACTCGGTCGCCGGGGATGACCCCCGTGAAACTCTGCCCTTGAGACTCCAGTGGCACGGTCTCAAACGATTGGTCGCCCGCCGCACGGTAGAAGACGGTCGCCTGTTCGACACGAACTTGCGCTGCGGGTGTCACGCGGACGACCACCGAGACTCCAAGGGGCAGTTCGGACTGAAGGCTTAATAACTGAGATCCAAACTGCAGCGGACGGATGTCGACGTTGAGCGGAATCTCGAGCACGCGCGCGAGCGGATCGTTGGAATAAACTCTGATGGGGTGGCGCGCTTTCTGCAGTCGCGGCGCCAGGACAACGCTCACGAACTGCGTTTGTCCAGGCGGTATGATGAATCCCGCTTCGGATTGGACGACGACCTCGGTGTCCTGGGAGTCCAGCTGGTCGATGACCAGATCGCGGTTGCCCGTATTCAGTATCGAAAGTGTAGTTTCAGCCGAGTCGCCCAGAGTAACTGTTGGAAAGACGAGCTCGCTCGGAAGCGTACTCATCTCGGGCCGGAACAAGAGATTCGAATGGAGCGTGGCGGCTTCGCGGAAGTTCCCGAAGACCAGATCGAGGTCGCCGTCGCCGTCCACATCGCCCATCCGAACGCTATTGGCGTGCACGACGGGACCCACCCAGGCGGGCGAGCTGGCGAACGTGCCGCCATGAGAGAGGTAGAGTGTCGCGCCCTGAGCGTAGTTTCCGCGCACTAGGTCGAGGTCCCCGTCGCCATCCACGTCTCCGAGCGCCAAACTCGTGGTGAGTTCAATGGTGCCTGTCCAGGCGGGCGTGAGGGCGAAGGTGCCGCCCGAGTTGGGGTAGAACGTCGCGCCCTGACCATCGTTTCCACAGACGAGATCCAGGTCACCGTCGCTATCCACGTCGGCCAACATCGCGCTGAACGTCTGCTCTAGCGGACCTGTCCACGAGGGCGCGCCGGCGAACGTGCCGCCGATGTTGAGATAGAGCGTGGTGCCCACCAAGCCCGTAGCGCCAGTTGCATAGTTGCCACGAACGAGATCCAGATCACCGTCGCCATCTACATCTCCCAACGCCACGCTGAACGTGGCCTCGGGCGGACCCCTCCAGGCCGCCGGTTTGGCAAACGTCCCACCCACATTGAGGTAGAGCGCTGCGCCCTGACCGTCGTTGCCGCACACGAGGTCCAAGTCACCGTCGCCATCCACATCGCCGAGCGCCAGGCTGCGCGTGAACTCGGCCGGGCCCTTCCAGGCGGCCGAGTCGCCAAACGTGCCGCTAGAGTTGACGTAGAGCGATGCTCCACCACCGAGATCCCCGCACACGAGGTCCAGGTCGGTGTCGCCGTCCACGTCGCCCAGGACCACGCTGAACGTTCTAGCTGAGGGGCTTACCCACGTAGGCGAGGCAGCGAACGTCCCGCCGATGTTGAGGTAGAGGGTGGTACCTTGACTATCGTTCCCGCGAACCAGGTCAAGATCCCCATCGCCGTCGACATCGCCCAACGCGACGCTTTGAGTGTTTTCTGTCGGACCCGACCACGACGGTGTCACTGGGTATAGGACCTCGGCGGTGAGCACGGGCGTGTTCATTCCGCACAGGAGTATGCCGGCGACTGCCGTTGTACGGCCGCGACGTCGGCGGCGAGCTACGCCACCCAAATCGATCCGCTGGGCCCGTTCCGTGGGCGCCGCCATGGGCGTGACCATGGGAACACTCTCCACCACGAAGGCATGCCCTTCGACCATGTAGTATTGAGAATGGATCGTCGGCGTTGTTGGACTCTGCCCCACCGCAACGATGATCTGGCCTGAAGGAACGCCCCTAGATTCGCTGCTACGAGCGTAGGCTCTCCCCGGCATGCTATCAGTCGATCTCCGAAGCTGGGATTATTAACTTTCACGTTTGCTCGAGTTCGAAAGCGTTGGTGGGCCATCGGCTGTCGTGTGTGCAAACACGTTGTGGCGTGTCGACCGGGCTCGGGGGAAGAGCGATACTCGCCCTGGACACCACCCGGTTCGCACTGTCGAGCGCCCCTCGTGTTGCGCGCCTGCAGATCCACCGTCCAGGCCCCTGCTCCGGCCGGCTCCGCCCTGCCCGCGCTCGTCGGGTCGACCGGCGAGATCCACAGCGTCTCCGGTCCGGCCGCGCTGAGTTTCGCCCAGATCCAGCCGTGTTGTTCACGCCGTGCAAGCCCGCCTGCCACCCGATGCGGGTCGGGTCATGCGCGGCATCCTGTCGTATGCGTAACTGCCACGGGAGAGTGGGCATCACGGTACGATTGCGATGATTTCAGGCGGCAGGAGACACTTCCGGATAATCGCGGAGCGGGCGGGCTTGGGAGGCGAAAATGATGTGATGCCTCACGCCGGCCAGCTGGTCCGCACGATGGCGCCGCCCGAGGACTCGCGACTCATCATTCAGGGCCCGCCTGTCAATCAAGAACCTTAAGCAGCCCAGTAAGTTAGCGGTGCCCCGTTGCGCGGGGCCCCGGCGTCGCTGCACCGCTGGATCGCCGACAACTAGGCGCCTGAACCGCGAACTTCACTCCCCCGCCACCCCCACAAACCTCTCCCCGCGCGCCGCCTTCGACGCCAGCAGCGCGCACGGCTCGAAGCGCAGGCCCTTCTCGGCGCGCAGCGCCCGCAGTCGGTCCACCACCGCCTGGAGCCCGATCGTGTCGGCATGGCGCAGCACGCCGCCGCGGTACGGAGGGAAGCCCGCGCCGAACACCATGGCGAGGTCCACCTGTTCCGGTCCGGCCACGATGCCCTCCTCCACGCAGCGCGCCGCCTCGTTGATCATGGCGAGCACCATACGCTCGGCGAGCGCGTCCACCGACTGCGGCTGGCGCGCGTGGTGCAGCCCCAAGAGCCCGCGCACGCCGCGGTCGGCCTTCCGCGTGCGGCCCTGGTGGCGGTAGAAACCGGTGCCGTTCTTCCGCCCCAGCCTTCCAGAGGCGAGCATCTTCTCCAGCGCAGGCGACGGTTGCATGCGGTCGGGGAACGCGGCCGACAGCACGCCGGCCACCTTTTGCGCCACGTCCAGACCCACCTCGTCCACTACTTCGAACGGACCCATGGGCATGCCGAATCGTCGCATGGACGAGTCGATGTCGGACACGGTATAGCCCTCTTCCAAGAGGTGCAGCGCCTCGCGAAGGTAGGGCATGAGCACGCGGTTCACCACGAACCCGGGCGAGTCCTTCACCACCACCGGCGTCTTGCCGAGCTTGCGCGCCAAGCCCACGGCGGTTACGAGTGCCGTGTCCGATGTGCGCTCGCCGCGCACCACCTCCACCAGCGGCATGCGGTCGACTGGGTTGAAGAAGTGGAATCCCACGAAGCGCTCGGGGTGCAGGAGCCCCGCGGCCAACGCGTTGATGCTGAGGCTGCTGGTGTTGGAGGCAAGCAGGGCGCCCGCGGGAACGCGCACCTCGAGCTCGGCGAACACGCGGCGCTTCACGTCGAGATCCTCGACCACCACCTCGATGGCGAAGTCGGCGTGCGCCATGCCGGTCAGGTCGAGCGTGGGAAGGATGCGCGCCATCTGCGCGTCCGTCTCGCGTGCCGGGCGGCGGCGCTTGCGGCCGCGTTGATCGATCACGGCCCGCACGGCGTGCAGCGCCTTCTGGAGCGCCTCGGGCTTGAGCTCGCGCATGCGCACGTCGATCGCGTTGCGCGACGCCAGCTCGGCGATGCCGGCGCCCATGACGCCCGCGCCGATCAATGCCATGCGACGCACGGGTGCCGGCCGCACCGCGGGGTCGGCGACCACGTTCGCGCGCTTGGCGTCCTCGGACAGATGGAAGATGCGCACGAGGTTCTTGCACACGGGCCCCACCACCAGCGGCGCCACCGCGTCGGCCTCGGCAACGAAGCCCTCGGCCACGGGCCGGCCAAACGTGCGTTCGAGCACACCGAGCACGGCGAGCGGCGCGGGGTACATGCCGCCCGTGCGCGCCAGCACGCCCTTGCGCGCCTGCGAGAATACGAGCGCCCGCCCGAACGGCGTGCGGTCCAGGAACCACGGCATGAACCCGGCCGGCCGGTAGCGGTCGCGGCGCTTCTTGGTCGGTCGCTTCGCCAGGCGCGCCACATGCTCCTCGGCTCGGTCCACCAACCATGCGGCGGGCACGGCACGCGCGATCAAGCCGAGCTTCTCGGCGCGGCGCGCGTCCAACGCGCGGCCGGTGAGGATCAAGTCGAGCGCGGCGGGTAGTCCGATGAGCCGCGGCAGCCGCGTGCTGCCTCCCCACGCCGGGAAAATGCCCAGCATCACCTCGGGCAGGCCGATCTGTGTGCGCGGCTCCTCGGCCGCGACGCGCGAGTCGCACGCGAGGGCCAGCTCGGTTCCACCGCCCAGGCACACGCCGTCGATGGCCGCCACGGTCGGGCACGGGAGCGCCGCGAGCCGCGCGTAGGCCGCCTGGCCGCGGCGCACGAGTGCGTGCACTTGGGCGGCGTCGGTGATGGCGCCGATCGCGTTGACGTCGGCGCCGGCGATGAAGCTGCCCGGCTTGCCGCTCACCACCACCACGCCGGCCGGGGGTGCTGCCTCGAGATCGGTGAGCGCGGCTTCCAGCGAGGCCACGGCTTCGGCGTCGAGCACGTTTAGCTTGCGCGCCGGATGATCCACCACCAGGTGCGCGAGCCCGCCGTCGCGGCGCTCCACGCGAAACACGTTCATCATGCGCGTTCCAGCACGAAGGCCGCCCCCTGCCCGCCGCCCACGCACAGCGATGCCAGCCCGAGCCGCGCGCCGCGGCGCTTCATCTCGTGCAGCGTGGTGAGCAGCAATCGGCCTCCGCTCGAGCCCACGGGGTGCCCCAGCGCGATGGCGCCGCCGTTCACATTGAGGCGCTCCTCGGGGATCTCGCCGAGTGGCTTGTCGAGCCCCAGCTCGTCGCGTGCGAACGCCTCGGACTTGACGGCCTCGAGGCAGGCCAGCACCTGCGCGGCGAATGCCTCGTTGATCTCAAATACCTCGATCTCGGTGAGCGTGAGCTGCGCCTTCGCCAGCGCTTTCGCCATGGCGAACACTGGCCCCAGCCCCATGCGGCCCGGCGCCAGCCCGGCGAACGCGAAACTCCGGACGCGTCCGAGCGGCGGCATGGGCCAGCTCTGTGCGGTCTCGTCGTCGCCCACCAGCAGGGCGACGGCGCCGTCGGTGATCTGGCAGCTGTTGCCTACGGTGACCGAGCCGTTGCGACGATCGAAGTAGGGCTTGAGCTTGGCCAGCGCCTCGAGCGTCTGGCCGTCGCGCGGGCCCACGTCGTCGCGTACGGGCGCATGGCCGGGACCGGGATACACGGGCACGATCTCCTCGCGCAGCCGTTCGCGCGCGGCGATGGCACGCTGGTGGCTGCGCAGCGCGAACTCGTCCTGGCGCTCGCGCGAGATGCGGAACTCGCGCGCCAGCACCTCGGCCGTCTGCCCCATGTTGAGCCCGCACACGAGATCGGTGAGCCCCTCGGCCAGCGCGATGCGCGGCTTGAGCATGCTCGGCCTGAAGCGCGACATCGCGGCGAGCCGCGCGATTGGTGTCTTCGCGCGCATCAGCCCCTCGAGGAAGTCGCTGTACTCGAATGGGAACTGCAGCGGGATCAGGCTCATGGATTCCATGCCGCCCGCGAGCACCAGCTTCGCGTCGCCCGAGCCGATGCGATGGCACGCGTTCGCCACCGCCTCCATACCCGAAGCGCAGTTCCGGTGCACGGTCACCGCCGGCACGCGCTCGGGCACTCCGGCCCGCAGCGCCATCACGCGCGCGGAGTTCGCCGCCTCGCTGGGCATGGCGCAGTGGCCGAACACCACCTCGTCGAGTCGGCCTGCGTCCAGGTCGCTGCGCGCGATCACCTCGGCCGCGGCGATGCGGCCCAGCTCGTAGCTGGGCGTACGCCTGAACACGCTGCCCGCCTTCGCGAAAGGCGTGCGCACCCCAGCCAGGATCCAGCCGCCCGGAGCCGCCATCAGCGAGGGAGTCGCTCCAACAGCGCGCGAGCTTCCGCCTGATAGCGCGCATCGAGCGCGCTGCTCGTGGGCGGCAGTTCCAGCGCCTTCTCCAGTTCACGGCGCGCTTCGGCCGGCTTCTTCATGTTCTTGAGCAGCCGTCCGTACTCCACGCGATGGTTCACGTAGGTGGGCTCCAGCTCGATCGCCTTCTGGAAAGCGCGCTCGGCGTTCTCGTGCGAAGCGCCCTTGGGCACCCCACCCAGCACGGCGTTCGCCGCCATGCGTTCCATGGCGTTCAGGCTCGACACTTTCATGTTCCACGCGCCGAGCACGTGCCACGCGCGACCGATCCCGGCATCCAGCGCCAGCGCGCGGTCGACTTCGGATTTGATCTCCTTGGAAAGCGCGAGCCGCGCGCGCGCACCTTCGCGCGATGCTTGCCGGCCCAACGCGACCGCCAGCCACACATGCGGCGCGGCGCTATCCGGCGCGGCGCGCACGGCCTCGCGCGCATGCTTCACGGCCTCGGCCCAGGTGAGTCGCTGCGAATCGCCGGTTTGCGTCTCGCCCAGCTCGGACTCGGCACGCGACAGTCGGCACAGCGCCACGACCAGCGCGGGCGCGGCCTGCACGGCCCCGGCGTAGGCGGTGCGGGCGTCCGCGAGTCGGCCGGCGACGTAATGTTGATCGCCCGCGGCGATGGATTCCTCGGGCGTACTGGCCTCGGCGAGACTGGCGGCTGCCAGCGCCGCGGCCCCGGCGATCACCCGCATCGCCAAGCGACGCACGGCGCCCCGGAAGGCGTGCTCGGGGCGCACCCTCATGCTGTCCATGGGCTTCCTCCCCACGCGCGACACCTCATGCGCCGCGCGGGCTGCACCTTGCGCTGCCGTGTTCGGCCTTGTCAACCGTTTGGGCCCGATTCCCGCGCACGCGTGGCAACACATTCAAGTCGCGTCCGCGCGGCCCTCCTTGGCACCCTCGTGAGGCGGTGCTACCAATTGCGTTTCCCGCGCCGTGGGCCTCGGTGGCCTGCGCCTGGCCGTACCGGAGGGGCCATGCCTAAGACGCTCATCAGTATCTTCCTCGACTCGGTGGCACAACACCGCAAGCCTGCACTGTTCATGCGCCGGCTCGCCGACACGGCGGGGAAGGGTCGGTGGGAATCGCTCTCGTCCGAACGCGCGCGCGCCGACGTCGAGAGCCTGGGGCTGGGTCTCGCCGCACTCGGTGTACGCCGTGGCGATCGCGTCGCGCTGCTGTCCGAGAATCGCTACGAGTGGGCCGTCACCGACCTGGCCACACTCGGCCAGGGCGCGGTGACCGTGCCCATCTACCCCACGCTCACGGCACCGCAATGTCGCTACATCCTCGACAACGCCGAAGCGCGTGTGTGCGTGCTGTCGAACGCGGCGCAGCTCGAGAAGCTGCTCGCGGTGGCCGACTCGCTGCCGCGCCTCACCACGCTCGTGGTCATGGACCCGCCACCGGCGTCGCGTGATTCGCGCGTGCGCGCCTGGAGCGCGGTGCACGCCGACGGCGAACGCCGCCGCGCCACCGATCCCAATGGCTTCCGCGCGCTCGCCGACGCCACGCGGCCGGGCGACCTCGCCACCATCATCTACACCTCGGGCACGACGGGTGAGCCCAAGGGCGCCATGCTCACACACGACAACATCGCCTCCAACGTGGAGGCATGTCTCCAGGTCGTGGATCTCAAGTCCACGGATTCGTGCCTGTCGTTCCTGCCGCTGTGCCACATCTTCGAGCGCATGGCCGGCCTCTACGCCATGCTCGCGGCCGGCGCCACCATCGCCTACGCGCGCAGCGTGGACACCGTGGCCGCCGACGCGCAGGAGGTGCGGCCCACGATCCTGACCGGCGTGCCGCGCTTCTACGAGAAGGTGTACGCGCGCGTCATGGAGAACGCGGCCGCGCAGCCTCCGCTCCGGCGTGCCATCTTCAGCTGGGGTGTGGGGCTCGGCCGCCAGGTCGCGCAGTTGCGGTTCCAAGGCAAGACGGCCGGGCTGTTGCTGGGATTCTTCGCCACCGTGGCCGATCGGCTGGTGGGCGCCAAAGTGCGCGAGCGCATCGGCGGCCGCATTCGCTTCTGCATCTCGGGCGGCGCGCCACTCGGGCCCAAGGTGATGGAGTTCTTCTTCGCCATCGGCATCCCGGTCATCGAGGGCTACGGCCTTACCGAAACCTCGCCGGTCATCTGCCTGAACGTTCCGGGGCGCGAGCGACCTGGTGCGGTGGGCCCGCCCGTTCCGGGCACCGAGGTGAGCTTTGGCGCCGAGGGCGAGATCCTCGCGCGCGGACCCGGCATCATGCAGGGCTACTTCCGCAACGAAGAGGCCACGCGTGCGGCGATCCGCGACGGCTGGTTCCACACCGGCGACATCGGCCACCTGGACAACGAGGGGTTCCTGCGCATCACCGACCGGCTCAAGGATCTGCTCGTCACGGCCGGCGGGAAGAAGGTGGCGCCCCAGCCGCTGGAAGGAAAGCTCAAGGCGTCGCGCTGGGTGAGCGAAGCGGTCATGCTCGGCGACCAGCGCCCGTATTGCGTGGCGCTGCTGGTGCCGAACTTCGCCAACCTCGAAGCCGAGGCCAAGGAGCGCGGCTGGCCCATGGGCACGCGGCGTGAACTGCTCCAGTCGCCTGGCGTGCGCGCGCTCTACCAGGGCGTCCTCGACGAGCTCAATGCGGGCCTTGCGCCGTTCGAGACCATCAAGAAGTTCGAGTTGCTGGACCGCGAGCTGAGCGCCGAGGCCGGCGAACTCACGCCCACGCTCAAGGTGCGACGCAAGGTGGTATCGCAGACGTTCGCCTACCTGATCGAGAGCATGTATGCCGGCGCGTCGACCGCGCCGGCTCATTGAGCTTCCACCGATCTCATTCCCGGGGGGGTGTCCGATGAACAGGCTCCGCAAGGTGCGGGCGCTGGCATTGATCGTGTGTCTCGCGCCGGCGGCCGCGCACGCCGCCGGATACGGCATCTACGAACAGGGCGCCGCGGCGCTCGGCATGGCGGGCGCTTACGTGGCGTCAGCGAACGATGCCACCGCACAGTTCTATAACCCCGCGGCGCTCACACGACTGGAAGGCTCGCAGCTCTCCTTGGGCGGCACGTGGCTCACGACGCGCACGAGCTTCGCCGGCGTGGACCCCTACCCCGGCTACGGCAACACCGAGGCCATGGTGAACGGGAACTTCTTCCCGCCCATGTTCTACTGGACGAATCACCTGGGCCCAAGCTGGGCGTATGGGGTGGGCGTCAACTCGCCGTTCGGTCTGGGCGTGGAATGGCAGGACCCGGAGTCGTTCGCGGGTCGAGAGCGTGTCACCAAGGCGATCCTCCAGACCGTGAGCGGGTCGCTGAGTCTCGCTTGGGCGCCCAACGAAGCATGGAGCTTCGCCGGCGGCGCGAACGCGCTGCTCGCCAAGGTCGAGCTCAACAATATCGGCACGTTCGTGACCAGCGGCGGCCAGCCTGTGAACGTGCTGCGCACGCAGCTCAAGTCCGACCTCAAACCTGGCTACGGCATGCACCTGGCGATGCTCGGGGAAATGTGGACGAACTGGAAGCTGGGCGTCACCTACCGCAGTCGTGTCGAGCTCAAGGTGGAGGACGGCAAAGCCACATTCGAGCAGATCCTCACCGGGGACGCCGCGCTCGACGCGGCCATCGCCGCGGGAAAACCCGCGAACCAGACCGTGGGGACCGACCTGGTGTTCCCGGCGATGTTTTCGGTGGGACTGGCGTGGCAGCCGGCACCCGACTGGACGTATGAGATCGACGGCATCTGGACCGAGTGGTCGGCGTTCGCCAAGCTGCCGCTTCGCTTCCCCAACGACCCGGCGCTCGATCAGGAGATCATCGAGGACTACAACGACACGTTCGCCGTGCGTGTCGGCGCCGAGCATCGGATGGAGCGCAGCACCTGGCGGGTGGGCTACTACTTCGACCCGGCCGCCGCGCCGGCCGAATCGGTGACGCCGCTGCTGCCGGACGCCAGCCGTCACGGCGCCACGCTCGGCTTGGGCCTCCAGCGCGGCAAGTGGTCCGTGGACGCCTACAACCTGTTCCTGTTCGTGGACAAACGCTCCACCGAGCTGCGGGAGCGGAGCGGATTCGACGGCGTGTACAAGTCCTACGTCAACGCGCTCGGGGCAACCCTGGCGTACCGCTGGTGAGGGGAGGAACGACCATGCACACATCCATGCGTATTCGCCTGGGGCTCGTGCTCGGGCTCGCTCTCGCGCTCGCCGGCTGCCAGGGGCCGTGCTCGAAGATCGAGAGCATCAACGGCCCGACGCTCGCCGCCAACGGCGTCGACCTCTCGTCTTACGTCGCGGTGGGTACGAGCCTGTCGTCCGGATACGAGTCCGGTGGCCTCGTGGATCGGCACCAGGTCCACTCGTTCCCGTCCCTGTTCGCACGCCAAATCGGCAAGTCGGTCCAACTGAATGGCCAGGGGAGCTTCACGCAATCGACGGTCAACTTCGATGGCATTCCGGCGCTGCTCGAGATCAAGCAGTATTCCCCACTGATCATCAACCGTGACGGGCGCACGACCGGGTCCCCCACGAACCTGTCGCAGAACTTCGCTTACCACAATCTCGGCGTGCCGGGGTCCATTTTGCTGGACCTCGTGGACACCACGCATTATCACTCCACGCTTCCGCCGGTGAATCGCACCACGTTCACCTACTTCAATCTCATCCAACGGACGCGAGGGAGCCTGCTGCTCCAGGCGCTTTCGCTGGCGCCGTCGCTCCTGTCGCTCGAGTTCGGCGCCAATGAGGTGCTGGGGCCGACGACCCAGGCCGGAGTGGCGCCCGGCAACACCACCGCCGCCGGCTACGGCCAACTCATGACCTTCGCGCTCAATTCGATCCGCGGCGCTTCGCCGGGTACGCGGGTGGCGGTGTTCAACGTACCGGACGTGACCAGCATTCCATTCTTTACAACGTTTCCGCCATTCACGGTGAGCCTCACGACGAGGCAACCGTTGCCACTCGTGGGAGTGAACGGGCCGCTTGGTCTCGGGGATCTCATCCTGCTCCCGGCCGGAAGCCTGATCGCGACGGGGACGGGTATCCCGACAGGCGGCTACAACTACGTGAATCCCCGGGCACCGAGCAATGGCCAGCCGCTGCCCGAGTCCTTGATCCTCCGTGTGGACGAGGTCACCGCAACCCAGACCGAGATCGCCAAGATGAACGCCGTTGTGGATTCGGTCTCGGCGCGGCCGTTCGTCACGCGCGTCGATCTCGCGGGCCTCCTGGCTGACATCTCGGCGAACGGGATCGAGCTCGGCGGGACGCTCTACACCTCGGACTTCATCTCCGGCGGCCTGTTCAGCCTGGATGGCGTGCACCCCAACGACCTGGGTTATGCGCTCATGGCGAACCTCATGATCGACGCGGTCAATGTCCGCTTCGGCTCGGGCATCCCGCGCGTGAACCCGCTGGAGTACGCGTCACCCAACGCCTCTCGAGCACGGCCGGTCGGGCAGGACCGTTACCCTGTGGACCTCGCCGGCGTGCCGCAGAGCCTGAGCATGCTGTTCCCACAGCCGAACTGACACTTGCCGCACGAGCCTGCGGGCGGCGCCAGGGGCGCCGCCCGTTCCGTTTGCCTTCGGCGCTCAGCGTGGTGTCATCGCCGCTTCCGCTGCCCGCGCGGCCTTGATCATCGAAGCGATGCGCGTGAACCAGCCACTCAGGCGTTCGTAGTAGCCCGGCATCTCCTCGAGGCCCGTGTGCCGGCCCTCGGGCACGATCCAGCGGTCGATGCGCGACAGGCTCCGGCGCACCACTTCCTGCGTCACCGTCACCGGCCGCACGTCGTCCTTGGAGGCCAGCGCCACGTGCAGCGGCACCATCAGGCTCGCGACCGCCATGAGCGGCTCGTCCGACGTCTCGACCAGGAAGCGATGGCGCTCGCGCGCGCCCGGCACCTGCGCCAGGCCGCTTGCCCGCAGCAGTTCGGGGAGCGTGCGAAACAGGCCCTCGCAGGCCACGGCGTCGGCATTGCCGCGAGCGCGCGCCGCGGCCGCCACGGCGACCGCGCCGCCCAGGTCCTGGCCCCACGCGAACACCGGGCGGTCGCCCACCCGGGTACGCGCGAAGCGAAGCGCGCCCTCGGCGTCGTTCACCCAGCGCGATGCGAACGCCAGTTGCACGAGCGAATCCACCGGGCCGGGACCGGCCGGCCCGAAATCGCGGTAGTCGAACGTCATCACGTTGAAGCCACGCGCCACGAACTCGCCGGCCACGGGCAGCAGGTCGCCCATGCTCCCCTGCTCGCGGTCGAACAGCACCAGCACCGGGCTCTCGGGCCGCCCCTCGAACCACCAACCGGTGAGGGCGGCGCCATCGCGCGAGGACTCGAACGAGACTGCCGACCATTCCATCCCGGTCGAGGCGGGCAGCGCGGCGTACTTGTCGGACGGCGTCACGGCGCCGGCCGGGACGGCGCCCAGCAGCAGCAGCGCGGCGATCGCGAGCGGGGCGCGTGTCCTCACACCACACCCAGCCGGGGCCACAGTTCCTCTCGCACCAGCGTCAACGGGATCGTGCCGCTGGCGAGGAGAGCCGCATGGAAGTCGTGCAGTTGGAAGCGTGAGCCCAGCTTGCGCTGGGCTTCCGAGCGCTGCTCGAGGATCTGGAGCTTTCCGACCAGGTAGCTCATGGGTTGCGTGGGTGTCATGCAGTAGCGCTGCACCTCGGCGGTCGCGAGGCCCGCGTCGAGCATGACCTCCTCCACCAGGTAGCCCACCGCCTGCTCGGGCGTCATGCGCCCCGAGTGGAGCGACATGTCCACCACCACGCGGCAGGCGCGGAACAACAGATCGCGCAACTGGAACAGCCGCGTGAGCGGGTCGTGCGTGAAGTAGCCCTGCTCCCACATGAGCTCTTCGCAATAGAGCGCCCAGCCCTCCGCGAACACCTCGCTGTGCACGATGCGGCGCAGGCGAGTGGCGGCACGATTCGCGTGCGACAACTGCAGATGGTGGCCGGGGTAGCCCTCGTGCAACGCGATGATGGGGAGCGCCGGGGCGCAGTGCGCGCCTAGCTGCGCGGCCTGCTCGGCCTTGGAGCGGCGGATGTCGATGGGCGTGACGTAGAACACGCCGGAGGGGTCCGCATCGAACGGCGCCGGCGCCTGGTAGGCCGCGTACGGCAGCATGCCGCGTTCGAAAACCGGCGTGTCGAGGATCTCGAGGCGCTCGCCAGGCGGCAACGGCGCGATGCGACGTTCGATCACGAAGCGCTTGGCCCGGTCCATCTCGGCCACGTAGGCCTCGCGCAGCCAGTTGGCTTCAGGCGTGCGCTGGCGGCCCTCGTCGATGAGGTCACGCCAGTGGCGGTCCGGGTCGTGGCGCCGGGCCTCGTCCTCGAGCAGGACGTGCGCGTGCGCCACGTGCTCGCGACCAACCTTTTCTAGCTCGGCGCAGGTGTACGGCAGCATGTGCTCTCGCTCGAGCTTGTAGTTGATCCAGCGTTCGCCGATGGCGAACGTGCCGCCGGAGCGCGGCTTGAGCTCGCGTTCCATCCATTCGTGGAAGTGCAGGAATCCCGCGCGCGCGCGGTTGCCCGCATGCTCGAGTCGTTCGGCTTCGCCCGGAAACTGTCGCAGCAGCGTGCGCACCACCTCATCCACGAACGTGGGTCCGTGCGCCGCCATCTCGAGGCTCGCGGCCAGCAGCACGGGCGGGACCTGTTGCAGGTTTGGCTTCACGGAATCGAGATACTCGGGAATCGCCATGAGTCGCGAGACCGCGGCTTCCTTGCGTTCGTCGAGTGGAGCGAACGAGCGGGCCAGCAGCAGGTGCACCGCGTTGAAGGCACGATCGAGGTAGATGCCGGGGTTCTTCTGACAGACCTTCACCTCTTCGAGTTCGGCCCTGAGCGCGGCGATCCGCGAGCGCAGCAGCGCGAAGTCCACGCGCGGTTCCAGCGGCAGCTCGTCCCACGGCACCGAGGCCACCAGTCGCTGGTCCAGGTCGCGCAGCCATGCGGCGCGCGCCCGGAGCCCGTCGGGTGTGTCGTCGGGCATCAAGTGATCGTAGTCGTGGATGCCCGCCTCGGTGGCGGCCACGGGATGGTGCTTCATGAAGAGTTCGACGAACTCCTCACTAAGCGCCGTGAACGTACGGATGGTCTCGATCATTGAGGAATGGCTCTCGCCTCGCGGAAGGGGCACGCCAAGGGCGTGCCGGGCACGGAAACCCCTCCATCCTATCGGCTTTGCGGACTCCCGGCTTGAACGCCAAGACCGTCCGCCCGGCGAGCAGAAGGGCGGGCCCGGCCCCCCGGACCCGCCCCTGGAAGCCCGAGCGCTCAGAGCCGGGACAGGTTAGCGGCCTGTTTGCCCTTGGGCCCCGAGACGAGGTCGAACTCCACACGCTCGCCCTCGGCCAGCGAACGGAAACCGTCCGAGCCGATGGCGGAGAAGTGGACGAACACGTCCTCACCCGAGTCCGAGGCGATGAAGCCGAAGCCCTTGGCGTCGTTGAACCATTTCACCGAGCCCTGCACGCGGCCTTCCGACGGACCCACGGGTGCCGAGGCGCGCGCCGGACGTGCGCCGCCCGAGCCGCGGCCAGCGCCGTGCCCGCCACCCTGCCCGCGTTCGTGGCCACCGCCGTGCCCGCCGCCGCCCTTCGAGGCGTTGAAGCAGTCGCGGCACAGCACGGGTCGTCCCGAAGTTGGCATGAACGGCACCTCGGTGTCGCGTCCGCATTGCGAACAGGTCGCGGGATACATCTGTTTCTCGGGACGGCCAGACAAGCTGCCTCCGCCTCCGCCACCTCCCGAGCCGCCGCGGCCCGTCTTGCGTTTCTCTCGGCAGGCCTTGCAGCGCGTGGGCTCGTTCGTCAGTCCTCGTTCGCGATAGAACGCCTGCTCGCCGGCGGTGAACAGGAACTCCTCGCCGCAGTCCACACATGTGATGCTCTTGTCCTCAGTGCTCGCCATGGCGACGGTGGACCTCCCGGAACCGATGATGAAGATTGGACGGCAACGACAGGGCGTCCGAGACACGAACGCCCCGGCAGGCAAGCCTGCAGGGGCGACTCAAGTCACGAGACGGACGAGCGACACAGGCACTGTGAGAATGCGCGCGAAACAGGATGGCGGTCACTGAATAGCCCACTCGACGGACGACCCACGGGGGGGACGAACTGCGCAGGAAAGTATCCTGCCCTGCGCAACACCCAGTCAATGACCGAAATGCCGTGCGCCGGGCGACCTACGCTCGGCGAGCACCGCGACTCGCGCCGGACCCGGCCGTGGCGATGACCGCGGTCGTGACGGGAGCTACCTGTGTCTCAACACATTAGGCCCCGTAGCCTGCGTTCAGCGCCGCGGCGGCGCACACAGCGCGTGCAACACGTCGGCCATGGTGGTCACGTCGAGCAGGTTGTGATGGAACACGGGCACGAGCCGCCACGGGTCGCCGTTTCGGACGTAGTCGTGGTAGAGGCCGGGGATCTGCTCGCCCGGCACGTCTCCGGTGCGCCGCCGCCGACACACGCGCAGCTCGAGCGTGGTGAGTCGGCAGTCCGGAAGCTCGAGGCGCCAGCGCCGCCGCGCGTGGTGGAGCAGGTCCAGGTGGTGGCGCGGGAGGCGCATCTCCACGCCGTGCGTGAGCGAACGCGCGGCGAGGAACGGAGCGTCGTAGGACTTGCCGTTGAACGTGACCAGCGCGTCGAAGCCGCGCGCCTGCTCGGCGACCGCCGCCAGCAGTGCTGCTTCCTCGCCGTAGTGACGTGCGAAGTATTGCCGCAGCACGAAGTCCTCGCCGTTCCAGTGCATGGTGCCGGCCAGGAACACCGGGCTCGACGAGAGCCCGCACGTCTCGAGGTCCAGGAACAACGCGCGCTCGAGGCCGAGCAGCCGCATGGAGGAGAGCTCCACCTCGCCCGGCGGCGGTTCGGGCAGCCGTCCCCACGTGCTGCGCCGGCGTTCCACCTCGCTTCGCAGGCGCTCGTGCACGTACACGCTTCCATGCTTCTTGTGCTTCCATTCGCCGCCCTGCAGGAATGCCTCGACGCCGGTGAGCTGTATTGCGCCGGCGCATCGGCGCGCCGCCTGCGCGGGCAGTCCCGTGCGGCGACTGCGCACCAGCTCGCCCAGCCGCACGCGCAGTGCGTCGCCGCCCGTACCGCTCATGCGTTCCGCTCGGCCATCAGCGCCAGCCGGCGGCTGTCCACGCCGAAGGGCTCGCCGCCGGCGCCTCCCAGCACGGCACACACGGTGAAGCCGTGCCGCCGGAGCAGGCTCGACAACTCGGCGCAGGTATAGGTGCGCAGCGTGAACTCCTTGGTCACCTGCGTGCCGCCCTGGGGATCGATGAGCATCTGGCGGGACAGCACGCGCGACGTCACCAGTTCGAGCGTGGTCTCCTCCATGAGCAGTGCGCCGTCCTCGCGCTGGGTCCAGGTGCGGTGCTGCGGGTGCGCGAGCAGCCAGTCGCGGTTCGCCAACTCGAGCAGGAAGCGGCCGCGCGGCCGCAGCGCCTTCGCCACCTCGACCAGCACGCGCTCGTTGTCGTCGTCCTCGAAGTAGCCGAACGACGTGAAGTAGGAGTAGACCGCATCGAACGCGCGCTCATACCCGAGCGAGCGCATGTCCCCGGGCCGCCAAGTCACCTGCACGCCGGCCGCGGCCGCATCGGCGGTGGCGATGTCGAGGTAACGCGGATTGAAGTCGACGCCGGTGACCCGGTAGCCCAGCTGCGCCATACCGATCGCGTGCCGGCCGAACCCGCACGCCAGGTCCAGCACCTCCGCACCGTCAGCGACGTCGAGCGCCGAGGCGATGAACTGGGTCTCGGCGGCAGTGCGCTCGGGCTTGAATTGCGGGCGATAGATGCGCAGGTAGTCGTCGTCGAAGAACGCGACCGGCCATTCCGGTGTGGGTTCCATCTGGGCGAGTCCTCCGGTCGGGGCGTGAATCGCGATGATAACCGGCGCTGCACCGGGGGTGCACGAGGATGGCTTCTGTGTCGCCGGGAGTGCCGTGGAGGTACACCCGACTCGGCCTCAGGGGCCCCAGATCACCTCGCGAGCCACCCTCGCAGCAGTGCGCGGGCAGCGTCCTTGGTGGGGATCTCGCGGGTATTCTTGATGCCGTCCCAATCCTGCTGCTGTGCAGGGCGTAGGACCGGGAGGCCGACGCAGGCGGGGCAACCGGTGCCGCACGGGCAGCCTTCGAGGTGCGCGAGCGAGGCTTCGGCCAGCTCGTCCAATCGGGTCCAGCCTTGTTCGGCAAAGCCGAGCCCGCCGGGGTAGCGGTCGAACATGAACAGCGTCGGCCGCCCGGTGTTGGAGGAATCGAGCATGCCGCCCAGGTCCATCGGGTCACACATGGACAAGAGCGGCAGCAGCTGCACGAACAGGTTGCGCACGCCGCTCAGTGCCTCCCACGGGTTCACGCCGTGCCGCGCCAGTTCGCGCGTCGTGTCCTCGTGGGGAGCCAGCCAGAAACCCGCCGTCTCCAGCGTCAGGCGCGGCAGTTCGAGCGGGTGGTAGCCGATCGCGTCCAGCGAGCGGTAGCGGATCTTCTTGAACGCGATCGTCTGCCAGCTGTAGGTGAGCTCGCCGAACCGCACCTGCTCACCGCGCCAGTCACGTGTGCGCAACTCGTTCCGCACGCGGATGTTCGTGTCGAGCACCGGCTGCGTGTAGTAGTCCACCGTGCGCGGCTCGGCCGTGGCCACCTTCTGCTCCAGGTCAAGTGCCTTGACCCACCAGGTCTCGCCCTCGTGCAGGTAGATGGCGTCGGGATACACCAGTTCGAGCCCGCTGATGGCGTCGACCGTGCCGATCACTGCGTTCGCCCGCGAGCCGTCCACGATGGTGTAGGTGTCATCGCTCATGCTGCGCAGCGACACCCTGGCCCCCGGGAACTCGCTGCTGGACCAGTACGCGCGCCCGTCGATCACGCGCGTCTCGCCGGCATCGTCCAGCGCCGCGAGCACGTCACGCATCTGCTCGCCGAAGGCGGCCTCGTCGCCGTCTCCCACCGGCAGCTCGTACGCCGCGCACGCCAGTTGCTGGGCGAGGATGTAGGGATTGTGCGGGTCCACGCACGCGGACTCGGTCGGGCGGCCGAACAGGTACTCGGGCCGGCGCATGAGGTACTGGTCCACCGTATCGTTGTAGGCCACAAGCACCACCAGCGAGGGCGTGCCACTCCGCCCGGCGCGGCCCGCCTGTTGCCAGATGCTCGCCAGCGTTGGCGCGGCGCCGATCAGCACCGCCGCATCGAGCCCACCCACGTCGATCCCCAGCTCAAGAGCGTTCGTGCTCACCACGCCGCGCAGCTCTCCCGAGAACAGAGCTTTCTCGATGGCGCGCCGTTCCTCGGGCAGGTAGCCGCCGCGATAGGGCCGCAACCGCTCGTGCAGCGGCGGCACCGGCACGCCCAGGCCGTCGTGCGCCTTGCCGGCCAGCCGCGGCCGCGCGCGCTCGAGCGTTTCGCGCGTGTAGCGGTAGACCAGTTCGGCGCTCACTCGCGACTTCGTGAACGCGATGGCCTGCGCGCCGCGCTCGAGCACGCCCGCCAGCAACTGGCAGCCCTCCACGTTGGAGCTGCGTCGTTCGACGCGCGTCTCGTCGCGAAACGGCGGGTTCCAGAACGCGAAGTGCTTCTCGCCGCGCGGCGCGCCGTCATCGTCCACCACCGTGACCTCGCGGCCGGTGAGCGCGTTCGCCAGCTCGCCCGGATTACGAATCGTGGCGCTGCACAGCACATAGCGGAACTCGCCGCCGTAGTGGCGCACGAGCCGCTCGAGCCGCCGCAGCACGAGCGCCACGTGGCTGCCGAAGATGCCGCGGTAGGCGTGCATCTCGTCGATCACCACGAAGCGCAGGTTGCGCAGGAAGCGCGCCCACTTGGCATGCTGCGGCAGGATGCCGGCGTGCAGCATGTCGGGATTGGAGAGGATGACGTTCGCTTCCGTACGCAGCTTTTTCCGCGTCGAGGCGGCGGTGTCGCCGTCGTACACACCGGCGTTCAGGAGCCCTGCCAGCTCGACGCCGCCGTTCGCGAGCCGACCGAGGCTCTTCAACTGATCCTGCGCGAGCGCCTTGGTGGGAAACAGGTAGAGCGCGGTGGCCCCGGGCTCCTCGAGCAGCCGCTCGAGCGCGGGCAGGTGGAAGCACAGCGACTTGCCGCTCGCGGTGCCCGTAACGACGACGGTGTCGCGCCCGGCGCGCAACGCTTCGATGGCACAGACCTGATGCGTGTACAGCCGTTCGATGCCGCGTGCGGAAAGCGCGGCCGAGACGGCGGCGGGCAGCGGCGGCTGCAACTCACCGAACCGGGCGGCGCGCGCGGGCAGCGTCTCCCAGTGCACAAGCGCCCCACGATTCTCCGGCCGCTCGGAGAACTCGACGAGCCAGCGAGCGAGCGACTGCTCGGGCGCCGAATCCGGAAGGAACCGCGTGGCGGGAACCTGCATGGACACCTCATATCGGCGTAGCGCGGAGAACGGAAGTCGAGCAAGATCGCCACCACTGCACGGATGGGCAGTATAGCCACGTGCGCTCGGGGTGCCAGTGATTTCTCAGTTCAACCCCGGCCGATGGAGGGTCCCGCCCCAAGGAGCGATCCGCCCCGCGAGGTATTCGCCAGGGGGGGGTGCGGGGGGTCGCGTCTGAGAGGAGCCGCGAGCAGGCCGAAGGCCAGGATGGCCGGAGGCCGTCCGCGAGCGACAGCTCGGGCCGGCCAGGAGGGCCGGACTGAGCGTTCCCCTCATTCGCGACCCCCCGCACCCCCGACTCACGGAAAAAAACAACTCGGGAAAAGTATCAGCGGATAATCACGAATCGCCCGACCTCATGCCCCCCCGACCACTCGACCGTGAACAGGTACACGCCCGACTCGACGTCCTGGCCGTTGCGCGAGATCAGGTCCCACGGGGCCTGGCCATTGCCGCTGGTCCCGTCATGGTCGAGCTGCTGGACGAAGTCGCCCGCCAGCGTATAGATGCGAATGCGGGCCCGGGCGCGCGGCATGCCGAAGAAGTCCACGTGCCGCGTGAACGCGTCGCCCGGCACCGGATCGCGCTCCCACGGGGCGCTGCCTCGGAACGGGTTCGGCACCACCCACACCTTGCCGTCCCGGTAGCGCCCGCCCGCTTCGATACGCGGTCGCACGATGCCGCTGAACACCGCGCGGAATGGGGACTCCATCAGCTCCGTGCGCGACGTGCCCGACACCGTGAGTTGGCGCTGCGCCACCGACGTGACCACATAGTGGTAGTCGAATCCGTCCAGCACGCGATCGTCGCGGAAGCGGTAGCGCCCCACCGGGTAGTGGCGGCGTCCGTAAGCGATCGAGTCGTACTCCACGGTCGCGTTCAGGACGTCGCTGAGCGGGCGGGCGCCGAGCGTGGTGTCCACGGCAAGGCTCGCCACCTGCTGCCAGCGCGAGGCCGGCGGCAGCAGCGACTCGCGATCCCAGCTGTCCAACCGGTACAGGCGGTAGCCCCAGAACGTCCACGGCGCACCCGGCATGATGCCGGCTTCCATGAGGATCTCCGGCAGGTTGTCCCACTCCACCGTGACCTCGCGGTCGCCCGCCACGGAACGGAACAGGGGCTGTGGCGGAGACGGCGCCTGGACGTACCACGGCACGTGCGTCTCGCGCCCGTCGAGCCCGGTGCACGCGTCGCAGTCGAGGTCGGACCAGATGCAGGGCACACTCGATGAGTAGGTCGCTTCGATGGCCGTGCCGGGGGGCAGACCGGGCAGCGGGAAGTAGGCGGGATCGCGTACGAGCTTCTCGGGGCAGTGGGGGTCGTAGTTGAACACCACGCCGGGAGGGGGCTGGAAACAGATCTCGTGGCCCTGGATTCCGGTCTCCCCCGCCGTATAGCTCAGGTTGCTGCCCTGCCGGTCGGGGAGCCGGTTGATCCTCGAACCACGCCAGGCGAGCCGTGCCGATTGGGCCGAGGCCACCAGGCTGTCGGCGTTCTCGCCGGCAATGAACGCCACCGCGAACATCACCGACTGCCCCGGCTCCAGTGTGGCGAACGGCCCGCACGAGACGAGTACCGCGTAGTCGCGCGCCTCGCTCGTCGGCGCCTGCGCATACTCCCCGCGCAGCGCGGCGTAGCGGTCCAGGTCCAGGTTCGGTGGCCCACCCTGGCGCGGCGGCAGCGACGGCGAGTACACCGAGTAGGTGAACGCGGTGTCGCGGCGCGGCGCCCGCGCCGCCGCGAACGCCTCGCGAACGCCCGGGAACGCGATGTTCGTGATGTAGCCGAGCGGGTCCGTCGTGTGGGAGAGCCCCATGATCGCCGTCCACGGCGCGGGCGACGACACACTGGCGTCGTGCACCGCGGGCCATTCGCCCGCAAGCCTCGTGTAGCAATCCTTTCGGAAGATCTGGGCCAGCACGGAAGTGCCCTCGAAGATCGTCAGCGAGTCGCGCATCGTGGTCACCACGTCGTCCAGGTGGCCATTCCCCCCCGAGCGCTCACGCGAGTCGAGGTTCGCGTACACGCCGAGGCGCACGTCGCGCAGCCGCTCGCGGCCGTGGTTCGTGATCGTGTAGTGCACGGCCGCGACCTTGTCGAATCCCGACAGCGACCACGCGTGCGCCTCCTGCTTCACGGTCAATCCGAACGCCACGTGCCGCTCGCCGTTCTCGTAGCCGAACTGCACCGCCTCGGGTCGGTCGTCCACGTAGGTGCAGGCGGCCGTCTGCTGCGCCGGAAAGCGCAGGTCCTCGTCCACTTCACCGTCCCCGTCGTCGTCGCGTCCGTCCAGGAACTCCTCGTCGAACCGTGCGTCCCCGTCGTCGTCGAACGTGGCGCGCGTGCCGCGATCGCCCGCGTAGCGCCGCACCACCAGGTCGTTCGGATCGAGCGTGGGCCGGAGCTCCAGCATGGGCCCGCCCGAGACGTTCACGCTGCCGTCCTCGTGCGTGGCCCCGATCCACAGTTCGGCATGCTCCAGGCACTCGTGCCCGCTGCCCTTGGGAAACTCGAACGAGGGGTCGAACGACAGCCCCTTGTTGAAGAACGCGTTGCCGATCACGCCCACGTTGGTGATCCGCATCCCGAACCGCCCCGCATCCAGGATGGGGCCGTTGTCGGAGATGTCCATCGCGGCGTTGGCGCTGTGCGTGCCGACAGCGCCGTTCGCGAGCAGCAGCGCCGCGAGGGCGAGGAACGGCGCCGGGGTGCGCCGGAAACGGCTTGGAGGGGATTGAGCGAACCGGGCTACGTCAGCCAATGACTCGTCCTCGGGGATCACTCCACGCTGCGCGTGGTTGCTTCGAAACCGAGCAGCACCCATCCGGCGCCGCGCGGTTGGAACATCACTCGGAACGCGTCCGAGCGTCCCCGGAAGAACACCATCTCGAGAGCGTTCGCCTCGGTGCCCGGGGCGGGGCGCCAGCGGCCGAGTGCCGCGTCGTGCCACTCGTACCGGCGCGCGAACTCGACCAGCGAGGGGTCCGCCACCCATCGCTCGGCGGTCTCGCGGTCGCCCGACACCAGTGCGGCCACGAACGAGGTGAATGTGGCGTACGGCGACGGCACGATGCGATCGTCCTCGCGCACGAATCCCTGCGGGCCCCAGATGAAACGTCGCTCGTGATAGACGTGCGGACAGGTGGCGCACTCGTCGAACCACGGCGTCGAGCGGAACGTCTTGGTCACCAGTTCGCGGTCGTCGAACTCCCCGGTCCCGGTGCCGCCGAGCGAATCCGGACCGAGTGTCTGCGCCAGGTCCCAGCGTCCGCCGCGAGCGTGCCGCCACGTGAGCAGCAGGGGCTGCTGTCCGGCCGCGCCGCGCCGACCCCATAGCACCGCGAGCTGCGACGAATCGCCCGCGCTCCCCTGCGTGAACCCGCGCACCGCGGCATCCACGAGCCGCATGCCGCGGCCTTCGAGCGGCTGAACGCGCACGCTGCCCGCCTCGCTCCAGTAGAAGTAGGGCCACGAGCCGCCGTCGCTCTCGGCGCGCGAGAACAGGTTCACCACCGCCGCGCGCTCCTGCCCCGCGACCTCGGCGCCCAGCCCGAGCGAGTCGAGCAGCGTCCGGGCGCGGTCCTCCCAGTCCTCGGACGCGTCGGCCTCGAGCCGCGTGCGCAACACACGCGCCGTGATCGTGGCCCCCTGTTCGGCCTGGCCGGTCTCCCAGTGATGGACCGCCATCCGCGAGAGGATGGCGATGGAGTCCTGTCCCACTCCAAGGCTGTCGGCCGAGGCGGGAACGAGCCGCGGCTTCCGGTCGCAACCGGTGAGAGCCATGAATACGACAATCGCGGTCACGGCGCAGCGCAGCGCAGCATGCTTCAAGGCCGGTCCCCCCCTGTGGTGCCCGACGGCGTGCCACGCCCCTGTTCCGGTCGCGGCGCCTCCTCGGCGAGCCAATCCTTGATCAGCCAGCGGCCATCGCGGAGCGTGAAATGGAACACCCAGCGCCGCGGGCCGTTGACGCCTGTCACCTTTGCTCCCAGCCAGTCCGGCCATGGCTGGCCTTCTTCCTGCCGGTCCACGATGAAGGTACGTGGTGAGCGCCCCGCTGCCCAACCGGCCGCCAGGGCCAGCTCGAGGAAGTCCGGGTCCACGAGCAGGCGGCGGGCGATGTCGCGCTCGCCGTTTCGGAGCGCCGAAACGAACAGCCGCAACGTGGCGAGCGGTCCCGGCAGGATGCGTACATCGTGCACCACGAAGCCCTGGCCGCGGTCGGTGTAGATCGCCTCGCGGATCAGTGGGCGGACGGGACGCTCCACCATCAGGACCGAGTCCGGTGGCGCCTGCGAGTAGGAGAGCAGCTCGGGGCGACCGTCCCGGTCGAGATCGGCGAACGCCGCGTCGCCGTTGGCGCCAAGGTCGGGGCCGTTGCCCTCGTACTGCACGAGGTTCCAGAAGAACCCATCCGGCGAGAGCCGCAGGTACTTGAAACCCAGATGCCCCGACGTGCCTCGCTCCTGATAGGTGAGCGCAGCGGAATAGGGCGAACTCGGGTTGCCGCTCCACCAGGATTCGAGGCGCGGCCGCACGCACGAGGGAAACGTCATGCCCTGCATGCGCAAGTCGGGACCGCGATACCACAGCAGGTAGCCCACGGCCTGCATGCTCAAGCGTTCCGGGTTCCGGACCAGGACCAGCACGATGCTCGGCAGGTCCGGGTCGTTCACCACATCCGTGTCGAGGCCGAGTGAATCGAGCGTGGCCTCGATGGAGGGCGCCAACAGCGAGTTGTGGCGGCCGAGTCGGCGAAGCAGCCGCCGGGCCGCCTGCCCGACGTGCTCGAATGGCACGATGTTGCGCTCCGAGATGGTGTCGGTGTTGGACTGGCGGAACAGCACTCGCGCTTCGGACACGAGCGCCTGGATGGAGTCCACGCCGGGGGGCAGCCAGGGCCGTAACGACTGAGCCTGCGCCGGGCGGGGTGAAAGCGCGAGTCCGAGGCAGAGCCACACGCCGCAGGCGATCGCGCCGCGTGGGCTCCGGGTCAGGGGGGAGTGCGCCGGCGAACCGGGTACGGAGGGACTCGAGGACATGGGTCGCCGATTAGAGTGGCGTGCTCGCCGAGCGGTCAAGCCCGGAATCCTGGGCGCGGCACACTTCACGACGCCTTTGCCTTCCGGTGACGGAGCGCGACGGGCGCTCCAGCAGGGCATGGCGCCGTGTGACTAGGGATGAAAGCGCACCACCAGCCGCGGAATCGCGCTGGAATTCCCCGACAGCGGGGAGTGGTACGCGACGTTTTCGGCGGTGCGCACGAGCACGCCATAGAGCAGTGTGCGCTGGCGACGCTGGGTCTCGACGAACGCGGCCAACCGGTCCGAGGTGAAGTTCGCGCGCAAGTCGTCCACTTGCGTGCCCAGCGCCAGCAATCCCGAGGGTTCGTTCCAGGGCGGCCCCGGCGCAAGGATGGTGCACGAGGACCACTCGTTCTGCGCCATCCACACCACCGGCCGCATGCGCACGAACGTACCGGCATACGCGTCCGTGGTGGTGAGTGTCATCGTGGCGCTCACGACGCGGGCGTTCGCCGGTATGCGCGCGTAGTCCCAGTGGATCGCACCGTTGTAACTGGGCCCGCACGGCAGCATCTGGTTGCTGCAGAATTGCGTGTTGCGGTTGCGGATGTCGTTGCTGCCGTGATCGCGCGGGTTGAGTGACACGGAGTCCAGCGGCGCGGACGCATCGATCACACGGAACGAATGAACCGGTCCGACCATGCGCTCCGACGTCTCGAGATTCTGGCTGGTGATCGCCCAGTAGACCTTGCGGCCCGCGGGCCACGCGGTGGCGGGCAGCAGGCGGGTGAACACGCTCCGCTGCAGGTAGGGGAGCGCGCGATTCTCGACCGCCATCGAATCCTCGCTCGCATACACCTCGTAATACAGGTTGTTCACCGGGCCCTGGGTGCCACCCCAGCCGAGCGCGGCGACCGGTCCTTCGAGTGCGTCGGCGGCGGGGTAGTCGTAGACGATGCGCCGCAGGCTATTCGTGGTGAATTGGAAGAACACGCCCGGCGGCAGCGGCGTCTCGTCGAACGCCTTGATCGCGGTGGTGAACTCCACCGTGTAGGTGCGCTGCAACTCCAGCGCGAGCGAGGGCCGCAGGACCACGCGTCGCGTGATGCCCTCGTAGGACACGGTGCACGGGACACGCTGGCCGTCCTGCTTGAGGAACGCGGTGAGCGCCGTGACCGTGCGCGGATCGAGCGCGCGGTCGAACTGCCCCCAGATCTCGCTGTCGTAGATCGCGCCGACCGAGAAGTGCGGAGGCTGAGTGGCGATGAGCGCGGGCCCCACGCTGCCCGAGGCCACGGGCGACTGGGTGGCGTGCTTGCTGCAGCTGGCGAGGACCGCGAGGCCGAGGCCGAGGAGGGTCTTGCGCATGGGTTCGGGCCGGGACATGGCCCGGTGGGCCACAATGGTAGGACGGAGCGCGGTCCGGAGACAATGACGCGGCCGCGCCGGGGGAGCCCGGCGATTTCGTGTAGACTCGCCGGCGGGCCGCACGCGGCACGGCCCACCGTCCACGCCGCACCAGGGACCCGGGGCCTCCGAGCGTGATCCGAGCGATCGTCTTCGATCTCGACAACACGCTCACCGACTTCATGCGAATGAAGGAGGCCGCGATCCAGGCCGCCATCGACGGCATGATCGACGCCGGTTTCCAGAAGCCCCGCGAGGAGCTGCGCCGCCGCGTCCAGGCCATCTACGACGTCCGCGGGCTCGAGTTCCAGCGAGTGTTCGATGAGCTACTCGAGCACGAGTTCGGCGAGGTGGATCCGAAAATCCTCGCCTCGGGCGTGGTCGCTTACCGCCGCGCGCGGGAGTCGGAGCTAGTGCTTTACCCCCACGCGCAGATGACGCTGCTCGAGCTCGCCAAGCGCGGCATCCGGCTGGGCGTGGTTTCGGACGCGCCCCGATTCCAGGTGTGGCTACGCCTGTGTTCGCTGGGGCTACAGCACCTGTTCGACGCCGTGGTCACGTTTGACGACACCGGCGAGCGAAAACCCGCCGCCGCGCCATTCCGCGAGGTGCTCCGCCGGCTCGGCGTGGAGCCGGCGGAATCGCTCATGATCGGCGATTGGGCCGAGCGCGACGTGGTGGGAGCCAAGAGCCTCGGCATGAAGACCGTGTTCGCGCGCTATGGCGACACCTTCGACACGAAGGAGTCCGGCGCGGACTACGACGTGGACGACGTATTCCAGCTGGTGGACATCGTGGACCGCCTGAACGGACGCGAGCCTGCCGCGGGAGCCCCAGGAGGAGGACCGCATGTCCGGTGACAAGGTGCGTGCCGCTCGCGCGCGTGTGTACGCCCCGCCCGAGGGCGTGGCGGCCGACAGCAAGATTCACGTGTACGTCTTCGATGTGTTCCACGACACGTTCCTGCCCGGCAAGGCATTCGACAACATCGAACGGGCGGTGCAGTTCCAGCGACACGAACAGGAGCGCCTCTACGCGGAGCAGGAGGCTGAACCCGAGCTGTTCGACCTGCCGTTCCTGTCGAGCGACCCCGACCTGCTCGCGCGCGCGGAGCGCGACGCCGACTACAAGCGACGCCTGGCGCGCGACCTGAAGGGCGACGCGCGTTCGCGCGGCCGCCGGCACTGAGCGAGCCATGCTGTTGCTGACGGCCGCCGAGATGCGCGCCGTCGATCAAGCCACGATCGCGGCGGGTACACCGGGCGAGACGCTCATGGAGCGGGCCGGCCGCGGCGTCGCGGAAGCACTCGAGCGCCGCTGGGGTTCGCCGCTGGCGATGCGCGTGCTGGTGCTGGCGGGTCCGGGACAAAACGGCGGCGACGGTTGCGTGGCCGCTCGCGCGCTGGCCGAGCGCGGCGCTCGTGTGACGGTCGCGGTGTGCGCACCCGCGGCGCGCGTGGGTGGCGCGTCGCGCACCATGCTCGAGCGCTTGGAGCCGCTCCGCGTACCGGTGGTGTTTCCCGCGGACGCCTCGGCACTCGCCGCGTACGCGGCCGCGTTTGACCACTGGGACTTCGTCCTGGACGCGCTGCTCGGTACCGGCGCCGCGGGCGAACCACGCGGGCTGGTGGCCGACGCGTGCCGATTGTCGAACGCGCTGCGCGCGCGCGGCTCACGCGTGCTGGCGGTGGACCTGCCCACCGGCGTGTCGAGCGACGATGGCAGCATGGCCGCCGTGGCCGTGCAGGCGGATGTGACGGTGACGTTCGGCTATCCCCGTCGCGGCCACTGGCTGTGGCCGGGCCGGGGTTGTCGCGGGGTGCTCGAGGTGGTGGACATCGGGCTCGTGTCGGTCGAACGCGCGAGTCTCTCGCCGGCCGAGCTTGCCACCGCGCGCGCGTTGGCGCGCCTCCTACCGCAACGCGACCCGCGCGCCCACAAGGGCACCGCCGGCCGCACGTTGATCGTGGGTGGCGCGCCCGGCATGACCGGTGCGCTCGTGCTCGCCGCTCGCGCCGCCGCACGCAGCGGCGCGGGCTACGTGCGCGTGGCCGCTCCCGCGAGTCTCTGCGACTTGCTCGCGGCGCACCTGGTGGAACCCATGCTGCTGGCGTGCGGCGAGGACAGCCACCGCACGCTCACCACCACCGCGCTCCCGCAACTGCTCGCCGAAGCCGAGCGTGCGCAAGCCGTGGCGGTGGGCTGCGGACTCTCGACGCGCCCGCATGCGGCCGCGCTGGCGCGCGAGCTGGCCACGCACCTGCCGAAGCCGCTGGTGCTGGACGCCGACGCGCTCACCGCGCTCTCCCCCGCCGCCGACCTGCTGGTGCCCGCGCTCCGGCTGGCGCCGGCCGAACGCGTGCTCACGCCGCACCTGGGCGAGATGCAGCGCCTTACCGGCCAGCCGGCCGCCGAGATCGAAGCGCGCCGCATCGACGCCGCGCGTGGCTGGGCCCAACGCTGGGGCGCCACACTCATTCTCAAGGGCGCCCCCACGGTGGTGGCCTCCCCCGACGGCCGCGTGAGCGTGAGCCCCACCGGCACCCCCGCCCTCGCCACCGCCGGCACCGGAGATGTCCTCACCGGCCTCCTCACCGCCCTGTTAGCCCAAGGACTCCCAGCCTACGACGCCGCAAGACTAGCCGCCTACGTCCACGGCAGGGCCGGCGAACTCGCGGAAGCTGCACGAGGGCCCCTCGGTGTGATCGCCAGTGACGTCCTGGAGCAGATACCCGAAGCGCTCAGGGAACTGAGCAAGATGCGTTAGCCCGGCCCGACTCAGTGCGGGCTGGGAATGGGCGACGAAAGGCATGGAGGGCGGTGAGGATGACCGACGAAGAGATCCGCGCTGCGAATGCCCCAAAGCGTGTGCAGATCACCTCGACTGGCCTTGTCGTCGACGGCACCGCTCCTCAGCAATTTCTGCTGGAGTTCCTGGACTCGGTGTTTCGCGGCGTCGGGCAGGCGATGTTGCAGAACAACAGCTATGCGGGCCTGCTGTTCTTGATCGGGGTCCTTTACGGCTCGACGCTGTTCGGGCTGGCGGTTCTTGTCGGAGCGGCTGTGAGCACGGCGACCGCCATGGTTCTCCGGGTCGATCGATCCCTGATGCGAGACGGACTCTTCGGCTTCAATGGCGCTCTCGTCGCCATCGCGCTCCTTACGTTCCTCCAGCCCGACCTCCTGACGTGGAGTTACGTTGTCGTGGCCTCGGCCTGCACGACCGTGCTTATGGCGGACATGCTCAAGCTCTTGGGTAGCTGGAGGATTCCCGCGCTCACGGCACCCTTCGTTTTCACGGCGCTGTGTTTTCTCCTGGCGTTCGCACGCTTCGGCCGTTTGCATTCGACATTCGTCTTGCCGACTGCCGGGCTGCCAAAGGCGACGGCGGTCGTGGGGATCGTGACCGCATTGACGGTATTCGAGGGTCTCGCCTAGGGCATCGCGCAGGTCTTCTTCCAGGGCAACGTCACCACCGGGATCCTGTTTGCGGTCGGACTCTTGATCAGTTCGCGGGCAGCGTGTGGCGCGGCTCTCCTGGGTTCATTCGTTGGGCTCGTGGTCGCATGGGGCATGGGAGCCAGCGAACCCGCGATTCGATCCGGAGCCTTTGGGTTCAACTGCGTCCTCACCGCGATCGCACTTCGTGGCATGTTCGTGTGGGATGCGGCTGCGGCGGTTTACGCAGTACTCGCGGTGGTCACGACGGCGGTCGTGTTCGCGGCGGCCTCGGCCGCATTGGAGCCCCTTGGGATGCCTGCACTGACGGGTCCCTTCGTGATCGTCGTGTGGACCTTTGTCCTCGCGAGCCGCGGCTTCCCTCGGCTTCGGCCTGTGGCGGGAAGCGCTGCCTAGCGCGCGGGTGCAAGTGCGGCACAGAAAAGTGCCCCGCAGCGTCCATGCCACGGGGCAACTCGATTCTGATCTTCCGTTCAGCGCAGCGAGAATGAACGCCTAGACGTGCCGCGACACCAACGCCGCCAACTCGGCCTTCGGCCGGTTCCCCATCACGCGCTCCACCATCTCGCCGTTCTTGAACACCATGAGCGTCGGGATCGACCCCACGCCGTACTTGATCGCGATCTCCTGGTCTTCGTCCGTATTGAGCTTCACGACCTTCACCCGCCCCGAGAACTCCTGCGCGATCGCGTCCACCGCCGGAGCCACCGCGCGGCACGGCCCGCACCACGGGGCCCAGAAGTCCACCAGGACCGGTGTGCCGGCCTTGAGCACTTCGTTATCGAAGTTGGCGTCCGTCACGGGAATAGCGTTCGACATGGGATTCTCCGGGAAATTCGGGTGTGGGGCGCGGGCATGGCAGTCGATGCCCTGAATAAGCTGGTCGCCGTGAGCGCCGCAGCCCTGATCGCTGGATTCGGGTGTTTCGATGCAACGACGCGCGGAGGGTTGCTCGCGGATTCGCGGCGGGACGGGCAGAATAGGGAACCCCGCGCCTCATCGTCAACGCCTTACCCACGTTGCGCTCCTCCTTATCAATGCTCGGACCCCTCGAATGATCCCACTTCGTGATGACAATCCCGCGCAAAGGATCCCCGTCGTCACGCGGGTCGTCATCGTCGTCAACGTGCTGGCGTTCATGTTGGAGCTTTCTATGGGCGACTCGCGCGCCGAGTTCCTGCGCGATTGGGGGGTCGTCCCGGGTCGCCTGTTCGCCTCGCTCAGTGGGGACACGTCGCTGCCCGTGGAACTCATGACCCTGGTCACGTCCATTTTCCTGCACGCTGGCTGGCTCCATCTCATCGGGAACATGTGGTACCTGTGGATCTTCGGCGACAACGTCGAGGACTCCATGGGCTCCGCGGGATTCCTCGCGTTTTACATCGCCGCAGGCGTCGTGGCCGGCGGTGTGCACTCGGCGCTCATGCCGGGCTCCCCCATCCCCACCGTGGGCGCGAGCGGCGCCATCGCCGGCGTGCTCGGCGCCTACGCGCAGGCATTCCCGCGCGCTCGAATCGTGACCCTGATCCCGATCTTCTTCTTCTTCCAGGTCGTCGCGATCCCCGCGCTCATCGTGCTGGGGATCTGGTTTGTGTTCCAGTTCATCGCCGGCACGCTGTCGTTCGGAGCCACGAGCGGCGGCGTGGCGTGGTGGGCGCACATCACGGGGTTCGTGTTCGGCTTTATCGCCATGGGACTGTTCACCCGTCGGCGCCAGTCGCGGGACCTTCGCGCGAACTGACCCGGCCCGGCCGCCGTGGCCGCGGACGTGCTTTCCCGCCGGCCGCCCCTGCCCTACTCTCTTGCCATCCGCGCGGTGCGCGGGCGCCCGGCACACGTCGCGCGCCCCCCGAGCGGCTTCCAGGCCCTTCGACCCACGACCCGGAGGACGCCCCCGTGCGCTCCGACCTCGACCGCCTCATGCAACAGCGTGGACTCGCCGGCATCGTCGTGCTGGCGCTCGACCGCTACAGCCCCGCGTTCTACTACTGCACCGGTCAGAAGATCCACCACGGATTCTACGTACGCACCGCGGACGGCCGCGCGCATCTCGTGCACGACCCCATGGAGCGGGACCAGGCCGCGCTCGTCGGCTGCGAGTCGTCGTCGTATGCGCAGCGCGGGTTCCTCCAAAAGGTGAAATCGGCGGACTCGCAGGCACGCGCACTCGGCGAGTTGGTGGCCGAGGTGGCGGGTGAGCTTGGCATGGTGGGCCGAGTGGCGTTCGCCGGTGACGTGCCGCTGGGTTTCGGGTTCCTCATCCTCGACCACCTGCGCAGGCTTGCTCCCGCGCTCGAGGTGGATGCCGGCCAGCCGGACGTGCTGTCCGACGCCAGCATGACCAAGAGCGAGGACGAGCTCGAGAAGATCCGCCACTGCTCGCGCGGCGCGGTCGAGGCCATGAAGCGCGTGCGCGACGAGTTGGCCTCGCTGCGCCGGAACGGCGACGGCTTCGTCAACGTCGGCGGCGAGCGCGCCACGCTCGGCCACCTGCGCCGGCTGCTGCACCGCACGTTCGCGGAGTTCGGCCTGGCCGAGGATGGCGAGAGCATCGTGGCGCAGGGTCGCGATGCCGGCGTGCCGCACAACCGCGGCAACGATGCCGACCCGATCCAGGCGGGCACGCCCATCCTCGTGGACATCTTCCCGGCCGAGGCGGGCGGCGGCTACCACACCGACATGACGCGCACGTTCTGCCTCGGGACCGCGCCCGAGCCGCTGCGCAAGGTTTACGGCGAGTGCCGCGAGGCGTTCGATACCGCGATGGGCAGGATGCGCGGCGGCGAGCCGTGTCGGGACTACCAGGAACTGGTGTGCGACGTGTTCGAGCGGCAGGGGCACGCCACCGTGCGCGCCAACCAGGGCGTGGTCGAAGGCTACGTGCACGGACTCGGTCACGGCGTCGGGCTCGCAGTGCACGAGGCGCCGCGGCTGGGCGGACCGCCCACGAACACCACGCGCCTCGCTCCCGGGCACGTCGTGTCGGTGGAGCCGGGGCTCTACTACCCGTCGCGCGGCCTCGGCGTGCGCATCGAGGACCTGGTCGCGGTGCGAGCCGACGGCAGCATCGAGAACCTCACCCCCGCGCCCTACGAGCTGGAGGTCCCGATCCGCTCATGAAGACGCAATCCTACGACGTCCCACGCCCACCACTGAACGAACGCGCGGTGCTGGTGGGTCACGCACGGCGTAGCCGCGGAGCGGCACCCGCCCGGGGTACCCACGCGGGAGCACCCACACCAGGCGCGTCCGGATCCGAGTCCGAACGCCTGCACCTCGACCGATCGCTCGAGGAGCTGGCGCTGCTCGCCGACACGGCCGGGGCCATCGTGGCCGACGTGCTGGTGCAGCGGCGCGGCACGATCCATCCCGCCACGTTCCTCGGCAAGGGCAAGGTCGAGGAGCTCAAGGCGCTCGCCGAGAGCTGCGACGCCGCGCTGGTCATCTTCGACGACGACCTGTCGCCAGCGCAGGTGAAAAATCTGGAAAAGGCGCTGCAGCGGAAGGTCATCGACCGGAGCGAGTTGATTCTCGACATCTTCGCGCGCCGCGCACGCACGCGCGAGAGCCGACTACAAGTCGAGCTGGCACAGCTCGAGTACACGCTGCCCCGGCTCACTGGCATGTGGAAGCACCTCGAGCGCCAGGCCGGCGGCATCGGCACGCGCGGCCCGGGCGAGACGCAGCTCGAGACCGACCGCCGCATGGTGCGCGAGAAGATCGCGCGCCTGAAACGAGAGCTCGAGAGCGTCGAACGCGAGCGCGAGACGCAGCGCGCGCGCCGGCGCCGCGAGTTTCGCGCCGCGCTCGTGGGCTATACCAACGCCGGCAAGAGCACGCTGTTCAATGCGCTCACCCACGCCGACGTGTTCGTGGAGAATCGGCTGTTCGCCACGCTCGATTCCACCACGCGCCAGATGGTGAGCCCCGCGCGCGAAGTGGCGCTCGTCACCGACACGGTCGGCTTCATCCGCAAACTCCCGCACCATCTCGTGGCGTCGTTCCACAGCACGCTGGTCGAAGCCATCGAGGCCGACGTGTTGCTGCACGTGACCGACGCCTCCGACCCGGACTTCCGCCGGCACCTGACGGCGGTGGACCAGGTGCTGGACAGGATCCTCACCGAGCCGCGCCCGCCTCGCATCATGGTGTTCAACAAGGCCGACCGGTTGTCGGACGAGGAGCAGTCCGTACTGCGCGTGGAGTTCCCCGACTGCACGGTGGTATCGGCGCTCACCGGCGCGGGTCTCGACGCGCTTCGGAGCGACGTGTTCCAGCGCGCGGCCGAGCGCACCCGCCGCACGCGTCGGTTTGCGGCGACGACGGAGCCCCAGGCGGAACCTCGCGCGTGAGCGAGGCGGGCCTGCGGTTCGTCGCGGCATTCGCGACGCCGGCCGAGCGGGTGTTCGCAGTACTCACCGAAGCCCGGCACCTGGAGCGATGGTTCTGCGACGCATGCGAATGCGAGCCGCGCCCCGGCGGGCGGCTGGTCCTGCGCTGGTCGCGCGCGGGAAGCTCGGCCGAACCGTTCGAGGCGCGCTGGCTGGAGTTCGCGCCGCCGCTCTCCGCAGCGTTCCAGGGCGGCCACGCCGGTTACCCGAACGGCAACGCGGGCACGGTGTGGTTCGCACTGGATCGCGAGGGCGCCGGAACGAACCTCGAGCTACGGCATGACTTTCCATCCGACGGCGAATACGTCTCGCAACGCCAGGCCTGGAGCGAGGCGTGGCCACGCGCGCTCGCCCGGCTGTCGGGCTACCTGAGTACAAGTCGAAGCACCGCGGTCCTGAGCGCGCCGCCCCGGTTCGAGCGCTACGTCGCCCTGGGGGACAGTTCCACCGAGGGCCTCATGGATGTCGATGGCCGCGGCGGCTACCGCGGCTGGTCGCAGCGCCTCGCCGAGCGCATCACGGCGGCCCAGGGCGGGCTCCTCTACGCGAACCTCGCGGTGCGCGGACGCACCACGCGCGAGATCCGCGAGCAACAACTCGAGCGCGCGCTGGCGCTCCGCCCCGATCTCGCCACGCTGTTCTCGGGCACGAATGACGTCATGCAGGCGCGGTTCGACGTCGCGGCTTTCGCGAGTGACGTGCGGGAGATGCAGCGCGCGCTTCGAGGCGCCGGCGCCACGCTGGTCACGTTCACGCTCCCCGACCTGTCCCCGCTCCTGCTCGTGGCGCGGCCGTTCGCGGCGCGCATCCGCGTCATGAACGACGCCGTGCGCGACGCCTGCCGCGCCACGGGAAGTCACTGCGTGGATTTCGCCGCGCACCCTGTGGCCATCGATCCACGGCTCTGGAACGAGGACCGCATCCACGCGAACCCCGACGGACACGCGCGTATCGCCGACGCGCTCGCCCAGGCACTCGGCCTTCCGGGCAGCAATGGCGACTGGAAGACCGCGCTGCCACCCGAGCCCACGCCGAGTCCGCTCGCGGAAGCCGTGCGCGAGTTGGCCTGGATGCTTCGCTACTTGCTGCCGTGGACGATGCAGGCGTTGCTCGCGCCGCGCTCGCGCGACTTGAGGCCGGGGAAGCGGCCGCAGCTTGCGCCGGTGGTGTCACCAGACGCGTAACAGCTTTCCCGAGACCACCTCCTCACCCGCGGCCAGGCGGACGAAGTACATGCCGGGCGCGCGCCGGGTGCCGCGCTCGTCGCGTCCGTCCCAGCGCACGGTGTGCTCGCCCACTCCGGCAGGACCGTGCCACAGGCTCGCCACGCGTTGGCCCGTCAGGTCCAGCACCTCGAGCGTGACGCGCGCGGGATTCGCCAGCGAGAAACGCAGCGTGGTCACGTCGGCCGAGGGGCTCGGGACGGCCGGGGCGAGCGAAACGCCGGAGGCGGGCCCGCCCGGCGCAACGCCCACCTGCGTCGCACCGACTGCGAACAGCGTGGCGTTGTTGATGGCGTACACCTGTCCGTCCGGCCCCACCAGCGTGGGCGTGTACGCCTCGCCCAGGCCCGGCGTGAGCACGACGTTCTCCACGAGCGCATTGCTGGCCAGGTCCCAGCGATAGAGCTTCCCGTCCTCGGAGCCGGCGAGGACGGCGTTCGTGAACGGGTCCACCGCCACGGTATTGATGCACCACTCCTTCACGGCGTTCGGGTACCAGGGTCCCGGATCGGGGTCGGGTGTCGGTCCCGGCATCAGCAGCACTTCCTTCATCACGGGAATGGTCGCGAACGCGTCGAACTGCGTGTCGTCCGGATCCAGCACCGCCAGCTTGTTCACGCCGTCGCCCGCGCCCGCATAGAGGTTGTACTTGGTGGCGAGCAGGTAGGCCGCGCTGCCGGCATAACCCGGCACTGCGGAAGTCGGCACCAGCGACGGCGTGACATCCCAGCCGAACGCTCCCGGCGCCCCGGTCGAGACCAGCAGCGAGTCGAACTGCAGCAGCCAGCCGCGGGAGGCATTCGTGCCGAACGGCGTCCCCAGAACGCCGTAGAACACCCGTCCATCCGGCGCCACCATCGGCGACGAGGTCCCGTCATTGGGCACGGTCGAGGGCTGCCCGGTGAGCGGGTCCATCGGCGCCACGATCGCGCGCGTGGTGAGGTCCGCGGTGCGGAGCGCGAGCAGGTAGCCCGGATTGCTCGTGCTGCCGCGCCCCGCGAGGTAGAGCAGGCTGCCGTCGGCGCTCAACGCGGGCGCGCAGTTCATCGCAATCTGGGTGCACAGTCCCGCGCTGGCGTCGCTCGCCGACACGAATCGCCCGTTCCCGTTTCGATCCACGCAGGCGAGGCCGCTGGTGATGCCAAGCGGGTTCGTGCTCACGGCGCGCACGCCGAAGTAGACACTGCCGTCGTCCGCGCCGGTGAGTGGTGTGCAGATGCGCAGGCTCGCGTTCATCGCCGCGGTGTTCGCGGCGTATGCCGCATCGCCGAAGAACGCCACGCGGGTCGCGCTGTGCGCGCCGGGAGCGTCGAGCGCGTCCGTCCACAGCAACGTGCCACCCGCTGCAGGCACGTAGACGCGCCCCTGCGGTGTCAGCGTGAGCCCGACGCTGGGCGTCCAGTTGTGCGGCGGCAGTAGCAGGTCGGTGTCGAGCGTCCACAGCAACGAGCCGTCCCGGCCGCGTCGCGCCTCGACCCGAAACGTGTCCGCCACTCCGAGCTTGACCGCGAACAGGACGGTATTGCCCTCGGTGACGAGTGGCGAACCGTAGTGGATGAGCAAATTGGAGCCGCTGTACTGAGGCGCCAGGTCCACCGGCGTCTGCCAGTGGATGACCTGAAGCGGCTGGGCGGGGACCGTGCTCTGCGCCGTGTGCTGGGCGTCCCCGGCGTGCGTGCGCCAGCCGGCCCGGGCAGGTAAAGCGGCGGTGAGGAGCGCGGCCGCGCCGATCGCGGCCAAGATCGCACGGGTCGCGGGCCCGAACGGCCGCACAGGAAGGGTCGAGGAGGTGGGCATGGCGCTGGGTTCCCGTGGGTGCCGAGTGCCCGGGGATGCCCGAGCTGGGTCGCGTCGCAAAAGCCTAGCACGCGGACCACCGTTCCGGGCACGAAACCCGCCTGCGCGGCGAGTTCCGGTGCGCTATGTTCGCGACCTTCCACCCACGCTCCGCTCCGGGATGTACCCCACCCGACCCGAGAGACCCGCATGCCCGCCACCCCCACCGAGCTCCGCACCGTGCGATTCGGCCACAGCCCCGACGCCGATGACGCCTACATGTTCTACGGATTCCACACCGGCGAGGCGGGCATCGACGGTTGCCGCGTCGAGCACGTGCTACAGGACATCCAGAGTCTCAACCTGCGCGCGATCGAGCAGGCCGACCTCGAGATCACGGCGTGCAGCGCGCACGCCTATGCCCACCTCGCCGACCGCTATGCGGTCCTGGCCTGCGGAGCCAGCTTCGGTTGGGGCTATGGCCCGGTGCTGGTCGCGCGCGAGGCGCGCAGCCTGGCGAGCCTGACGGGCATGCGGGTCGCCATCCCCGGCCGGCTCACCACCGCGGCGCTGTTGCTGCGCATCGAGTGCCCGGACGTGGAGACGGTCGAGGTCATGTTCGACGACATCCCGCGCGCGGTGCTCGCGGGCGAGGTGGAAGCCGGCGTCATCATCCACGAGAGCCAACTCACTTACCGCGCCGAGGGCCTCGCCAAGGTGCTCGACTTCGGCGAGCTGTGGCAGACGCGGGATA
>CAYQNV010000153.1:0-11242 GCA_964418975.1 uncultured bacterium | reverse complement strand
ATGACTCTGTCGTGCTCGCTCACGGGCGCGGACCGGCTCTACAAGCACCTCGAGCGCAAGCTCGGCGTAGGCCACGGCCAGACTACGGCGGATGGCCGCTACACGCTGCGCAAGGTCGAGTGCCTCGCAGCCTGCGGCAGTGGGCCGTGCATGCAAGTGGGCTTCGACTACCACGAGAACCTGGACCTGGCGAAAGCCGACGCGCTGCTGGAGAAACTCCGGTGAGCCGCGGGCCTTTCCTCTTCAAGGACATCGACACGCCGGGACTGGCGTCGCTCGACACCTACCGCAAGGGCGGTGGCTACGAGGCGCTGGCCGCCACGCTCGGCAAGACGCCGGCCGACCAGGTCATCGAGGTAGTGAAGGCGTCGGGCCTGCGCGGCCGCGGCGGCGCGGGATTCCCCACCGGCATGAAATGGAGCTTCGTGCCCAAGGCGAGCCCCAAGCCGCGCTACATCGTGTGCAACGCGGACGAGTCCGAGCCGGGCACGTTCAAGGACCGCGAGCTGATGGAGAAGAACCCGCACCTGCTGATCGAGGGCATGATCCTCTCCGGCTACGCCATCGGCTCCCACTTGGGCTACATCTACCTGCGCGGCGAGTTCGAGTACATCCAGCGCATCCTCGACAAGGCCATCGCCGAGGCCCGCGCCGCCGGACTTTTGGGGGACAACGTCGCCGGCAGCGGCTACGCGTTCCAGCTCCACACGCACCTGGGCGCCGGCGCCTACATTTGCGGCGAGGAGACGGCGCTGTTGTCGTCGCTCGAGGGCTACCGCGGGCAGCCGCGGTTGAAGCCGCCGTTCCCGGCGGTGGAAGGGCTATACGCCTGCCCGACGGTGGTGAACAACACCGAGACGCTCATGTGCGTGCCGGCGATCCTCAAGAACGGCGCCGCGTGGCATCGGCAGTGGGGGACGGAGAAGAGCGCGGGCACGAAGGTGTTCAGCGTGTCGGGGCCCGTGAAGCGCCCGGGCAACTACGAAGTCCCGCTCGGCTACTCGATGAAGAAACTCATCGAGGACGACTGCGGCGGCATGCGCGACGGCTTGAAGCTCAAGGCGGTGATCCCCGGCGGTTCGTCCGTGCCGCTGCTGCCGGCGGCCGACCTGGACACGCCACTCGACTACGAGAGCATGACCGCCAGGGGCACGTACCTGGGCTCGGGCGGCGTCATCGTGATCGACGACCAGACCTGCATCGTGGACGCGCTGTGGAACGTGACGCGCTTCTACGAGCACGAGTCGTGCGGCAAGTGCACGCCGTGTCGCGAGGGCACGTACTGGATGAGCGAGGTGTTCGAGCGTTTGGAGAACGGCCACGGTCGCGAATCCGACATCGACCTGCTGGCGGACGTGGCGGACAACATCCTCGGCAAGAGCTTCTGCGCGCTGGGAGACGCCGCAGCGATGCCCGTGCAGGGCGCGCTCAAGCACTTCCGCGACGAGTTCGAGTATCACGTGAAGCACAAAACCTGCGCGGTGAACCGGCGTCGCGCCGAGGTGGCGGGGGTGCGCGGGTGAGCGCACTCGTCCAGGTGACCATCGACGGACGCACGGTGCGCGTGCCAGTCGGCACGCTGGTGACCGATGCCGCGCGCGCCGCCGAGGTGCACGTGCCGATCTTCTGCTCGCACCAGAAGCTGCCGCCGCTCGGCGCCTGCCGCATCTGCGTGGTCGAGGTGGGCACACCGCGGCTGGGCCCAGATCGCTTGCCCGCGCTCGGCGCGGACGGGAGCCCCGAGATCGCGTGGATGCCCAAGGTGCAGACGGGTTGCACCACGTTCGTTTCCGACGGCATGCACGTGCGCACGGCTTCCACCGTGGCGACGCAGGCGCGCCAGGGCGTGATGGAGTTCTTGCTGGTGAACCACCCGCTCGACTGCCCGGTGTGCGACGAGGGCGGCGAGTGCCAACTTCAAGACCTGGCATTCGCGTTCGGCGCCGACTTCTCGCGCATGGACGAGGCCAAGCGCACGTTCGACAGCGAGGACCTGGGGCCGATCGTCAAGAAGGAAGCGAACCGTTGCATCGTGTGCATGCGCTGCGTGCGCTACTGCGATGAGGTGATGGGCGAGAACGCGCTCACCGCCCACCAGCGCGGCGTGCACACCGAGATCTCGTCGTTCGACCGCCAGCCGCTGAACTGCGAGCAGTGCGGCAACTGCGTCGAGGTGTGCCCGGTCGGCGCGTTGACCGCGCTGCCCTACCGCTTCAAGGCGCGTCCGTGGGACCTGCGCCAGCACATCACCATCTGCGAGTGGTGCCCGAACGGCTGCTCGGTGCGGTTGGGCGTGCGCGGCATGGAGATCCTGCGCGCGCGTGGCACCGAGTACCGCGGCGTGAACCAGGAGTACCTGTGCGCACGCGGCCGCTTCGGCCACGACTTCGTGAACGCGGCCGAGCGGCTGACGGCGCCGCTCGTGCGCACCGGTGCGGCACTCCAGCCCGCGGGCTTCGACGAGGCGGTGGCCTACGCGGCGGCGCGGCTGCGCGACCTGGCGGCCACGCACGGCCCCGAGTGCATCGCGTTTCTGGGCGGCGAGAAGCTCAACGTCGAAGAGCAGTACCTGTTCCAGAAGCTCGCGCGCGCCGTGCTCGGCACGCCGAACGTGGATGCTCGCACGCGCCCGACTGCAGCGGTCGCGGGCGACGCGCTGCTGCGCGCCACCGGCGGCGGCCGCGCTGCACTCACGTTCGAGCAATTGGTGGACGCGCAGGAAGTGCTGGTGCTGTTCGACGACCTGCAGGGCGAAGCACCGCTCGCGCAGGCGGCGGTGGTGCGCGGCTTCCGCCAGCGCGGCTTGCACGTCACCGTGGCGCACGCGCGCCGCGTCAAGCTCGCGCGCCCCCGGTTCGAGGGTGACTGGCTCGCCCTGAAGCCAGGCTCGGAACTGGCGCTCACGCTGGCACTCACCCGAGCGGCGCTCGAGCTGGGCGCAGTACCCGGCGCTACGCCCGAGGTGGCGCAGGCACTCGGCTCGCTCCGGGACTCGCTCGCGAGCTGGACGAGCGAGAAGGTCGAGGCCGAGACTGGCGTGCCGGCGGCTGCAGTGTCGGCCGCTGCCCAGCGCATGCGTGCGGCGGAGCGGAAGGCGCTGCTGTTCGGGCGCGGCGTGCTCGAGCACGCGCAGGCCCCGGCGCTGCTTCAGGCGGTCGAGAACCTGGCGTGGGCGTTGGGTGCCATCACCGCCGAGTCCTCGAGTGTCATGGCATTCGGCCCGCATCACGACAGCGCGGGCGCGCTGGAGATGGGGCTCACGCCCGATCACCTGCCTGGCTACGTCGCGGTGGCGGACGCCGCGGCGCGCGCCGGGTTCGAGAAGGCGTGGGGCCGCACGCTGCCGGGGGCGGGGCTCAATGCCCGGCAGGCGCTGGCCGCCGCGGCCGAGGGCCGCGTACGCGCGCTGTGGATCGTGGCGGACGACCTGCTCGCCAGCGCGCCCGACCGCACCCTCGTCGAACGGGCGCTCGAGCGCTGCGAACTGGTGATCGTGAACGAGATGTTCCTCACGCGCACGGCCGCGCGCGCACACGTGGTGTTCCCCGTGGCGGCGTTCGCCGAGAAGGAAGGCAGCACGCTCAACAGCGAGCGCCGGCTGCAGAGGTCCAATCGCGCGCTCTCGCCCCGCCGCGGAACGCGAGCCGACTGGGAGGTGTTCCAGGCGGTCGCGCGCGAGTTGGGCGCGGACTGGCGCTATCGCACCGCCGAGGACGTGTTCCGCGAGCTCGTGCGCCTGACGCCGGGTCTCGCGGGCTTGAGCTACGCCTCGCTGCTGCCGGACGGCGCGTTGCTCACAAGCGCGCGCGTTGCGTCCCGCGTGCAGCCGGTGGACGGCGCGACGGGCACGCCCGCGGGCGAGGGGTTGTGGCTCCTCTCCGGCGGCACGCTGTTCGCGGATGGCGGGCTGTCCGGTCGTTCGAGCACGCTCGCAAAACTGGCGGGGCCGATGCGCGCCCGACTGACGCAAGCCGAGGCCTCGCGCCTCGGGCTCGCAGCGGGCGACCGCGTGGAACTCTCGGGCCCCGCGGGTGCGATCGCGCTCGCGCTCGAGATCGACGAGTCGGTGCCGGCCGGCGCGGTGTTCGTGCCGAGCGCGGGTGCTGAGCTCAACCGTCTGGGATCGCCCACGGGCGCGGGCCTGCGTGTGACAGCGCGCAAGGTCGGCGCTCCGACGCTGGTCGGAGCCTAGGGAGGACGTCGCCAGGATGGCCGAGCTGTGGAGTGTCCCCGCCGTGCAGTCCCTGACCTGGGCGTTGGTCAAGGTGCTCATCATCCTGCACGCCCTGCTGGGCGCGGTGTCCTACCTGATCTTCGCCGAGCGCAAGATCTGCGGCCACATCCAGGCGCGCACCGGCCCGAATCGCGTCGGACCGTTCGGACTGCTTCAGCCCATTGCCGACGTGGTGAAGCTGCTGTTCAAGGAGGAGTTCATCCCGGCGCAGGCCAACAAGGTCATCTTCCACATCGCGCCCATCTTGGCGGTGTTCCCCGCGATCGTGACGTTCGCGGTGATCCCCATGGGCCCGCCGCCGATGTTCGTGGTCACCGACATCAACGTGGGACTGCTGCTGTTCCTGGCCATGTCCAGCATCGGCGTGTACGGCATCGTGCTCGCCGGCTGGTCCTCGAACAACAAGTACGCGCTGCTCGGCGGCCTGCGTTCCTCGGCGCAGATGATCTCGTACGAGCTGGCCATGGGGATCTCGACCATTCCGGTGATCCTCAAATCGAGCACGCTGTCGCTGGTGGGCATCGTCGAGCGGCAGGACGGCTGGTACCGGGTCGCGAGCCTGCCGTGGGAGTTGCCGCTGCTCGGCAAGGAGCTGTGGCTGCCGAACTGGGGCATCTTCCACTGGTACCTGGTGCTGCCGTTCGCGATCTTCCTGATCACCGCGTTCGCCGAGACGAACCGCGCCCCGTTCGACCTTCCCGAGGCCGAGGGCGAGCTGGTCGCCGGCTTCCACACCGAGTACTCGTCCATGAAGTGGGCGCTGTTCTTCCTGGGCGAGTACATGAACATGATCGTCATCAGCTCCATTGCCGTGACGCTGTTCTTTGGTGGCTGGCACGGGCCTGGCCTGATGTTCGGCAGCAGCGGCTGGTTGAGCCCCGGGCCGCCGTGGATGGGGCTGGTGTGGTACCTGGTGAAGCTCGGTGCGCTAATGTTCTTCTTCATCTGGGTGCGCTGGACGTTCCCGCGCCTGCGCTATGACCAGCTCATGGCGTTCGGCTGGAAGGTGCTGCTGCCCATCTCGATCGTGAACGTGCTGATCGCCGCGCTGTGGCTGTACGCGAGAGGGGCGCAGTGATGCTCGTCGCCCTGTTTATTGGATTCGCCGCGCTGCTGGTGGTGACGTCGCTCATGGTGGTGCTGCACAAGAACCCGGTCACGAGCGCGCTGTTCCTGGTGCTGGCGTTCTGTTCCCTGGCCGGCATCTACCTGCTCTTGAACGCCGAGTTCCTCGGCATGGTGCAGATCGTGGTGTACGCCGGCGCCATCATGGTGCTGTTCCTGTTCGTGATCATGTACCTGAACCTCCAGCACGACGTGGAGACCGGCGTGCAGATCGCGGTGCGGCGCGGCGTGGGCTGGTTGGCGGGCGCCGGCCTGCTGCTGGTGGGCTTCACGCTGCTGCGCCGCGGCTGGACGCTGGGACCCACGAACGACGCCATGGCGGGCGCGGAGCACGGCAACGTGGCCGCGATCGGCCGGGTGCTCTACTCGCGCTACCTGTTCCCGTTCGAGATCACCTCCATCCTGCTGCTCGTGGCGATGGTGGGCGTGATCATCATCGCGCGCGGCCGCGTCAAGTCGGCGGGGGAGGACGCGTGATCCCGTTGTCCTGGCTGATCGCGCTGTCCGCGATCGTGTTCACGATCGGCGTGGTGGGCGTGCTGGTGCGCCGCAACGCGCTGGTGATCTTCATGTCGATCGAGCTCATGCTGAACGCCGCGAACCTGGCGTTCGTGGCGTTCGCCAACCACATGAAGTCCTTGGACGGGCAGATCTTCGTGTTCTTCGTCATGACCGTTGCGGCCGCCGAGGTCGCCATCGGCCTCGCGATCATCGTGCACCTGTTCCGTCTGCGCGAGACCGTGTTCGTGGACGAGATCCACCTGCTCAAGGGCTGATCCGTGACCCCTCCCGCGACGACGCCTCGATGATCGCCATCATCCCAGCCCTGCCGCTCGCGGCTGTGCTTGTGAACCTGCTGCTGGGCGACCGCCTCGGCAAGCGCGGGACCGCGTGGCTGGCGTGCGGCTCGGTGCTCGCCGCGTTCGGCTTGGCGGTGCGCGCGGTGCTGCACCTGGCCTCGCTGCCGGAGCACGATCGCCAGCTCACCGAGCTGGCGTGGACGTGGATGCGCGTGGGTGACTTCTCGGCGGACGTGGCGTTCCTGCTCGATCCGCTCTCGGCGGTGATGGTGCTGGTGGTGACGGGGGTGGGCTCGCTCATCCACGTCTACGCCACCGGCTACATGAGCCACGACCCCTCGTTCCGCCGGTTCTTCCTGTACCTGAACCTGTTCATGTTCGCCATGCTCACGCTGGTGCTGGCGGACAACTACCTGCTCATGTTCGTGGGCTGGGAGGGCGTGGGGCTGTGCTCGTACCTGCTGATCGGATTCTGGTACGAGCGGCCGTCCGCCGCCGAGGCGGGCAAGAAGGCGTTCATCGTCAATCGCATCGGCGACTTCGGCTTCATGCTGGGCGCGTTCATGTTGGTGGCCGGCACCGGGTCGCTCCAGTACGAGCGCGTGTTCGCCGCGGCGCCGCACGTGTTCGCGGCCGGGGGCGCGGTCATCACGCTCGCCACGCTGCTGCTGTTCCTGGGCGCCACCGGCAAAAGTGCCCAGATCCCGCTGTTCACCTGGCTGCCGGACGCCATGGAAGGCCCGACCCCGGTGTCGGCGTTGATCCACGCGGCAACCATGGTCACGGCCGGCGTGTACATGCTGGCGCGCAGTCACGTGTTGTTCGAGCTGGCCCCGACCACCATGCAGGTCGTGGCGGTGATCGGCGCGGCCACCGCGCTCATGGCCGCCACCATCGGCCTCGCGCAGAACGACATCAAGCGCGTGCTGGCCTACTCCACCGTGAGCCAGTTGGGCTACATGTTCATGGCGTGCGGGGTGGGGGCGTTCGGCGCCGGCATCTTCCACCTCATGACGCACGCGTTCTTCAAGGCGCTGTTGTTCCTGGGCGCCGGCTCGGTGATCCACGCCATGAGCGACGAGCAGGACATGCGCCGCATGGGCGGCCTGGCGCCGAAGCTGCCGTTCACGCATAGCACCATGGCGGTCGCCACGCTCGCCATCGCCGGCGTGCCGTTCCTGGCCGGCTTCTTCAGCAAGGACGAGATCCTGCACGCGGCCTGGGCCAGTGGGCACAAGGGCATCTGGCTGGCCGGAATCGTCGGTGCCTGCCTGACCGCGTTCTACATGACGCGCTTGTACGTGCTCACGTTCCGCGGCTCGTCGCGCGTCTCGCACGACGCCGAGCACCACCTGCACGAGTCGCCCGCGTCCATGACCGTACCGCTCGTGATCCTGGCGGTGCTGTCGGTGGTGGGCGGCTATGTCGGCATGCCGTTCCAGGAGGGTGGCCATGCGTTCGAGCGCTGGCTCCATCCGGTGCTGTCGGCGGGCGGGCACGCCGCCGCGCACCACCAGGTCTCGCGCGGCATGGAGTGGACGCTGATCTTCCTGTCGGTGGGCGTCGCGCTCGCCGGCATCTTCCTGGCGATGCGCTCCTACTTGTGGAACCCGGCCGCGGCCACGGCGCTGCGCGCGCGATTCGAGGGCCTCCACCGCGTGCTCGAGCACAAGTACTGGGTGGACGAGATCTACGACGCGGTCGTCGTGCGGCCGTTCGTGGGTGTCTCCGAATGGCTGTGGCGGTTCTGGGACGTCAAGGTGGTGGACGGCCTCGTGAACGGCGTCGGTTACACGTTTGAGGGCGGCTCCGCGGTTCTGAAGCTGTTCCAGACCGGCTTCGTCGGCACCTATGCGCTGTTCATCACGCTCGGCGTGATCGCGCTGTTCCTTCACTTCCTGAGGTGAGCGTGACGTCCTTGCCGCTGCTCTCGTTCCTGGTGTTCTTCCCGCTGGTGGCGGCGGTGCTGTTGGTGCTCGTGCCGCGCGGCGCTGAGCGCTCGGTGCGCCTGTGGGCGACACTCGCCGCGGCGATCGAGTTCCTGGCGTCGCTGCCGCTGTGGTGGCGCATGGTGCCCGGCGCGCCGGGATTCCAGTTCGAGGAGAAGGTCGCGTGGATCCCCTCGATCGGCGCCCAGTACCACCTGGGCGTGGACGGCATCAGCGGCCTGCTGGCACTGCTCACCACGTTCATCACGTTCATCGCCGTCCTGAGCGCGTGGACCTCGGTGGAGAAGCGCGCGCGCGAGTTCTACGCGCTGCTGCTGGCGCTCGAGGCCGGCATGCTGGGCACTTTCTTCTGCCTCGACCTGCTGCTGTTTTATGTTTTTTGGGAAGCCATGCTCATTCCCATGTACCTGTTGATCGGCGTGTGGGGCGGACAGCGCCGCGTCTACGCGGCGGTCAAGTTCTTCCTCTACACCATGGCCGGCAGCGTGCTCATGCTGGTGGCGATCCTGTCGCTCTACCACGTGCAGAAACAGTTCACCGGCGTGCCCAGCTTCGACCTCGCGGCGTTCTATGCGATGCCCATGGCGCCCGCGCAACAACTCTGGTACTTCCTCGCGTTCGCGTTCGCGTTCGCGATCAAGGTGCCGATGTGGCCCGTGCACACCTGGCTCCCGGACGCGCACGTGGAAGCACCCACGGCGGGCTCCGTGGTGCTGGCGGCCGTGCTGCTCAAGATGGGCACGTATGGCTTTGTGCGGTTCGCGATGCCGATGTTCCCGAACGCATTGCTCGTCTGCACGCCATGGATCGCGTGGATCTCGATCATCGGCATCGTCTACGGCGCGGTGGTGGCCATGGTGCAGCCGGACTTGAAGAAGCTCGTGGCCTACTCCTCGGTGAGTCACATGGGCTTCTGCATGCTCGGCCTGATGGCGATGAACGCGCAGGGCTTCGCGGGCTCCATGATGACCATGCTCAGTCATGGCGTCTCGACCGGCGCACTGTTCCTGCTGGTGGGGGTGATCTACGAGCGGCGCCACACGCGCGCCATCGCCGATTTCGGCGGGTTGTGGAAGGTGGTGCCGGTGTTCTCGGCCGTCTTCCTCGTCGTGACGCTATCGTCCATCGGGCTGCCCGGGACGAACGGGTTCGTGGGCGAGTTCCTCGTGTTGCTCGGGGCGTTCAAGACGAGTTTCGCGTGGGCCGCCGTGGCGGCCACCGGCGTGATCCTGTCGGCGTGCTACATGCTGTGGATGTTCCAGCGCGTCGTGTTCGGCCCCATCACGCACGACGAGAACCGGCGCATGAGCGATCTCACGCTGCGCGAGCGGCTGGTGTTCGCGCCGATCCTGCTGCTGATCTTCTGGATGGGCGTGGCGCCGCAGCCGTTCCTGGACCGCATGCAGCCGGCCCTCGACCGCACGATAGAACTCACGCAGACGCGCGCCCGGCAGGCCGCGATGTTCGCCAGTGACCGCCCCGAGGAGCTGAGCGTGATCTCGCCGAACGACACGCTGGAGGTCGGCCGATGAACGTCGTGCCGCAGCCGTTCTTCCTGTCCGTGGACTGGTGGGCGCTCGGGCCCGTGCTGGCGCTCACCGCGGGCAGCCTCGTGCTGCTGCTGCTCGAGTTCATCCCGCCCCGAGCGAACAGCAACCGCGGCCCGATCGTGGCGCTGCTTGCGCTCGCCGCCGCCGCGTTTGCCGTGTGGCGCGTGCGCGACGACAAGCGTGCGCTGTTCGAGGGCATGTTCGTGCACGACGGGCTGACCGTGTTCTTCACGCTGTTGTTCTGCGCCATCGGCGCGGTGGCGGTGCTCATTTCGTGGGACTACGCCAAACGCACGCGCATCGGCCTGCCCGAGTACTACGCGCTGCTGCTCACGTCGGTGCTCGGGATGATCGTCATGGCCGCCTCGAACGAACTCATCACCATCTTCCTCGGCCTCGAGCTCATGTCGCTGTCGCTCTACGTCATGGTGGGCTTTCGGCGAAACCAGCTCGAATCCAACGAGGCGGCGCTCAAGTACTTCTTGCTCGGCGCGTTCGCATCGGGGTTCCTGCTCTACGGTATCGCGTTGCTCTATGGCGGCACCGGCACCACGAACCTCCAGGGGATCGGCGATTTCCTCGGCGATTCACCCATCGGCAGGAATCCGCTCGTGCTGGCTGGCGGACTGCTCGTCCTGACCGGATTCCTCTTCAAGGTGGCGGCGGTGCCGTTCCACATGTGGACTCCGGACGCCTATCAGGGGGCACCCACCAGCGTGACCGGGTTCATGTCCGCCGGCGCCAAGGCGGCCGGCTTCGCCGCACTCCTGCGCATCCTGCTGCGCGCGCTGCCGACCTTCGCCGAGGACTGGCAGCCACTGCTCGCCATGGTCGCCATGCTCACCATGACCGTGGGCAACGTCACCGCACTGCTCCAGAACAACTTGAAGCGCATGCTCGCCTACTCGAGCATCGCGCACGCCGGCTACCTGCTCGTGGCACTCGTCGCGGGCGGCACCGAGGGCGCGGCCGCGGCGGTGTTCTACCTGGCCACGTACGCCGCCATGAACCTCGGCGCGTTCGCGCTGCTCACCATGTTGGGCCGGGGCCGGGACGAGCCGGTGCTCGTCTCCGATCTCGCGGGACTGGGATTCCGACAGCCGTTACTCGGGCTCGCGCTGACATTGTTCATGGTGTCGTTGGGCGGCATCCCGCCCACGGCCGGGTTCATGGGCAAGGTGCTGGTGTTCGGCGCCGCGGTGAAGGCCGGGCTCATCTGGCCGCTGGTCGTGGTCGGTGTGCTCAACAGCGTCGTGTCGGTCTACTACTATCTGCGCGTCACCGTGGCGCTCTACATGCGCGCTCCCGAGGGCGAGCCCGTCGCACTGTCGCTCAATGCGCCGGCGGTGGTGGCGCTCGTGCTCACGGCGGCGGCGACGCTGTGGTGGGGACTCCAGGCGCACGGCCTGTGGCTTGCCGCGTTCATCCACGACGATCTGTTTATGAATCGCAATCATGTGCGGCACGCTAACACACGCACGGAATCCCGGCAAGCGAACCCACTGCGATGTACACGAGCTTACCGGGGACGGCGATGACTATCTTGTGACCGAAACTCCCGGTGACAAGAATCTGATTGCCGAT
>CAYQNV010000152.1:0-8117 GCA_964418975.1 uncultured bacterium | reverse complement strand
GTGGCCCAATCGCTGATGCTCGCGCGCGGTGTGCCGCCCGCTTTCGTCCTGCTCGTGATGGTGTTCCTGTTCGCCTTCACCCTGCCGGTGTTCCTGCCGTCGGTGGCGCTGTTGGGCCTCTCCGACGTGTGGCTGGACTTTCGGCGTCTCGAACCCTCCCCGCGCGGGGAGGCATAGGAGAAGCTCCATGGAAGTGATCCTGCTGGACGAATTGAAGGGCGTGGGCCAGAAGGGTGCCACGGTCAACGTGAAGCCCGGCTTCGCGCGCAACTACCTGCTGCCGCGCCGGCTCGCGATTCCCATCGGCACCAAGGCCGCGAACCTCTACCAGGAGCTGGCGCGCCAGAAGGAAGTGCAGTCCGACAAGCTCGTCGCCGCCGCGCGCGCCGAGGCCGCCAAGATCGACGGTCTGCAAGTGAACATCGCCGTGCAGGCCAACGAAGAGGACACGCTGTTCGGCTCCATCACCAACGCGGACGTGGCGGACGCGCTCAAGGCGGCCGGCCACGACGTGGATCGGCGCCGAATCGAAGTGCCGGAGCACATCAAACAGCTCGGCAACTACGACGTGTCGATCAAGTACTACGGAGGCGTCACCGCCACCGTGAAGGTCTGGGTGGTGCGGTCATGAAGAGCGGACGGCTCCTCACGTTGACGCTGGCGATCGTGGCGCTGGCGGCCGGGGCCGTGTGGGCGGCTCCCAAGGCGGCTGCGAAGAAGTCCGGCAAGCCGGCGCGGAACGCGCGTTCCGCGAACGATTCCGACATGGTGCTCGTGCGTATCGGCAATGAGGTGATCACGCCGCGACACCTGGCGGTGCGGATGCAGGAACTTCCCGAGCAGTACCGTACGCAGTATTCCACTCCCGACGGGCGCAAGCAGTTGCTCGACCGCTTGGTCGAGGAGCGGGTGTGGATGCGCGATGCCGACGCGAACGGCATCACCAAGCGTGCCGACCTGCTCCAGCAGCTCGAGGCCCAGAAGCGCGACCTGTTGATCCGCACGCGGGTGAACGAGGTCATGGCCCAGAACGCGCCGCCGAGTGACTCCGAGGCGATGGTGTATTACCAAGGCCACCTGGACGAGTGGAAGACCCCGGCCAACGTGACGCTGCGTCACATCCAGACGCGCACCGAGGCTGCGGGCAAGCGCGTGCTGGGACTGGCGCGCGCGAAGGGTGCGGACTGGGACAAGCTCGCCAAGCTCCACTCGCTGGACACACTCACGCGGGCCAACGGCGGCACGCTCGGCACGGCGACGCGCGAGGGCGGCCTGGCTGGGCTCGGCGCGCAGCCCGCGCTGGCGGAGTCGGCCATGACGCTGGGCGCTGGGAAGCTCGGCGGCCCGTGGAAGACCGAGCACGGCTGGCACGTGATCAAGGTGGACAATGTGCGGCCCGAGTCCGTGCGCGAGTTCGATCAGGTGAGGAGCTTCATCGTGCGACAGCTCGGGCAGGAGCGCACGCAGCGCTACTATCAGGACCAGCTCACGCGCATCAAGGCGCAGTTCAAGGTGTCGCCCGACTCCGCCGCGATCGGCAAGTGGCTCTCGGCCAGGAAGTCCGCGCGCGAGATGTTCCAGGAGGCGCAGGCCGCTGGCGACCCGCCCACGCGCATCGCCGCCTACCGCAAGGTGGTGGACGAGTATCCGGACGCCGACGTCACACCGCAGGCACTGTTCATGGTGGGCTTCATCCACTCGGAAGAACTCAAGGACCACGACGCGGCCGAGCGCATCTTCCGCGAGCTCTTGCAGCGCTACCCCAAGTCCGAACTCGCCTCGTCGGCCCAGTGGATGGTGGAGCACATGCGCACCGACGAGGTGCCCGCTTTCCTCAAGGCCGACAGCGTCACGACGGCGCCGCCCAAGAAGTCGGTGGCGAAGGACGGGGGCGGAAAGCCGTGAGAGTCGTGGAGGTTGCGGTCCACGGGCTCGGTACCGAGCCCAAGACCCAGCAGCACGTGGTGGTGCTGCGAGAGACCGACGGCACGCGCGTCCTGCCGATCTTCGTGGGGCCGTGCGAGGCGCAGGCCATCGCCCGGCTCGTAAAAGGCGAGAAGTTCCCACGTCCCTTGACGCACGACCTGCTGGCGCTGCTCGTGGAAGGACTCAAGGCCAAGGTGACGCGCGTGGTGATCAACGAGCTGCGCGAGGGTACGTACTTCGCCTCGCTGCTGATCTCGCGCGGCCAGGAGGTGCTGTCGGTGGACGCGCGCCCAAGCGATTCCATCGCGGTGGCGCTGCGCGCCGAGGCCCCGCTCTACGTGAACGAGGAACTGCTCCAGGCCCCACCCGAGCGCCCCGCCGTGACCGACGACGACCCGGATGAACCTTCCGGCCCCTCGGCGGGACCGCAGGTCCCGCTCACGGATGAGCAAAAAGCCGAGCAGCTTCGTCGCTACCTCGAGAATCTCAATCCCGAGGACTTCGGCAAGTTCCAGATGTGATCCCCGGCATCCCTCGCTGCTCGGCGCGCGCCGCGGGCGCGCTCATGCTGCTGCTCGCCCTGACCGGATCGGCTGGGCACGTGCGCATGGCGTTCTCGGCGCCGTCGCGCCCGGCCGTACGCTCCCCGGCCGAGGCCGAGCGGCTGGCACTCACGCCCGCTGCGGACGCGCGCGATCGCACGCTAGCCGACTGGGCGCGCGGCTCCCCGTTGGACGACTTGGTCTGGATCCTGCGCCACAGCCCAGGCGAGCTGAGAAATTCCGAGCTCGTGCTGGTGGACGCGGCACTCGCACGCACACCGGCCACGCGAACCGAGCTGCGCCAGCGCTTGCTCGCGCGCCGTGCGCTGGCGGCACCGCGGCCGCTCAAGAAGGGCGAGGCGCCACTCCCGAACCTGGCGCCGCTCCGGCCGTGGGCGTCGGTGTTCCGCGTGGCGCTGCTGCTGCCCGACCAGGGGGACTACGCGAGCTACTCGCGCGCGGTGCGCGTGGCGCTGGCCGAGGGCCTGCGCTCGGATCGCGCGCCCGGGTCGCACGCCATCGCACTCGACACGCTCGGGACGGGCGACAGTGACCCCGCGCGTGTCGCGGCGGCGTTCCAGCAGGCGGTGGCGCTCTGCGACGTGCTCGTGGGCGAACTGCTGAGCGCACCCACGCTGTCGCTCGCGACGGCGGCGAGCAGCGTCGGAGTCGTGCTGATCTCACCCACCGCCACGGACGAGCGCATCGGGCGCGTCGGCCCGCGCGTGTTCCAGGTGGGGCCCGGCGCCGACGATCGTGCGCGAGTTCTCGCCAAGCACGTCCTGGGTCGCGAGTCGCACGTGGTGGCCATCACCGGTTCGGCCGCCGGCGTGGACGGCGCGTTCGCGGACGCATTCGCCGCCGAGGTCACCGCGCGCAATGGCAAGGTGGTGCGCCGCGAGCCGGCGCGCACGCGGGCGTCGGAGGCGGCGGTGCAGGCGAGGGCGTTCAAGGACGCGGGCGTGGACGTGCTGTTCTGGGACGGACCGGCGCGCGACGCCGAGACATTGGTTCGCTCCCTCGCGAGTGAGGGTGCATCGCTCCGACTCTGTGGCGGGCCGTCGTTGTCGCCCGAGGGCATGCGTCCGCCGGCTCGCCCGCTGCTCGAGGGTGTGGTGTGGGTGGCGGACGACTGGCGGCTGCCCGAGACATTCCGTACGCGCCTCGACTCGCTTGCGAGTGCGGCCGGGGTGCGCGCGGGCTCGCTCTGGACGCGAGGCTTCCTCGCAGGACGCGCCATCGCCGCCGCCGTGGACGGCGGCGCACGCACTGCCGAGGAGGTGGCGCGCGCGCTGCGACATACCGACCCGGTGCTCGCGGCGGGCGGATTCATGCAGGTCTCGCACAAAGGCGCCACGCTGCCCATCTACGTCGTCCGCGGCGGTCGGGCGATGGAAGCGCCCGCGCTAGGGCCCTGACGCGATCTCGATGCCCATGAGCTTCGCGCCCGGCTCGCAACGCGTCGTCCGCGACTCGCCAGGCGCGAAGACGCCCGTGTAGTCCAGTCGGAAGGTCAGTCCCATCGGCTGTCGCTCGAAACGGATGTACTGACGGGCTTCGATCTCGCTCAGCGTGATCTCCCGGATCAGGCCATACACGCCGACGACATCCGTGACCAACGAGCCCGGTGCGATGCCTTCCGCCGTGTGGAACTTCGAGCTGAACGTCTGGATGAAGAGGATGGGTTTCGACCAGTCGATGGCGGCGGCCGCGTCCGTCTCGTCGGCGGCCAGCACGAGCGCATCGCCTTCCCCGAGCGAAGCCTGCACCAGCGCCATGCCCTCGCCGTCCGATGTCCTGGTGAAGGATGCAGCCGCGAGCGCCTGGCGCGCTTCATCGAGTGTCATTCGGAGCCGCACCCTGCCCATCGAGTCCGAGGTGATCCGGTGGTCATCGGTGACGGGGATCGCCTGGCCCCCGGACGGGTCCGCAGCGCGATCGGCGCTCTGGTCCACAGGAGCAGGTGGTTGCCCTTTCGGAGCACATGCCGACAGGGACGAAAAGGCGAGCGCGGCCAGGACGCAGCCGGTGGTCAACCACTTCCAACGGCTCGTGGGGGCGGCGCTCAGCGCGAATCGCATGACACCTCCGATCGAAGGGGGTGCTCAGTATAGCGAGAACGCGATCCGGAACGCCGCCCACACGCGGCGGGCGTGATCGTCCACCTTGTAGGGACGGTAACGGCATTCCAGGATGGCCCTCGCGGCGGCCGTTTCCAGCATGGGCTCGCGTGTGCCGCCGACGATCTGGATCTGCAGCACCGATCCGGTGGTGTCCACCAGCGCCAGCACCTCGACCACGCCCTCGATGTTCTTCTCGCGCGCTTCGTCGGGGTACTCGGGGCGCACGAGCTTCTCGATGATCAGATCCTCCGAGCGCACGACGGGACTCTCGAGCGACAGCATGCGGGCCTTGGCGAGCAGGTCGGAGTCGGAGACGCCCTCGCCGGGCGAGGTCTTCACCATGGGTTGGGCCTGCGGATGCGACGAGCGGTTCGTCGGCCGCTGGCCCTTCCGCGACTCGGCGGTGAGGTAGGTGATCGAGTAGAGCCCGGGCGACTCGCGCGCCGCCAGCTCCTCGAGCCGGATGCGCTCGACCCACTGGCGCGGACCCTCGAATCCGAAGCGCTTGGGGTCGTCCAGCACCTCGGACGTCAGGCGCCGGCCGCCGAACCACAGCAGCAGGGCGAACACGGCCGAGACCGCGGTGAGCACGGTGGCGACACGTCGTCGGTTCGCGGAGAACTCAGCGAAGTAGGTGTCGATACCGTGCGAGAGGGGATGCGGCATGGTCGCTGGACCCCGGGCGAGAGACGGACGCTGCGTCGGCCCGGTCAGCGCGGCGCTTGCAACACGCGTCCGCGCTCCAAGTCTAACAGAACCGCACGTAGTGGGGCCCTTTCGTCTTCCACTTCCACGGGCAAGGGGCCGGGTTCGGTGCGCGCGAATCGCGCCACGCCGGACGCATCCGTGGCCACGACCAACGCGGCGCCCAACCTCACCGCCGCGCCGGGCACGGGAGTGCCCTCGGCGCCGAGCACGCGAAGCGAATCGAGCGACCAGCCGTTCGCGAGGGACCGCTCCGCGCCCGTTGCCGCGAGGTCGCCCGCGAGGTCGCCCGCGAGCGCCAGGTAGAGCGCGTAGGCCTCGGCGCGCAGCCGGCCGGGCGAGAGGAGTTGTGCCTCGCTGCTGTCGGTGCGCGCGAGCGTCACGTACAACGCCACCCCGCTCGTCTGCGACAGCGGGTACTTGGCGGACTCGCCAACGCGCGGCACGTCGAGACCCAACTGGCCGAGCGTGCGAGCCGTGCGCTGCGCCCAGCGTCGGCCGCCGCCGCTGTTGAAGTAGTGGCCGGCCAGGGGCGCGGTGTTCGCATGTCCAATGCGCAGGTAGCGCTCGGCGCGGAAGCCCTCGGCCACCTGCACGCGGCCCAACTCGCTCACCGCATGGTCGCCTGCTCGCGTCATCACCACTTCGGCGCCCGCGGCCTCGAGCATCGCCGCCAGCGCGCGCGCCACCTCGAGGTTAAGCGCCGAAGCGCGCGTACCGCCGGGGGCAGCACCCGCCGGGTCGTCGCCGCCGCCCTCGGGATCGAGCGCGATGCGCCGCGCGTGGAGCGCTCCGCCGGCGATGGCCGTGACACGCGGCGGCCACTCGGCAGGGTCGCCGTGGCGCCGGAAGCCCGCCAGCCTCGGCAATGCCACGTGTCCCGCCGGATCGGCGGCGAGCGCCACGAAGCCGTCGCGATTGAGCCACGCCGGGCGTGCGAGCAGGCCGGTTTCGAGCGACAGGCCCTCGGGGCGACGCTCGACAAAGCCCGTGCGCGTGTGCGCCGTATCGCGGGCGAGCACGTGGCGCGCCACCGGCACGCTGGCGGCGCCAACACGCGGCACGAGCCGCGCCACGAGCGAGGCGCGGGCGACGGCCCGGGCGCTCACGCCGCGCGCGCGCCGCAGGTAGGCCCACGCCTCGCCGTCGTGTGCGATGAGCGTGGTCTCGGCGGGCGAGAACACGCCTTTCGGCACGCTCGCGAGTCTCACCCGGCACGAATCGGGGACCGGCAGGTCGTCGGCATCGAGCACGCGCACGCGCGCGCCCACCACGCCGCGCGTGGTCGCGAGCGGCGAGCCGAGGACCGACACGAGCAACCGGCTGGGAGCTTTGCGCACGTGGAACCGCAGCTTGCGCGCGCGCGAGGCGCCCTCGCCGGACAAGCGGGCCGAGAACGCCGCCTCGTGCGGTCCGGCCGCGAGCGGTGGTACGCCACTCCATTCCACGGCGGTCCCGGTCGTCGTCACCGGCACTTCGGCGCCGTCGATGCGCAATGTGGCTGCGTCGAACGCGCCCGCCAGGCGCGCGACCAGCCGCGGCGCGTCGGTGAACACGGTGTCGGGCCGGCCCGACACGTCGAGTGCCGCGAACGATTCCAGGTGCGGCGCGCGGCGCATGAACCAGCGCACGATCCCTAAGTAGAACACCTCCGCCTCGAGCCGCCGGGCTTCGAGTGTGCGCAGCTTTGCCTCGGTGGGCGGGTAGGTGAGGAAGCTCGCCTCGGTCAAGAGCGCCGGGGCCTCGCTGTTCCGCACCACGAAGAAGTTGCCCGGGATCATCTTCGACACCTCGATGCCCAGGTTGCGCGTGATCGCGCGGAACACGTCCTGCGCCGCGTCGTAGGACGGCCCTTCGTCGCCCAGTTGGTAGTAGGTCTGGGTCTCGTTCACGTCGTGCGCGGCGTTCGGGTCGGCGTTGTGGTGGATACTCACGAACAAGTCGGGCTGGAACGCATTCGCGATGCGCGCCCGCTCCGCCAGATCCGCCCGGAGGGCGGAATCTGCTGGGCTGAGAAAGTCGCGGTCGGTCTCGCGCGTGAGCAGCACCTCGGCGCCCCCGGCGCGCAGCAGGTCGCGCAGTTCCAACGCCACGCCGAGGTTCACTTCCTTCTCGGTCAGGCTGTCCACGCCCACCGCGCCGGGAAAGAAGCCGCCGTGGCCCGGGTCCAGGACGATGCGCTTTCCGCGAAGCACCCGCGGGTCCACGCTGTCGAGCGAGTCGCGGCGCCCGTCGTAGCCGGCGCGCGGCGCGGGTCGGAGCGAGGGGGGCGTGGGGCCTGGGGCAAGCTTCCCGGATGGGGCGCAGCCGGGGACGAGCGCGCACGCCAGGCACACGGCGAGCGCCGCCCGGGCGGCCCTCGGCCGGCCGGGGGAGAGTCGGCGCGTCCCTGCGACCCGATCCCACATGCGCCGCACCGTAGCACCCGCGCAAATCTCGCGGCAACCGCCACGCGGGGCCACGGGGTCACCACCGGCCCCCGCCAGACCGTCGCACGTCAGCGACCAGCTGGAGACCGAACTCACTCCTGTCACCGTGCGCTGGCGACGGATGCTCCTCTCGCTCATCTGAAATCATCCGGAGTGCGTCAGCGGTGCGACCCGGTCGAGGACTGTGTGCGTGAACACGCAACGGAGGCGTGGCGGCGATCATGAGACTCGCATTTCAGCAACCCGAATGCGGGAGACAGTGCTAGGTTTCAAGTCCCCGAGGAGGAAGTACTATGAAACACGGGATCTCCACAATGGTCATGCTCGCCGGGCTCGTGGCGACCAGTTCCCCGGCCGTCGCGTGCGGCGACAAGTTCATCATCGTCGGCCGT
>CAYQNV010000151.1:0-16345 GCA_964418975.1 uncultured bacterium | reverse complement strand
CTCTACGAGATGGCGACCGGGAAGCGCGCATTCGAGGGACGCAGCCAGGCCATCTTGATCTCGGCGATCATGACGGTCGAGCCGCCGGCCGTGTCGCGCGTTTCGGCCGCGTCGCCGCCCGCGTTGGACCGGTTGATCGGGCGTTGCCTGGCCAAGGACCCCGATGACCGCTGGCAGACCGCGCGCGACCTCATGCATGAGCTGCATGGTGTGGCCGGGGGCGGCTCGCAAGTGGGTGCACCAGCGGAGCACGCGTTGGAAGCCGGTCGCGAGGCGTCGCGTCGGACGCAAGGGCGGCTCGCCTGGGCCGTGGCCGCGACATTCGCGGTCGCCGCAGTCGGGCTGGCGCTGGTGCTCGTGGCGCGGGAGCGCGCCCCGAAGAAGCCGGTGCAACTCTCGCTCACCGCACCCGAGCACACGCAGTTCATCGACTTCTCCTCGGCTGCCGCGATCTCGCCGGACGGACGCAGCGTGGCGCTCTCCGTGCCGGATTCGAGCGGCAGGTTCGACCTGTGGATGCAGTCACTCGACTCCCCCGAGGCGACGCGTCTCGCACGCACCGGGGGGCCCGCCATCGTGTTCTGGTCGCCCGACAGTCGGAACCTCGGTGTGATGGAACTCGGGGTGGGGGTGCTCAAGACGGTCCCGGTCACGGGTGGCACGCCAGTCAAGTTGTGTGACGCGCCGAGTGGTCGCGGGGCCACATGGAACCGCGACGGCGTCATCGTGTTCGGGGCCGCCTCGCAAGGGCCGCTCTACCGCATCCCGGCCAGCGGCGGAGCCCCGACGCAGGTGTCCTGGCTGGACTCGACCCGGCACGAGGCCGCGCATCGCTTCCCGTGCTTCCTGCCCGACGGGGAGCATTTCTTGTTCGTCTCCATGCCGCCCGGGCCGGACGGATTCGACATCTACGTCGGATCGCTGCGCTCGCGTGCCTTGAAGAAGGTGATGACCGCCGGATCCGCGGCGGTCTACGCCGAGCCGGGCTACCTGGTGTTCCGGAGCGGCGACAACGTGATGGCCCAGCGATTCGATGCGCGCGGCCTCAAGCTGCAAGGTGCCCCGGTCGCGCTGTCGGACGCGCCGCCGACATCCGACGTCGACGCCGAGCCGGTCGCGACCGCGTCGAACAACGGGCGATTGATCCACCTGGTGGGCCAGTCCCCCGAGCAGCAGCTCCAATGGTTCGATCGAACCGGCGTCCCGCGCGGAGCGTTGTCGCTGCCGGCTGGCCAGTGGGGCCGTCCGGAGTTCTCGCCCGACGATCGTTTCGTCGCGGTGCAGAACGGCGCCGACCTGTGGCGCGTGGACCTCGCGCGCTCCGTGGCGGTGCGGCTCACGTCCAACGGCGCCGTGAACGCGAATCCCGTGTGGTCACCCGACGGAGCCCGGATCGCCTTCACCCAAGGTGGACGCGGACGGGAGGAGCTCTTCATCATGAATTCGGATGGATCGGGTGAGGCGCGGCTCCTTCCCTCCACCGACGACCTGTTCAAGACCGCGGAGGACTGGACCCGGGAGGGACTCGTTTTCCATAACATCCATGGCGAGACCTTTCGCGACGTCTGGCTCGCGAGCGTGTCCGGCGACACGAAGCCCACGCCGCTGATCCGGACTCGATTCGCCGAGTACCGGGCGCGCGTTTCGCCCGATGGGCGCTGGCTTGCTTACGTCAGCAACGAGAGCGGATTGGAAGACGTGTACATCCAATCGTTCCCCGTTCCGGGCCACAAGCTGCGCGTCTCCAGCAGGGGCGCGGGCCGGGCGTGGTGGATGCCCGGTAGCGATGAGGTCTGCTACCGAGCGGCCAGCGGCGAGATGATGAGCGTGAAGCTGACCCGCATGGGAGATGAGCTCGAAGTGGGCGAGCCGCAAGTGATGTTTCGGGTTCCGCCAAGTGTTCTCGGGCACAGCATGAGCCACGACGGCCAACGCTTCCTGACCAGCGCCGTGAGCCCCTCCGCCCGGCCCCGCCGGCTGCGGGTGATCCTCGACTGGGTGGGGTTGGTGAAGCGGTAGCGGTGGTGCGGGGCGGCGCGCCGGGAGGAGCCCTCGCCCCACTCGGACTGCTCCCAACCCGTCGGTGCTAGACTTCCGCTCCTACGCCCGCGAGAAGCGCACGCGGGCTCGAAGCGCCTGCACCGGGAAGGGGTCGGCCATGTCGGTCACCGGTTCGCCGCACGCGTCCCGTCGCAGGAGCGCCGGTCGCGCGCTGGCCCTCTGTCCGCTCGTCGCGGCCGTCGTCCTCGGGATGCCGGTCGCCTCGCACGCCGCCCCGATCTTCGCCGCCCCCTACCTCTCGACGGACACCGGTAGTCGTCCATTCTCGGTGGCGACCGCGGACCTGAATCTGGATGGCTTTGCCGACATGGTGCTGGCCAACGAGGGCGCCGGCTCGGTCACGGTGCTGTTGGGCGCGGGCGACGGATCGATCGCTGCGCGCGGCGATTTCGCTGCGGGGAACGGCCCGATCTCGACCGCCATCGCGGACGTCAACGCGGACGGCATTCCCGACGTGGTGGCGGCGAACCTGGGCGGCAACAATGTCTCGGTGTTGCTCGGTTTGGGCGGAGGAGTGCTCGGCGCCAAACAGGACTACGCCACGAGCGCCGCGCCGTTCGCGCTGGTGATCGCCGACCTGAACCACGACGACAAGCTCGACCTGGTGGTCGCGTGTCAGCGTGCGAACGCGGTTGCGGTGTTGCTGGGAGCGGGCGATGGCACGTTCGGGCCGAAGCGCGACTTCGCCACCGGGATCGATCCGGTCGCGCTCGCGCTGGGAGACCTGAACAGGGACGGGGAGCTCGATCTGGCGGTCGCGAACACCAGCTCGCACTCGTTCTCCGTGCTGCTCGGGAACGGCGACGGAACGTTCGCGCCCCGGCTCGACCGGGACACCCCCTACAACCCGTTCTCGGTAGCGATGGGAGACCTGAACGCCGATGGACGCCTGGACCTGGCGATCGCGAACGAAGGCTCGGCCTCGATCTCGGTGGCGCTCGGAATCGGCGACGGGACGTTCGAGCCGCGCGTGGACTATGAGTCCGGGGCCTATCCGATCTCCGTGATCATCGGGGAGCTGAGCGGTGACGGAAAGCCGGACCTTGCCGTGGCGAACTACCAGTCGGACTCGATCCGGGTGTGGGTCGGCACGGGCGATGGCGGATTCGTCCATCGCGGCGATTACCGATCAGGCGTGCGGCCGGCCTGCCTGGCGCATGCGGACATGGACGGGGACGGACGGGACGACCTGCTGGTTGCGAGCCAAGTGCTCAACTCGGCCGGCATCCTGCTCGGCAACGGCGACGGCTCGTTCGGGCTGAACAGTGCGTTCGCCACGGGCCTTGGCCCCAGCGCCATGGCGGTCGGGGATCTCGACGGCGACGGGAGACCGGACTTGGCCGTGGCCGACAAAGCCTCGGATCGGGTCTCCGTTCTCCTGGGGCGTGGGGACAGCACGTTTCAGCCCGCGGTGGACCACACGACCGGCCCCGCTCCGCACGCCGTGGCGATCGCCGACCTGGATCGCGACGGGCACCCCGACCTCGTGCTCGGAAACTCCGGGATCGAGACCGTTTCCGTACTGCGCGGGCTGGGAGCCGGAGCGTTCGGCCTCGAGCTCCAGTACCAGATCGGGCACGTGTGCACGGGCGTGGCCCTCGCCGACCTGAACGCGGACGGCATCCTGGACCTGGTGACCACGAATCACGGAGACAACACCGTGTCGGTGCTGCTCGGCGTGGGCGATGCCAGCTTCGGCCAGAAGACGGACTTCGCCACGGCCCGCGGGCCGAGTTCGGTCTCCATCGTGGACCTGGACGGGGATGCGTTCTATGACCTGATCGTCACGTGCCAGGAGGCCAACCAGGTCCAGCTCCTGCTCGGAGCGGGCGACGGGACGTTCACGCTGAGGAGCAATCTTCCCGCCGCGGGCTTTCCGGTCGCGTCGGCACTCGGGGACTTGGATGAGGACGGAAGCCCGGATCTCGTGGTCGTGAACCGATCGAGCAGGACCGTCTCGGTGTATGTCAGCAACGGCCTGGGCGGATTCTCCTCGAAGCGTGAATACCTCACCGGGGACTACCCCGTGGCCGTGCGGATGGGTGACTTCAACGGCGACCAGCACGTGGACGTGGTCGTCGCGAATGCCTATGGCTACAGCGTCACGGTCCTGACCGGCACGGGGACCGGCTCGTTCGATTCGCGCGGCGACTACGGCGTGGGCGAGCTGCCGCTCGCACTGGGAGTCGCGGACCTGAACGGGGATGGCATGCTCGATCTGGCGGTGGCGAACTCGCGCTCCAACTCCGTCTCGGTGCTCGTCAACATCACCGATTCCGGTAACGGAGGAACGCCGCCGCCGGTGCTTCCGCGATCGCTCGTGGTGCTGCCAGCGCGGCCCAACCCAAGCTCGGCGACGAGTGAAGTGCGATTCATCCTGCCGGCGTCGCGCCCGGTCCGCGCCGAGGTGCTCGACCTATCGGGACGGCTCGTTCGCACGCTGCGTGATGGTGCGGAACTCCCGCCCGGCGAGAACTTCGTGACATGGGACGGTCGCGACGACTCGGGCGGTGGCGTGCGCGCGGGCGTCTACATCCTGCAGATCCGCGCCGGGCAAGAGGTCAGTGCCAAGAAGGTCGTGCGGTTCCGGTGAGTGGGGCAGCGGTTTCCTAAGGGGCGGCCAGCCTCCAGATCCGTCCTTCGTGCGTCACCACGTACAGCTCGCGCACGGCGTCCTCGCCGAACGAACTCACGCTGCCGAGCGTGCCCACGTTCCACTCGCGAAGGTCCGAGGCTCGGGCGCCGTCCCAGCGGAACGAACGAAGCCAGCCGCGGCAGTAGTCCGAGAAGAAGATGACGCCGGCGTGCTGCGGCATCGCGCGACCGCGGTAGGCGTAGCCTCCCGTCACTGAACAGCCATCGTCGTGGTCGTACTCCACGGCGGGTTCCACCAGGTTCGCGGGACGGGGGCGGGGGAGTCCGAACCCGTGCGCGCCCTCGCGCACGTTCCAGCCGTAGTTGAGTCCGGGGCGCGACGCGTCCACCACGTCCATCTCCTCCCATCGGTTCTGCCCGACGTCGCCGACGATCAACCGCTTGGTCGTGAAGTCGAAAGCGAACCGCCACGGATTGCGCATGCCGAGCGCCCAGATCTCCGGCGCGCCGTCGCGCGGCCTCGACGCAAACGGATTCCCTGCAGGAATTGCGTACGGATCGCCGCGGTCCACGTCGAGGCGCAGCATCTTGCCGAGCAGCGTGCGGCGGTTCTGGCCGTGCCGGAACGGATCGCCGCCCGATCCGCCGTCGCCCATGCCCACGTAGAGCATCCCGTCCGGCCCGAACGCGATCATGCCGCCGTTGTGGTTGGCGAACGGCTGCTTCACGCTGAGGATGCGCTTAGCCGACCCCGGCTCGATGGCGTTTCGGTCCGCCCGCGCCGTATAGCGCACCACCTGCGTGTCACCGTTTCGGTCGGTGTAGTTGACGTACAGATACCGATTGGTCGCGTACGCCGGGTGGAACGCCAGTCCCAACAGCCCGCGCTCGCCTCCCGGCCGGGTGAGTGAGGTGAGGTCCGCGAACACCGCTGTCGAGGGCCGCCCTCGCTCGATCCACCGGATCCGCCCCGCCTGCTCCACGACGAACACTCGCGCGTCGCCCGGCGCCGCGCACAGGAACACCGGCTGCACAAACCCATCCGCAGCGACGACCAACTTGATGCCGTCACTCCTACGAAAGGAAGCCTTCGGCTCCGCGGCGGAAACGGCGCACGCGAGCACAGACGCAGCGAATGAAAGCAGCAAGTGTTCGCGGCCAAGCCGAGCGAAGCGATGGCGACCAAGCATCCGCCAAGGATATCAAAGCCGGGCGCAGGCAGGTGCCATCGTGAGTGGGGCCGCCGGGGACCCCGCGAACGATGGCACCTGCCTGCGCCCGGCGACGTGCGTGGCGAAGACTTTGCCCAGAACGGTGTGATCAGCAACGAGTCAGACTCAGAACTGTTGCTTCTCGGTCGAATCAGCCAAAGCCTTCGTCGCCGACTCCCCCCCAGAGATGACTTCCTGGAGCGCATCGAACCAGCCCGTGCCGACGAAGCTCTGGTGCTTGACCGCCGCGTATCCCTGCGACGCCGCCAACTCGAACTCACGGTCCTGGAGCTTCGAGTACGCCGTCATGCCGCTGTCACGGTAGCCCGTCGCCAGCTCGAACATGCTCAGGTTCAATGCATGGAACCCGGCCAGCGTGACGAACTGGAACGCGTAGCCCATGGCGCCAAGCTCACGCTGGAACTTGGCGATGGTCGCGGCGTCCAGCTTCTTGCTCCAGTTGAAGGACGGCGAGCAGTTGTACGCGAGCATCTTGCCCGGGAATTTCCCACGAATGGCGTCGGCGAAACGGCGCGCCTCGTCCAGGTCCGGCGTGCTGGTCTCGCACCACACCAAGTCGGCGTGCGGCGCGTAAGCGAGTCCGCGATCGATGGCCATGTCGAGACCGTTCTTGATGCGATAGAAGCCCTCGGCCGTCCGCTCGCCGGTGATCCACGGGCGGTCGCGCGGGTCGATGTCGCTGGTGAGGAGGTTCGCCGACTGGGCGTCGGTGCGCGCCACCAACACGGTGGGCACGTCCAGGACGTCCGCGGCGAGTCGCGCCGCCACTAGCTTCTGCACGAACTCGCGCGTCGGCACCAGCACCTTGCCGCCCATGTGCCCGCACTTTTTGGCCGAGGCGAGCTGGTCCTCGAAGTGCACGCCGGCGGCACCCGCTTCGATCATGCCCTTCATGAGCTCGTAGGCGTTCAGGTCGCCGCCGAATCCGGCCTCGGCGTCGGCCACGATGGGCGCCATCCAATGCGTGCCGGTGCGACCGTCCAGGTGTGCGATCTGGTCGGCGCGCTGGAGCGCGTTGTTGATGCGGCGCACCACGGCCGGCACCGAATCGGCGGGGTAGAGGCTCTGGTCCGGGTACATCTGGCCGGCTGTGTTCGCGTCGGCGGCGACCTGCCAGCCCGAAAGATAGATGGCCTGCAGGCCCGCGGACACCATCTCCACGGCCTGGTTGCCGGTGAGCGCACCCAGCGCGCGCACGGGCTCCTTTGATTGGAGAAGCGACCACAGGCGCTCCGCACCCATGCGCGCGATCGAGTGCTCCACGTGCACCGTGCCGCGCACACGCTCCACGTCGCTCGCGGCGTAGCGCCGGGTCACGCCCTTCCAGCGCGCGTCGTGGGCCCAGCTCTGGTCGGTCTCGGCGGCGGATCTCGGCTTGCTCATCGTGGGTTCCTCGGGAAGCGGTGGTGAGGTGAGGCGGCTCGGCCGGTCGGCAGGCTCGTGGTACCTCACACCGGGTCGAATACTCCGTGATCGATCATCCAGCGGCTCTGGCGGCACGCCTCGGCGAGCGTGGTGGCGTCGCCCGCGTCGCGCCCTTGGGGCAACTCGACCACCAATTGCGCTAGCGCATCGTCCATGCAGCGCGCCAGCAGCGCCGGGTCGTGCGGGATCGGCGCGCCGTGCTCGTCCACGATGGTCACGGCGTCGCGGTGCCGCACGCGTTGCGCCTGCATCAGACGATAGATGCGATCGGTGGCCAGGTCCTCCATGTAGCCGTCCAATAGGCTCGCGCCCTTGCCGTTCAGGACGCCGTTCCGGTAGCGGATGACGGTGCGCGCCGCGGCGCGCGTGCCGACCAGCGTGCGCGTACCCACGCCGGCAGGCGCGTGTCGCAGGTCGGGGTAACGCTCGACGCCCGGCAGCAGCGCGAAGCCCTGGTTGGGCGCCGGAAACTGGGCCACGGCGATGGCGTTCTGGTCGGGGTGACCGGTCCACGCGCCATCCATCAGGCACGCGGCCTCATTGCGCTTGTCCTTCTCGAGCGTGGCCAGCGCACGCGCGTTGAGCTCGGTGTCGGCGCGGCTCGGGTAGAGCGCCGTCATGCCGCCGATCGCCAGCGCGCCGCGGCGATGGCAGACGTCCACCAGCAGATGCCGCAGGCGCTGGAAGAACGGTACGTCGTGCGGGATGGTGTTGCGGTCGGGCAACACCCACGCGGGATCCATCAGGTTCCAATGGACCAAGCTCGCCATGTAGTCCCAGCGCCCGAGATTCAGGCCCACGATGTGGTCACGCAGGTGGTGGAGGAACTCCTCCATCTCGTAGGCGAGCGGGTGCGATTCCACGAGCGCCATGCAGCGGATGGTGCGGCGCGGCCAGCCGCGCGCGTCGGCCACGGCCGCGAACACGTCCGCCCACCACTTCGCTTCCTCCGCGGATTCGCTCTTGGGAATGTAGAACGCGAGTGGGTGCCGGAGGCGCTCGGGATGGACCTGCCACGCGATGAGCGCCATGTCGAACAGTGACGCGCTGGTGACCTCACCGGCGACTACTCCGGCCTGCGACAAGTGCAGCCCTCGCACACGGCTCCACACCGCAACGCTCGATGGCTCGATGCCCACCGTGCGTGCACGCTTCGTGTCGGTGTAGGTGAGACGGCCTTCGAGCGCCTCGAGGATGTTCTCGACACCGCGCATGAGCGCGGGCCAGGTGTTGGCCATGGAGTCTTCCAGATCCAGCATCACGCCGGGAGCGCCCGAGTTGAGCAGCTTGACGACCAGTTCGGCATCGTCGGCGGGACCGGTCATCTGGTTGCGCTGATCTGCACACCACGCCGGCAGCTCGAGGCGCCAATCCCCGGTGGTGGCGGGGGAGGGCGGCAGGTGGTTCGGCAGCACGCCGTCTCGGTGCGCGCGCGCGAGTCGTTCGATCCTCGCTCGCGCGAGTGCCTGTTGGCGCGGCGCGAACTCGGCATGGAGTTTCTCGAAGAACGCGGCGAAACCGTGCGGAAGGTCGCGCCCCGGATCCAGATCCGGGGGCGCGCTGTTCATGTGCACGAGGTGGGTGGCGCTCACGGGATTCCTCACGGCACATCCGGCACGCGAAACGTTCGGCCCGCGGCAGGATACCGCGGGCGTTCGCCCGGGTTATCGGCCGCGGCGAGGGATGCCTTGAACCAGGCGGTCGCGTCGTTGGTGGGGCGGCAGGAAGCTCGGGTGATGGTCGAGCCCTGCATCGCAACGCGTTGCCATGCTGACATCTGGAAGCTACGCTAGCGCAAGTTCAAGAACCGCGCACTAGACTGCGCGACTCTGTTGCCAGCAGTAGACGCCTCAATCCAGCGAGAGGTGGCACCTTGCGCGTCACGGCGCACGAACTGAGTCCGTGGGTGGCGATGGCCTCCGCGGCGATCCGCCGCGAGTACCCCGTCGCGCTCGTCTTATCGCTCGAAGGACCCGAGGACCTGGGCTTGCCGCGCGAGCTCACGCCGGCCTTCGGCGGCAGCTACGACTGGCACTCCGCCGTGCACGGTCACTGGTGCCTGGCGCGCGCGTTGCGACAACAGCCCGAAGCAGATTGGGCGGCCACCGCGCACGACCTGCTGGCTCACTCGCTCACCTCGGAGCACCTGGCCCGTGAGCACGCGTTCCTCGAGCGGCGGCCCGGTTTCGAGCGCCCCTACGGGCTCGCGTGGGTATTGCAGCTCGCCGCGGAACTGCGCGCGTGGGAGCACGACCCGGCGCGAGAGTGGAGCGACGCGCTCGCACCGCTCGAGGATCTCGCGGCCAAGCGCCTGCTCGACTGGGCCGAGAAGCTGCCGTGGCCCGTGCGCTCGGGCGAACACGGCCAGAGTGCGTTCGCGTTCGGGCTGGCGCTCGACTGGGCACGCGACGCCAAGCGTCCCGGCTACCGCGACCGGTTGGCGATGGGGTGCGGCCGGCTCTATCGCACGGACGCGTCGGCCCCGGTGGACTTCGAGCCCTCGGCCCACGACTTCCTCTCGCCCACGCTAGGCGAGGCGGACCTCCTTCGACGCGTGCTTCCGCGCGACGCCTTCACCAACTGGATCTACAACTTCCTGCCCGACGCACGCGACGAGCGGCTCGCCCGCTGGCTCGAGCCGGTCACGCCGCCGGACCGCGGCGATGGGAAGTTCGCGCACCTGGACGGGCTCAACCTGTCGCGCGCTTGGATGCTACAGGGCGTGGTCGCGGCGCTCCCGGAAGGGCACGAGCTCTACTCGTTGCTCGAGCGGGCCGCCGCCCGGCACGCGGCGGCCGGCCTCGAGGGGGCGGGCGGCGACGACTGGATGGGCACGCACTGGCTGGCGAGCTTCGCGGTTTACCTGCTGACGGGTCGCGGGCTCGATTAGCTCGCCCCGGCGTGTTAGGTGAGCACGCCGATCTGCTGAAGCACGCCCGGGTCCCGGCCGAAAACGTTCGAGGTTGAGACTCCTGCCGGAGGTCCGCCCGGACCCCGGTCGAACGACCCCGCGACGCCTGCGACCGGAGTCTCGAATCGGGGGAGGTTCACATGATCCGAGCGATGAGACTCACCCTCGCGGCGCTCGCGTGCGCCACGTTGCTCGTGGGCTGTGCCGCGCGCGAGACTCCGTGGTCCGGCGAGGCGGCCTCGGCGGTCGTGTACGCCAAGTCGATCCCGCTCTATCCCGGCGCCAAGGCGCGCGACACGATGGGATCCGAGAGCTGGGGCGACACGCCGGACTCCTACTCGGAAGGCATGGCGGTGTGGTTCGAGGTGGAAGACTTCGACAAGGAGAAGGTGCTCTCGTGGTACGAGGAGCGCCTGCCCAATGCCGTCACCGAGGTTCTGGACACGGGCAGCATCTCGCTCACCGTGCCGGCCCCGAACGGCGAGCCCGGCGAGGACATGGGCGTGGTCATCGAGGACGACGGCTTCCGCGTGTTCGAGCACACCAAAGCGGGCAAGCACAAGAAGACCTGAGAAAGGATGTGCTCACACGCAAAGAATCATTGACGCGTGCCGTGGTCGAGCCTAGCGTGCGGTTCAGACGTCTGGCCATGGAGGCCATCGTGACCGCTCTTCACGATTCCAAAAGGAATGTACGCGCTGCCCGCGGCGAGTTGTTCGCTGCGGGCATTTTCGTGCTCTCGCTGCTCGCTGCTCACGGACCGTCTACGGAGGACGTGCATGGGGAGCACGCGCGCCGGCCGTGACCGCGGTCTTCGTCGCGACGCGGGCTCGCGAGACGCCAGGGCGCGAGGACTGAGCGCGACGGAGCAGAGCTGGCTGATCAACCAGATCACTCGGCGCACAGCGGAACGCGCTGCGGCTGGCCCCGCGGCGAAGGTCAGGGAGACCGCTCTCATGATCGGCAGGAACCCGGGAACCCAGGGAACGGTGGTGCCGGCGGCCCGAGCGCCGCGCGCACCGAATCCCTTGCCGGCGGATCCTGCCAAGCCAGCAACGAACGTCGTACACGGCCCGCCGGCCGCCGATGTTCCAGCGCGAGCTGAGCCGCCGTCGGCGACACCCGATCCCCCAGCAGTTGCACGGAGCGCGCGCCGCGCCGCGCCCCGGGCGGATGTCTCGCCATACCGCGCGGTATTCGCCTGCGCCAGGAATGCGCAGGATGCCCCGGAGCAGGGCTAGTCAGCACAAGCGCCCGACCGGGGCGAGCAAGGGAGGATCCGCGCGAGACCCTGCGCGCGCCTCGATGCGCATGGGTTCGAGGGCGGACCTCCCCGGGAAGGGAGGTGACACATATGGCGCGCTTCCGCATTCATGATCTCAGCGCGATCGAGCGGACGCCCACGTCGCCCGGGTCGCTGCGCAACAAGCTCAGCGACATGATCCTGAGCTCGGTCAACGCACGAGCAAAGGTGGAGGTGATCAACCCGGAGACAGGAGAGTATCGCATCGTGCTCCAGGGGACGCTCGACAAGGAAGAGACCAAGTTCGACGAGGGCTAGCCGAAGGCACGCCCCGAGGGGGTGATCCACATGCCGAGGATGGTCCCTGACAGCCTGTCGGCGATCGAGCGCACTCCTGCATCACCATCGGCCCTGTCCTCCGGGCTATGGGATGTGCTGAGCCACTCGATCACGAGCAGGGCCAAGGTGGAAGGCTGCAATCCCGACACCGGGGAGTACCGGGTCGTGCTCCAGGGAACGCTGGACCTGGACGCGACGAAAGTGAAGCCCTGACCAGTGAAGTCTCCGGCGGAAGGGGATCGAGGCTCCCTTCCGCTGGGATAACGCGGCCGTCGCATCGGCACGGCCGCCCGGCGCGGTTCGCTTCCGACGGAGTGCGACGTGATCCGCATCCAGTCCATGGCGTTCGCCCCATTCACCGAGATCGAGCCGCTCAATCCGGGGTTTCGCAGCGGCCATCCGAAAATGCGCGTGACGGTGGACACTGAGCCCGCACCGCGGGTGCCCGAGGAACCCCTGTTGCGGGAACTCGCCGGCGCGTTCCCCGGGCTGAGGCGGCATCAGTGCCGCGCGGCCGCCGCCGAGGGCAGCGCTCCCGCGGGCGGCACTCGCATCCTGCTCGTGCCCGCCGATGCGAGCGCCAATCAGGCACACGTGTTCGAGCACCTCACGCTGGAGCTATTGGCCGCGCTTGACGATGCCTCGAGCCGGCTCTCGGGCGTGACGTGCGCCTATACGAAGCCGCCCGAGCGAAATGACGTGTTCGTGGAATGCCACGATGCCGACACGGGAGCGCTGGCCGCGTGGCTCGCCGCCGAGACCATGAACGGCGTGCTCTCGGGCGAGAGCGCCGCGCCGCTCTATCCAGACGTGCTCCGGTGCGCGCGCCTCGTCCATGACGCGCCTTCACACGCGTGGACCCCGCGGCGGCTCGCTCGCCGCGGCGGGATTCCCGAGGCGCGCGCGGGCGCGGCGCTCGTCGTTCTGTCCCGTGCGCGGCTCGTCCAGAGCGTCGACTACGCCATGAACTTCAGTGGCGAGCCCCACTACCGATGTGTTGCCGCGGGAGCCCGCGGCACCGCGCGGGGAGAAGCCCCATGAGCGTGCGCCGCCTCAGCGTTGAAGCACGTGCCCACACGCAAAGAATCGTTGACGTGCGCTCGTGACAGGCCTAGCGTCCGGTCCAGTCGTCGGCTGGCCTCGGAGGCCGTCATGACCAAGTTTCTCCATCGTCATTGCATTGCACGCGCTGCGGCAGCGCGTGGAGCCGTACGATGAACCGGCGCGCTCGTTCGGTGCGCCGCGATGCGCGCTCGCCTCCGGAGGAGGCGCAGCATCACCGGATCTGTATTCCCTGGACTGCGCGTCGCGAACGAACGGCAGCAGCGGGCGAGCCTGCGCACCTTTCGCGTGCGCCACGACCCGACTCCGGCCGACTCCGGCCAGCCAACGTTCGCGACCCGCGCAGCTGGGGGCAGCGCGGTGCGGCCAGGCGCGCGTCGAGCTGCCCACTTGCTCCGGAGTTGTCACGTAACGGAGTGCCCGCCTATGGGCCGTTGCGTTTTGCACGGGCGAGCCCCGCCCGTGACGCAGCCCACGGGCCTCGGTCCTGAACATTCGCTGGCAACCGCGCTCGCAAGTGCCGATAACCTCGGAGAGCGCGACACGCGGCCGCTTGGTCCCGCTCGTCGCTCGAACGCGATTACTGCGCCCGCGCTCCCACCACCGTTTGCGAGCCGCGACGTAGTTCTCCCAACCTGGGGATCGAAGCGATGGCAAGCCTGTCACTGGACCGCAGCGCGCCGGCGGTGAAGTCCGCGCGGCCGTTCGTGCTGCTCACGCTGTTCGCGCTCATCGCGCTTGCGCCGACGAGGGCGTTCGGGGCGGACGAGATTCACTGGACGCTCATCGGCCAGACGGCGGTCACGTTCGACTGGCGCGGCGCCGCGTCCGAGAACTCGATTCGCTACGGCACGAGCCCGGGCGCCTACCCGAACACGGCCACGGCCCAGACGCCGTCGCCGGTTCCGGACTCCTCTCCGGGGCCGTTCTGGGAGGCGAAGCTCACCGGGCTCAGCGAGAACACGCTCTATTACTACCGCATCGGCAACGAGCCGGAGCACACATTCCGCACGCCGCCGCCGCGCGGCAGCGCGGGCTTCTGGGTCGGGGAAGTGGCGGACATCGGCAGCAGCGTCAGCTACTCGACGGTGGCGCCGGTGATGGCCCAGGTGGCGCAGGACCTGCCCGCGATCCCCGGGGACGACCGTCCGCGCTTCGTGCTGGTGCCGGGCGACCTCACCTACGGGGACCAGAACGCGATCGAGGACGTGGACGGCCACTTCAACGACGTCATGGTGTGGTCCCGAGATGCCGCCTACATGGTGGCCTGGGGCAATCACGAGTGGGACACGTCGGTGGGCGGGGACGACCTCAATAACTACGAAGGCCGGTTTGACTTCCCGAACTCGCAGACCTCGCCGGGTGCCAGCGCTGCGGTCGGCAACGGTCCGGGCGAGGACTGGTCCTGGTTCGACTACGGGAACACGCGATTCATCGCCTATCCCGAGCCCTACAGCGGTGCATGGAGCGACTGGACCACGCGGGCCGATGCGGTGATGGCCGCCGCGCAGGCCGATCCGGCGATCACGTTCATCATCACCTACGGCCACCGGCCTCCGTGGTCCTCGGGCGCGGACCATGGCGGTGATGGATCACTGGCCAGTATCATGGCCACGCTGCACGGCAGGTACGCCAAGTACGTGCTCAACATCGGCGCCCACAGCCACCACTACGAACGCAGCCATCCCGCGCAGACCAACGGCATCCTGCATCTCATCGGACCCGGGGGCGGTTCGGCCTGTGGCGGCCTGAGCGGGACCCCACCGGCGTGGTCGGCGTTCCGCCTCGATCACCTCCAGCACATCCGCATGCACATCCAGCCGGGACGCATTGACGGCTACGTCATCTGCGGTCCGGACGGCGCCGGCAACGCCGACACGTGCACCTCGGGCACGGTGGTGGACCAGTGGACGATCCTGGCACCGGGAGGGGGCGGCAGCGACACGACCGCGCCGGCGGCGGTGAGAGACCTGCGGGAGCGCTAGACGCTTTCACACCAAGCGTTTGGCGGCGGGTGGCGGCGTGGGAGGCGGAGTCCTGCTGGCGATCGTCGGCGCCGTTCGCCAGCAGATGAGCAAGGCCGCGTAGCGAGATGGACCGCGGTTCCGCGGAGGTGGCGCGTTCATGATCGGGTGACCTCCGCTCATCGCCCCCGGCGCATCTCGAGAACCGAACCTGCCGCCGTGCTCAGCCTTTGAGTACGAACGTGACTTTCATCGTGACGCGGTACTCGCTGATCTTGCCGTTCGCACAAAGCAACTTCTGGCCCTCGCGGTGCCCGGTACGCCCGGCCTCGCGGCTCGCCGAGGATACCGCCACGACCATGGCCTCGCGAAGTGCATCTCCGAGCGGCGCGGCGACGAGACAGCGCTACCGCGGGCGAAGGTCTCGCACCGGGGCGGGCGGCGTGACATCGCTGGGCGGCGGGGCCCCGCCCCTGCCCACCACGTAGCCCTTGATGTCGCTGGTCGCGCCGCAGCCCGTGCCGCAGAACGTCGACCAGTTGCTGGCGAACATGACGCGTAAGCCGTCGCGCGACGGCACCGCGTGCGCCTGGCAGCGGTAGCAACCGCTGATCTCGCTGTGCAGGTGGGCCAGGCGCTCGACGGCCTTGCTGCCATCCATCTTGATGGCGATGACCTCGTCGTTGAAGCGCTCGCCCGGGCTCGCGTAGTAGCCCGCGTACACCCAGCCCGGACGCTCGATATTGCGCGTCGAGATGTGGTGCGGGAACGCCTCGTTCGCGGGGTCGGTGAGCATGGTCACGAATCCGTCGCGCAGGCGGACCATGACCACACCGGCCATGGGCTGGCCGTTCACGCTGGAGGGGCAGCCGGAACTGCGCTGGCCGATCAGCACGTCTTCGTTGTTGTCGAACGGGTTCTGGGCGAAATCGGCGTGGCCCAGGTCGAGGATGTAGCCCAGCGCCGGGTCGTGGTTCAAGCACTCCGGCGTGCCCGGGGGGTAGACCTTCTGCGTCATCGCCAGCGTCTGTGGATCGATCTCGAACACGCGCGGGTAGTCGCCATTGTAGTTGACGACCGCGTAGCGGCCCGAGGACGAGATCGACACCCAGTCGATCGAACAGCCCGACAGGCCGCAGTTCGCGATGTTCACCGGCGGGCCGATCCGCCGATTGGGATAAGCGGCGAACGGCGGCTGCGGGTCCATGTCCACGATCACCATCTGCGTGGCGCTGGCGATGGCCACGAAGCGGCCGTCGTTCGAGGGATTGCCCTCGCCCGTGCCAATGCCGTAGTCCGAGGTGATCGGCAGTGTCCAGGTGCGTGTCGGGGTGCAGGTGCGGACGTCCCACCACACGAGCTCGGTGCCCGAGCCCGACACGTTGATCATCTCGTTGGGATGCGAGCGCGAGGGGTGCCAGCGGTAGTCGTAGAGCGGGTCGCTCGAGCAGCCGTCGGACACGGGCCGGTAGGTGTTGCCGTCGAGGAAGATCGGACTCGGTCCGCTGCCACC
>CAYQNV010000150.1:0-1932 GCA_964418975.1 uncultured bacterium | reverse complement strand
AGCTCGCGAAGACGCTCGAGGACTGCGAAAAGGTCGCGAAGGCGATTCTCGGCATGACGCTCAAGACGCACCAGACGGGCCCCGAGGGGCGCGTCGTGAGGCGGCTGCTGATCGAGCAGGGCATGGACCTCGGGGGTTCGCGAGAGATGTATCTCGCGATCCTGGTGGACCGCAGCAGCGGCCGACCGGTGTTCATGGCCTCCACCCAGGGCGGCATGGACATCGAGGAGGTCGCGGCGAAAGACCCGGGTGCGATCCTCAAGGAGGAGATCGACCCGGCGGTGGGGTTCCGCCCCTACCAGGCGCGCAAGCTCGCATTCGGCCTCGGCCTGGCGCCCGACATTGTGACGAAGGCGGTCCCGCTCCTGGTCGCGCTCTACAAGGCCTTCGAGGGCACGGACGCCTCGCTCGTCGAGATCAACCCGTTCCTGATCACCAGGGCGGGCGACGTGCTGGCGCTCGACGCCAAGATCGGCTTCGACGACAACGCGCTCTTCCGGCATCCGGAGCTCGTGGAGCTGCGCGACTTCGACGAGGAGGAGCCGCTCGAGGTCGACGCCTCGAAGCACAGCCTCAACTACATCAAGCTCGAGGGTGGAAACGTCGGTTGCATGGTGAACGGGGCGGGCCTGGCGATGGCCACGATGGACATCATCAAGCTCGCGGGCGGGAGCCCCGCCAACTTCCTCGACGTGGGCGGCGGCGCCAATGCCGACCAGATCAAGAACGCCTTCCGCATCCTGCTCGCCGACACGGACGTGCGCGCAGTGCTGATCAACATCTTCGGCGGGATCCTGCGCTGCGACGTGCTGGCCGAGGGCGTGATCGCCGCCGTGCGCGACCTGGGCGTGAAGGTGCCCGTGGTCGTGCGCATGAAGGGCAACAACGAGGACAAGGGCCAGAAGATGCTGCAGGAGTCCGGGCTCAACTTCGACACCGCGGACGACATGACCACGGCCGCCGCCAAGGTCGTGGCCGCGGCGGGAGCTGCGCGGTGAGCGTCCTCGCGCTACGCGACACGCGGCTCATCGTCCAGGGGATGGGCAAGCACGGCACCTTTCACGCCAAGGGCTGCCGGGACTACGGGACGCAGGTGGTGGGCGGCGTCACGCCGGGCAAGGGGGGCACCACGGTCGAGGGCTTCCCGCTCTTCGACACCGTGCAGCAGGCCGTGGACAAGACCGGGGCCAACGCCTCGGTGGTGTTCGTGCCTCCGGCGGGCGCGGCCGACGCGATCCTGGAGGCCTGTGCCGCCGGCATCGGCCTGGTGGTGGCGATCACGGAAGGCATCCCCACGCTCGACATGGTGCGGGTGTGGGAGCGCGTGCGCGGCACGAAGACGCGGCTCGTCGGCCCGAACTGCCCCGGCGTCATCTCGCCGGGCGAGAAGTGCAAGATCGGGATCATGCCGGGCCACATCCACATGGCCGGCCCGGTGGGCGTCGTGAGCCGCAGCGGCACGCTCACGTACGAGGCGGTCGCCCAGCTCACGGCGCTCGGCATCGGGCAGAGCACGTGCCTCGGCATCGGCGGCGACCCGATCATCGGCACCAACCACACGGCGGCCATGAGGCTCTTCAACGAGGACGCCGGCACCGAGGCGATCGTGATGATCGGCGAGATCGGCGGCAGCGCCGAAGAGGACGCGGCGGCTTACGTCAAGGCCCACGTGAAGAAGCCGGTGGTGGGCTTCATCGCGGGGCAGACGGCGCCGCCAGGGCGGCGGATGGGTCATGCCGGCGCCATCATCTCCGGCGGCAAGGGCACCGCCGCCGAGAAGATGAAGGCGATGGAAGCCGCCGGGATCCGCGTGGTGAAGTCGCCCGCGGACATTGGCGCGGCCATCCAGGACGTGGTCAAGCGGAAGTAGGAGGAGACGAATCGTGGCCGAGCCCACCTTCTCGATCATCAAGCCGGTCGCGGTCAAGGCGG
>CAYQNV010000149.1:0-2385 GCA_964418975.1 uncultured bacterium | reverse complement strand
GGTCGTCACGCTGCCCAGCGCGAACAGCGGGCTGGCCGGGAGAGTGGGCCGGTTGTTCCAGGTGAGGGTCGTCTCGCCCCAGGCGTTGCTGGTGATGCGGTACAGGCTGCCGCCGCCGGAGCTCGGGTCGGTGCAGAAGAGGCGCAGCCGGGCGGAGGCCACTGGCGCAGGCAGGTTGCCGAGGTCGAAGCGCAGGAAGCTCTGGTACGAGCTCCCGGCCTGAGTCTTGACGCGCAGCGTGACTTCGCTGCCGGCGTTGCTGTTCTTGCTCGACTCGGAGACGCGTGCATCCGCCACGGGCCGGAAGGAGAGGACCATCGGCGGCGCCGTCACCCGCACCAGGGCGGCGCGCGTGCGCACGTCCTCGCCGGCGCCGTTGGCGGCGCGCAGCGTGACCGTGAAGGTGCCCGCCTCTGCGTAGACGTGCTGCGGCTCACGCTCGCTGGAGCTCGTGCCGTCGCCGAAGTCCCAGCTCCAGTGCGTGGGCGCGCCGCTCGAGAGATCGGTGAAGTCTACCGCCAGCGGTGCAAACCCGGAGAGCAGGCTGGCGCTGAACTCGGCCATCGGCGCCAACGGCCGCGCGGCCAGCGCGTCGAAGGCGTGCCAGTAGCGAGCGGACTGGGCCACGCTGCCGAGCACCACGAGCGCGCTCGACGAGTCCACGGGCGCTCGGCTGGACGTGGCGAAGAGCGCAGAGGGGCGGGCTCCGTCCTGCACCACCGGCGTGCCGCGGCCGGGGGGGAAGGCGATGGCCGCGAGCGGCGACAGTTTGGTGTACAGCGCACCGCCCCCGGAGATGCTCTGGCCGGCCAGCGTGGGTGCCGTCGCGAACAGACGCAGGAGTCCGAAGGCGCGGTCGACCACCAGCAGCGGGTGGTCGAGCGCGTCCGCGGCATGTCCGAGCGAGTGCACGCTCCAGGCTCCGGCGGTCGAGCGCACGAACAGGTTGAGCGCGCCATCATTCGCGCGCACGGCCGCGAGTGCGCGCCCATCGGCCGCGACGAGGTCGAGGGTCTCGCCCATCAGGTTTGGCGCCGTGGCCACTTCGGTCGTCCAGAGGGTTTCCGCTGCCCCGTCGAGGTGGCGCGCGAAGGCCAGCGTTCCGGTGGCCGAGTTCGTCCACAGCGCGCCCACGAAGCCTCCGAAGGACGCCAGCGCCACGCTGTCGGCCGCGGCCAGCCCGCCGGCCAGCGCGATCGGCGCGCTCCAGGACGCGTCGCTCGCGAGCGTGTGGGCGACGAAGGCCGAGCCAGCGCGCGTCCAGCCGGCCCACAGCATGCCGGTCGTGTCGCGCGCCAGGACCAGCGCCGGGCTGCGCGAGTCGTTGATCGAAACGGGATAACCTGCGTCGCTCGTGTAGCGTCCGAGCGCGGGCGCGAAGGTGAAGCGGCTGAGCTGGCCCGGGCTGCCGTTCGCGGCCTGGCCGGGAGTCGCGGGCACGTTGGATGCGATCGTGAGCGCGTCGCCCTCGGCCAGCGCGTCGAAACTGCGCGCGGCCGTGGTCGTCACCGCGGGCCCGGTGTCGTTCCAGGTCTGCGTGCCGAGCTCGAGGCGCTGGATGCGGTAGGCGCCGGCCGCATCGCTCCACAGCACACCCCACCACTCGCCGGCGCGGTGCCAGAGCTTGCGCTCGCCCGCGCGGCTCGTGGGCGCGACGCGCGCCCCGGAGTGCACGGCATCCGCGAAGCCCCGGCTCGACTCGGCCGTGAAGGTCAGCGGGTGGGCGAGCGGCACGGTCACCGCCGTGGGCAGCCGGGTCGGGTTGTCGTTCAGCACCACCACATAGGCGCGGAGCTGGGTCGGGAAGACCTCGAAGTAGACCAGGCAGCGGTCCTGGTAGATGGCGTTCGTGTCCACGTCCCACACCACCGGGTTGGTCACGCCCGACAAACCTTTCCGCACGTGTGGCGAGCCCGCGTGTCCGTGCAGGTAGCCGACCAGCGAGGTGTTGCGCAGCACGCTGGCGAGCGGCATGCGCGATTTCTCGTCGTGGGGGTGGTGGCACAGGATGAAGGCATTCTCGCCCGCCGCCGCGGCGGCCGAGACGCGGGCCGCGACCGTCGCCACGTCCGCGCTCGGAATGGTGTTCCAGCCGGGGTTGGAGTTGTTGATGCCGATGAAGCGTAGTCCGCTCCAGCCCGTCGCGCGGACGCGCCCGTTGTGTCCGGTGAAGGCGGCGGAGCCCGCGTCCCACACGCCCGAATCGGCGATGAACTCCTCGTACAGGTTCGTGTCGCTGTTGTCGACGTCGTGGTTGCCCGGCACCGCGAGGTAGGGGATGTCGTTCTGCGTGAGGTGCGTGTCGAGCTTCTGCTTCGCCGCGACCCACTCCGCGCGCGAGTTGCCCCAGGTGATGTCGCCCGCGAACAGCACCAGGTCGACGGG
>CAYQNV010000148.1:0-3661 GCA_964418975.1 uncultured bacterium | reverse complement strand
CGCGCTCGGGATTCTCGCCCCACAGCCGACCCAACGCCGCCACATACACCGTGAGGCTGTCGCTCGGGTCACACACGATGCGCGAGATGGACGACGTGGCCTCGAGCCCCATGCACTTCCACGACCCGCCGCCGTCGTCCGAGCGATAGACTCCCTTGCCCCACGCCGACGAGTTGCGGCTGTTCGCCTCCCCCGTTCCCACCCAGACGAGTTCGGGCCGCTTCTGGAAGAGCGCGATGGCGCCGGCGCTCGCCACCGTCTCCTTGTCGAACACCGGCGTCCAGGTGACGCCCAGGTTCTGCGACTTGAACACGCCACCCGTGGCGGTGGCCACGTAGAGCTGCGCCGGGTTCGATTCCACCACCGCCACGTCCGAGATGCGGCCACCCATGTTCGCGGGCCCGATCGAGCGCCACTCGAGCCGCTTGAAGAGCTTGACGTCGAGCGCGACGGGTTCGGTCGTGCGGCCCGTTGCGCGCGGCTCGGCGGCGAACGCGGAGGTCACCGCGAGGAGCGCGAGCGCCGGAATAAACCCCCGGATCGCGAGGCGGACGCGAGACATCGGATCGTGCGGCTGCGGGCGGCGCATGGGGTTCTCCCCGCGCGGCCTCGGCCGCGCGAACGATCGGGACCTCGGACAAGCGGAACGGGACCGTCGACGCTAACACAGGGCCCACGCCTCCTGGGACCGCCACCCGCACGGCGCGACCGGCGTGCGCAGCCCGACGCCGAGCGCGGGAGCGCGGCCGGAACTCAGTCCCCGAGAGTCGCCCCGGAACTCTCGGCGTCCTCCCCTTGCAGGTTGCGAAGGCGTCCCACGCGAGCGAGGAACGCCACCGCCCAGCGGGCGCGCATCGCGGCCTGCCAGACGAGGGTTGCCGTCGTGTCGTCCTCGGCCGCGAGGGCCGGCAGGTAGAGCACGTGCGAGAGTCCCGCCACGGGATGAACGCACCAGCCCCCCAGTTGGTCCGCGCCGGTCCACTCACGGGATTCGGCCTCGTTCAGGAGCGCCGCGGTGGCCGGCGCGCGCTCGGCATCGGGCTCGGTGCCGGCGGGCGGAACCAGCGCCAGCACGAGGCCCGGACCGAGCCGAGGGTGCGGCTGGCCGGCGCTCGCGCGCAGCAGAGCCAGCCCCGAGCCGGGGGTACCGCCCGCGGCCTCGGGCGAGCAGGCGATCTCGGCGTCGATGCCATGCGGCGCGCGCGTGACGCGCTGCCACGGGGCGGGCGAGAGCGCGGCGAGCCGTGCGACCGCGGCCTCGAGCGAAGCGGCCGCAGCTGTGCCCCCCGCGGCGTACGCACGCCACGCCTCGGCGTGCTCTACGACGGTCGTCTCCCCCGGGCCACGCTCGGGCACGTCGGCGAGCGTGGCCTCGGGGAACTCCACCGCCAACGTGTCGGCGGCACGCAAAGCGTCGCCGATCTGCAGAAGTGCCGCATGGGCGAGCCGGCGCGCCGCGGCGCCACCGTCCCCGGGTCGCGCGATCACCCCGGAACGCAGTGAGACGCGTCCGGTCTCGGAATCCCAGCGCAACGCCGAGAGCCCGGGATCGCGGGCATTGCGAGCGGCGAGCGTGGCCAACTCCGGCGCCCGGCCCCGCACGCCGAGGAGCAGCACGGTTTCGGCCGCGACCACGCACGCGCCGTCGGCGCGCGACTCACGAAACGACACGCGCTGTTCGAACGCGAGCGGCCGCCAGCTGAACCCGTCGGCCTCGTCGCGCACGCGGCCAGCTTCGGGCGCGAATGAATCTCGCACCACGCCGATCGCGGCGCGGCCCGCGTGCCCGGGCGTCATGGCGGCGCTCCGGGGAAGCGTCCCGGCACGCGAACGGCGCGAGGGGCTGGACCTCGCGCCGCGCGATGCTGCTGCAGGAGAAGCGACGTCACTGCACGTCGAGCAGTTCGATGTCGAACACCAGTGTGGCGTTCGGCGGGATCACGCCGCCGGAGCCGCGCGCGCCATAGCCCAGGTCCGGCGGGACCGTGACCTTGCGCTTGCCGCCGATGCGCATGCCCTTCACGCCCTCGTCCATGCCCTGGATCATCTGCCCACCACCCAACTGGAACTTGAGCGGCTGGCCACGGTCCACGCTGCTGTCGAACTTGACGCCGTCGGTGAGCCGGCCGGTGTAATGCACCGACACGTTCATGCCCGGCTCGGCCATCTTGCCGCTGCCGACGACCACGTCCTCGTACTGAAGCCCGCTGGCGAGCTTGTGCAGCTTGCCTCCCGTCGCCTCGGTGGCCGGCGCCTCGCCGCTCGGGATGGCGCTGGTGGTGGAACTGGTGGTCTCCGACGACATCGACCCCGTCTGCTGCGTCGACTCGTTGCAACCCGTCGCCAGCAGTGCGACCGCAAGAGTCAACCCCAAGGCTCGCTTGTGCATGCAGTTCTCCTTTCGAGCGCGGTGGGAACATCGACCGACGGCGGAACCTCGCACAGGGACCGGGGGTCCCGCAAGCCCCGGCGCGGGCGATCCGCACTAAAGCGGCCGCGGGCCGCGGCCGAGAACCCGGTCAGGAACCCGGCCCTCCCCCCGCGGGCCATCGACCGTCCCCTCTCCGTGGGAGTCCAGCGTGGAGATCTCCAATCTCGTCGTCGCGCGATACACCGACGGCCGTGTCCTCAAAGGGGTCACGCAAGACTTCTCCCCCAATCGCGGCATCTTCCACATCCACTCCGACGGCGACGCGGCCGACACGGTGGAGTTGCGCTTCAAGCAGCTGAAGGCGTTGTTCTTCGTGAGCTCGCTGGAAGGCGACCCGTCGCGCGCGGACGTGCGCGGCTTCGTGGACGGGCCTGCCGAGACCCAGAAGGGCAAGAAGATCGCCGTGCGATTCCGCGACGGCGAGTTCATCTGCGGCTACACGCTGTCGTGGACGCCCGAGCGCGAGGGCTTCTTCCTGTTCCCCGCCGACGCGGGCGCGAACAACCAGCGCATCTTCGTCATCACCGCCTCGACACTTGAGGTGAAGGCCGGGCCGGCCGCCGATGCGCTCGCGACACGAGTGCTCTCCGGCAAGGTGCCCGACGTCGAACCCGGGCCGGCGAAAGCTCGCCCCTGGCGCGCCGTGCCGAGTCAGGACATCAAGCCGGTTCCGCCCGCGGCGGGTCGTAACCCGAGCGGTTTCTACCCGGGCCCGCCGCGTGGCCGCGGCGACGAGCGGCGCACCGGCTCCGACTGACGGAGTTTCTCGCACCCCGACCCTTGAGCACGAACGCCCGCCGGTCGGGCGGGCGTCTTCGTTCCCGGCCGTGCGGCGCGGGATCTACTCAGCGGCTGCGCTTCTTGGCGGCGCGGGCCTTTTCGGCCTTCTTGCGCGCGGACTGCTTGGCGCGTTTGCGCCGCAGGCGATGCTTATAAGCGGTCATGGGACTCCCAACGGGCGGCGCGCCACCATGACGCGCAGCGGACTACACTAGCCCGGACATTCGCTTCGCCGCAAGCCGGGCGCGTGGGAACTCCTCCGGGCAAGCCCTCAGAACGACGTGACCTTGGCCGAGTCCGGCGCGGCGGCGGGACTGCGCAGCCAGCGCACGTAGGCCCACAGCGCCTCCAGATCGCCGGGTGCGAGATGCCGCTCGTAAGCGGGCATGTGCAGCCTCGCTCGCTCGAGGAAGAAGCTGGCGATCGGATGTTCGCGCAGGCGGCGCGGCA